>DWVD01000106.1 GCA_019120395.1 Candidatus Gemmiger faecigallinarum
GATATTGCCCAGCATGGTGTCGGCGGTGATCTCCAGGTCCTGGCGGCCCTGCTCAAAGGTCACGCCGAACACGGTGCGGCGGTCCAGCTTGTCCGGCAGATAATCGGGGTCGATGGCCACCACGGGGTAGCTGCCCTTCTTCTTGGCTTTCAGCACGGCCAGCGCCTCGTCGGTGTAGCCGGGGGCGATGATGCCGTCGGACACTTCCTTCTTGATCAGCAGCGCGGTGGGCAGGTCGCACACGTCGGACAAAGCGATCCAGTCGCCAAAGCTGGACATGCGGTCGGCGCCGCGGGCGCGGGCGTAGGCGCAGGCCAGGGGCGAAAGCTCCATATCCGGGGCGATGTGGTACATCCGGCGCAGCGTCTCGTCCAGCGGCAGGCCCACGGCCGCGCCGGCGGGGGAAACGTGCTTGAAGCTGGCCGCGGCGGGCAGCCCCAGCGAGGCTTCCAGGTCATGCACCAGCTGGTAGCTGTTGAAGGCGTCCAGAAAGTTGATGTAGCCGGGGCGGCCGTTCAGGAGCTGGATGGGCAGCTCGCCGCCGTCCGCCATGTAGATGCGGGCCGGCTTCTGGTTGGGGTTCATGCCGTATTTCAGTTCAAATTCCTTCATCGTTTCAGCCCTCCACCGCAGTGTACTTGTTCAGGATCACGTCCTCGTAATCGCCGGTCGCCAGGGTGATGGCGCGCACGAACAGGCTGACCTTGTTGTCCTCGTTCAGGCTCTCCCAGATCTTGCCGGCCAGCTCGTTCGGGTCGTTCTGGTCGATGGCGACCCGCATCGGCTCGCCCGCAAAGCTGGGGATGGGCGCGCCGTTTTTCTGGTAGGTGCTGATGAAATGCCCCTCGCCGGCCACCGGCTGGGGATAGTCGAAGGTCTGGCGCTGCACGCTGGCGGGGTTGCCCTCGCAGGTTTTCAGGATATTCAGCTTGTAGCCGCCCAGGCGCATGTCCACCACGCCGGAGATGCGGGGGGTGTAGTTGGGGGCGTCGTCCTCAAACAGGCGGGTGGCCAGCGCGGCCTCAAAGCTGTAACCGGGGTACAGGCCGTCGCGGATAAAGCGGTAGACCGTGTCGGTCTGGTCGCCGTTGGTGACGATGGTGGTCTCGTGGATGGTCAGCACCGGGGTGTAGATGATCAGGTGCGGATCCTCCATCCTGGCCGGGTCGGCGGCCACCGTGCGGATGCCGCCGGGGATGGCGTCGAACACCCGGTTGCGGCTGTTGGGGCTGCGGCCCATGATCCAGTAGGCGATCATGGCCTTGTCCCCGTCGGGGGACATGCCGATCACGATGCCGCGGCCGGGATACTCGTTGCCGGCAAGAAACTTGTACAGGTTCTTTTTCATGCTGTTACACCTCACCGTTGCATACCATGGCGATGGCCTTTGGCAAAAGCTGCCATTCGGCCTCCACCATCACACGTTTTTGCAGGGTCTCCGGCGTGTCGCCGGGCTGTACCTCCACCGCTTTCTGCAGCAGGATAGGCCCGCCGTCGCACACCTCGTTGACAAAATGGACCGTCGCGCCGGTCACCTTCACGCCGCGCGCCAGCGCCGCCTCGTGCACCCGCAGCCCGTAAAAGCCGGGGCCGCAGAAACTGGGGATCAAACTGGGGTGGACGTTCAAAATGCGGTCAGGGTAGGCGGCGATGACGCTTGGCCCCAGCACGCTCAAAAAGCCGGCCAGCACCACCAGGTCGATGTGATGCTCCCGCAGCACGTTCAGCAGCGCCGCGTCGAACTCCTCTGCGGTGGCGTAGTCTTTGCGGCGCACCACAACGCCCGGCACGCCAAAGTTTTTGGCGCGTTCCAGCGCGTAGACGCCCGGCTTGCTGGCCACCACCAGGGTGACCTTGCCGTTGGGGTTCTCGCCCCGGCGCTCGCTCTCCAAAATGGCCTGCAGATTGGTGCCGCCGCCGGAAACCAGGACTGCAATGTTCCTCATACCAGTTCCACCCCTTCGCCCTCGGCGATGACGCCCAGGCGGTAGGCCTCCTGGCCGTTGGCCTGCAGGACTTCAATGGCCTTGTCGGCGTCCCCGGCGGCAACGGTCAGCACCATGCCCACGCCCATGTTGAAGGTGTTGAACATATCGCGCTCAGGCACATTGCCCTCCTTCGCCAGCACGTCGAACAGCGCCGGGGTGCGCACGTCCGCCTTGCGGATGCGGGCGCAGCAGCCGGCCTTCAGGCTGCGGGGGATGTTCTCGTAAAAGCCGCCGCCGGTGATGTGGGACACGCCCTTGACGGTGACTTCCTTCATCAATGCCAGCACCGGCTTGACGTAGATCTTGGTCGGGGCCAGCAGGGCGTCGCCCAGCGTGCCGTCCAGGCCGTCGTAGTGCTTTTGCAGCACTTCGGGGTGGTTTTCGATGTCAAAGATCTTGCGCACCAGCGAGAATCCGTTGGAGTGCACGCCGGTGGAGGGCAGCGCGATCAGCACGTCGCCCGGCTGCATGGTGGAGTTGTCCAGGATCTTGCTTTTGTCCACCGCGCCCACGGTAAAGCCGGCCAGATCGTAGTCGTCCTCCGGCATCACGCCGGGGTGCTCGGCCGTCTCACCGCCCACCAGGGCGCAGCCGGCCTGCACGCAGCCTTCGGCCACGCCCTTGACGATCTCGGCGATGCGCTCCGGCACGTTTTTGCCGCAGGCGATGTAGTCCAAAAACACCAGCGGCTTTGCGCCGGCGCAGATGATGTCGTTGACGCACATGGCCACACAGTCGATGCCGATGGTGTCGTGCTTGTCCATCAGCTGGGCGATGCGCAGCTTGGTGCCCACGCCGTCGGTGCCGGAGATCAGCACCGGGTGGGGCATATCGGTGCAGTCCAGCTCAAACAGGCCGCCAAAGCCGCCCAGCCCGCCGATGCAGTGGCGGTTCATGGTGCGGTCGACGTACTGCTTCATCAGCTCCACGGCCTTGTAGCCGGCGGTGATGTCCACGCCGGCGGCGGCGTAGCTTTCAGAATGGCTCTTTTCCATAAGGTCCTCCTTGTATTCCGGCCCGTCGGGCGCAGTGCGCTTACAGCACCTTGTTGGTGTTGGACTGGCTCAGCGGCCGGTCGTAGACATTGCCCTCGCTCTTGGGCGGCGGGGCCACCGGGTAGTCGCCGGTAAAGCAGCCGGTGCAGAACCCGCAGTGGCTGTGGATGGCCAGCTGTCTGACGTGCTCCACGCTCAGGTAGCCCAGCGTGTCGGACCCGACCAGCCGGTTGATCTCCTCCACCGTGTGGCCGGTGGCGATCAGCTGCTTTTCGTCCGGGATGTCGGTGCCGAAATAGCAGGGGTGGGCAAACGGCGGGGCCGAGATGCGGTAGTGCACCTCCTTGGCGCCGGCCTCCCGCAGCAGCTTGATGGTGCGGGCGCTGGTGGTGCCGCGGACGATGGAATCATCCACCAGCACCACCCGCTTGCCGGCCACCGTGGAGGGGATGGCGTTCAGCTTGATGCGCACGCTGCTCTCGCGCTGGGCCTGGCTGCCCTGGATGAAGGTGCGGCCCACGTACTTGTTTTTGATAAAACCGATGCCGTAGGGGATGCCGCTCTCCTGGGCGTAGCCCAGCGCGGCGTCCAGGCCGGAATCCGGCGCGCCGATGACCACGTCCGCCTCCACCGGATGCTCCTGCGCCAAAAAGCGTCCGGCCTGCAGCCGGGCTTCGTGGACGTAGGTGCCCTCGATGCAGGAATCGGGGCGGGCAAAATAGATGTACTCAAACACGCAGATGGTGTGGGGGGCCTTGCCGCAGTGGGCGTCGATGCTGCGCAGGCCGCTGCGGTCCGCCACCACGATCTCGCCGGGGCGCACGTCCCGCACAAAGCGGGCGCCCACCGCATCCAGCGCGCAGGACTCGGACGCGAAGGCCCAGCCGGCGCCGTTCGGCAGCTCGCCGATGCACAGCGGGCGGAACCCGTTGGGGTCGCGGGCGGCGATCAGCTTGGTGTGGGACATGATGACCAGGCTGTACGCGCCCTTGATGATGCCCATCGTTTCGCTGACGGCAGTCTCGATGTTTTGGGCGGTCAGCCGTTTCTGGGTCAGAATATAGCCGATCACCTCGGTGTCAGAGGTGCCGTGGAAGATGGAGCCTTTCAGCTCCAGATCGCGGCGCAGCTGGGCGGCGTTGACCAGGTTGCCGTTGTGGCAGACGGCCATGGTGCCCTTGCAGTGGTGCAGCAGCATCGGCTGCGCGTTGGAGCGGGTGCGGCGGCCGGAGGTGGCGTAGCGCACATGGCCGGTGGCCATCTTGGCGCCTTTGGGCAGATCCTCCAGCACGCGCTTGGTAAAGACCTCGCTGACAAGCCCCAGGTCCTTGTGGTTCGTCAGCACGCCGTCCACGTTCAGGGCAATGCCGCAGCTTTCCTGGCCGCGGTGCTGCAGGGCGTACAGCGCGCTGTACACGGCGCTGACCATGTCGGTCTCGCCGGTCTTGTCATAGATGCCGAAAACACCGCACTCCTCGTGCAGGGCGTCGGCGGGGGAAAGTTCAAACATGAAATAACCTCAATCCTGACAAAAAGCAGTGGGAACATCCAGACGATGCCGCACAGGCGGGGCCTGTGCGGCGGGCGCGGCTTTTCAGCCGATCAGCCGTTTCATCACTTCCTGGTAGGCGTCGGCCTCGCCGCCCATGTCGCGGCGGAACAGGTCCTTGTCCAGGTGGGCGCCGGTGGTGGCGTCCCAGAACCGGCAGGTGTCGGGGCTGATCTCGTCGGCCAGGATGATGGTGCCGTCGGGCAGGCGGCCGAACTCCAGCTTGAAGTCGATCAGGCGGATGTTGGCGTCCAGCAGGATCTGTTTCAGCACCTCGTTGACCTTAAAGGCGTACTTGGTGATGGTGTCGATCTCCTCCTGGGTGGCCAGGTCTAGGGCCAGGGCGTAGTAGTGGTTGATGAACGGGTCATGCAGGTCGTCGTTTTTGTAGCTGAACTCCAGGATGGGGGTCTTGAAGGGGGTGCCTTCCGCCACGCCCATGCGCAGGCTGAAATGCCCGGCGGCCACGTTGCGGATGATGACCTCCAGCGGCACGATCTCCACCTTCTTGACCAGGGTGTCGCGGTCGTTCAGCTCCTCCACATAGTGGGTGGGGATGCCCTCCTTCTCCAGCTTCTGCATCAGCGCGTTGGACAGCTTGTTGTTCACGATGCCCTTGTCGCGGATGGTGCCCTTCTTCTCGCCGTCGCCGGCGGTGGCGTCGTCCTTGTAGTGGACCATGACGATGGCGGGATCGCTGGTCTCAAACACCTGTTTTGCCTTGCCTTCGTACAGCTGACCTTTGATGGTGACGTTCATGGTGATACTCTCCTTTTCCTGTTCAAAAACCAAAATGTGACAACGTTTCCCTATATAACTTATCATACCACAGCGCGGCCGAATTGAACACCCTGTCAGGTGCCTTTTTTGCGCTGTTTTGGCAAATTTGCGCCCGTTTTTACAGCGCGGCGGCCTCGGCGCGGACGGCGGCGTCCTTCTTGGCGATGGCGGCGGCGGTGTCCGCGCGGAACTGCTCCAGCTTTGCGGCCAGCTCCTCGTCGGCCACGGCCAGGATGGACACTGCCAGATAGGCGGCGTTCTTGGCGCCGTTGAGCGCCACGGTGGCCACCGGGAAGCCGGAGGGCATCTGCACGGTGGCCAGCAGGGCGTCCAGGCCGTCCATGGCGCCGCCCTTCATCGGGATGCCGATGACCGGCAGGGTGGTGTTGGCGGCAAAAGCGCCGGCCAGATGCGCGGCCATGCCGGCGGCGCACAAAATGACGCCGAAGCCGTTGGCGCGGGCGTTTTTGGCAAACTCGGCGGCGGCGGCCGGGGTGCGGTGGGCCGAGAGGATGCGCGCCTCGTACTCGACGCCGAAATCCTTCAGCACGCTGCATGCGCCCTTGACCACCGGCCAGTCGCTGTCGGAACCCATAACGATGGCAACTTTTCTGTTCTGCATCAGACGATTACCTCCTTGGTGAAAAACAAACAGCGCAGTGCCTTTTGGGTGCACTGCGCTTATCGGTGTGGGATGGATACACGGCGAGAGGGGGACAGGGGCGCCGCTGCCCCGGCCTGCGTAACCTGTGCCCGAACCTTGGCCACAGTCAGCCCTCCTAACCACAAAAATTGGCTGCCCGCCGCGCCCCGGAACCCAGGGCACAGCAGGCAAACATCCTGTGATGATCGCCATGTAAATTTAGTGTAAATCGGCGGCGGACAAAATGCAAGCATAGCCGGCGCTTTTCGGCTATCTTGCCAGTGGGGGCGCGGCAAAGCGGCGCATTTTGTCAAATTTACCAGAAAGCTCGAAAGGAAAGTATGACTTATTGTTGCATCAAGCCGGGCGCGGCGGCAAAAGCAGGCACCCGGCGGCCCGCCGCTGTGCCGGACACAGAAATTTTACAGCTTTTTGGGGCGGCAGGCGGCCCAAACCGCCCCAAAATCGCGGCGGTTTATGGTATAATCGGGATACATTCCAAAAACGGCCCGGCTGCCGCAGGCCGGGCACAGAAAGGCAGGGGAGCGGCATGTCCGCCGAACACGGTTTGAACAGCGTACTGATCCTGGGCAGGGGCGGCTTTGGCACCCAGCTGGCCGAGCTGCTGGTGCAGTCCGGCCGGTATGGCCGGGCGGTCTTTCTGGACGACAGCGCCCCCGGCTGCGCGGGGACCCTGGCCGACCTGGCCCGCCCCGACCTGCGCGCCGCCTGCCCGGACGCCTTTGCCGCGGTGGGCAGCAACGCCTTCCGGCTGGAACTGCTGGACCGGCTGGCCGCCGCGGGCTACCGCCTGCCGGTGTTCGTGCACCCGGCGGCGGTGGTCAGCCCCTCGGCCGTGCTGGGGGCCGGCACGGTGGCGCTGCCTTTCTGCTACGTGGGGGCGGGGGTCACGGCCGGGCGGGGCTGCATCCTGAACGCCGGGGCCGTCATCGACCACAACGCGGCGCTGGGCGACGGCGTCCACGCCGCGCCGGGGGCCATCGTCAAGGCGGGGGCGGCCGTGGCCGATCTTGCCAAGGTGGAGAGCGGTCAGGTGGTGCGCTCCCCCTGGGACGCGCCGCCCGCCCCCTGACCGATACGCAAAAACTCCCAAAGCAGCACAGAAAGGAGCCGATATGCCGCAGACACAGACCATCCCGGCCGCCGGTCAGCCGCCCCGCCGCGTCTATGTGGACGCGATGAAAGGGCTGGGCATCATCCTGGTGGTGTGGGGCCATTTTGAGGAGTATTACCGGGGCACGTCGCCCCTGTTCAACGGCACCTTTGAGTGCATGTATCTGTTCCACATGGCGCTGTTCTGCCTGTGCAGCGGCCTGGTGGCCAAATTCAACTGGAAAAAGCTGATCCTGCAGCAGGTCTGGCTTTACCTTGCCTGCCAGGCGCTTTTGATCCCCTTCCGCACCGCGGTGCTGACCGAGGACCTGGCCGCCGCCGGCGGCACGCTGACGGCGCTGCTGGTGCCCTGGCGGCATATGTGGTATCTTTACGCGCTGATCTTTTGGGAGCTGACGGTGCCTGTGCTGGCGCTGCTGCGGGATAAACTTGGCTTGCCCGGCAGGGCGGCGGGCTTTGCGGCGGCCGCCGCCGTAGGCCTGGCCGCCGGCTTTGTGGAATGGCCCTGGTCGCTCAACCGGGTGTTTGCTTTCTTTCCGTTTTTTGCGGCGGGCGTGCTGTTCCGGGACGAGGTCGACCGCTGGTTCCGCGCCGCCCGCAGGCTGCCGGCGCTGCGTCTGCTGCCGGGGCTTGCCTTTGCGGCGGTGTACGGCTTCTGGTTTGTCAGTATCCTGCGCGCGCCGGAACCGGTGTACGAGGGTGCCCGCATCTTCAACGACGTGGCCTACACCGCGGGCTACACCATCGCCGACCGGGCCATGTTCTACCTGATCGGTCTGGCCAGCGCGCTGGCGCTGATCGCGGTGCTGGGCAATGTGCGCGCCTTGGCGTCGCTGGGCAAGCGGACGCTGCCCATCTACATCATGCACATGCCGGTGTACACCTTTTTGGTGGAGCTGGGCTGCTACGAGGCGGCCGGCGGCAAGGGCGTGCCGGCGGTGGCCGGCTGGGTGTTTTTGGCGGCGGGCGGCTGCGTCTGCCTGTTCGGCGCAAAGCCTGTGACCGCGGTGTTCGGCTTTGCGGCCAACCTGTGGTACAAGGTGCTGCCGGGGCTGGCAAAACGGGCGGGGGACGCCGGCGCAAAAGCCTGAGACCCGCCGAAAAAACAACAGCAGGGGAGACTGCCCGCCCGGCAGCGCCCCTGCTGTTGTTTTTCGCTTTGCAGCATGCCGCGCCCGGGCGGCGGGGCGTGCCAAACGCTTTGGCCGCCGGTCAGCTGGAGGAATGCGCGACCCAGAACGCTTCCGCCTCTGCCCGGCTGCGGAAGGTTATGACCCTGCGCCCGGCGCGGTACTGCTCCAGCAGGCGGAGGATCTCCGGCAGCTGGTCGGCGGGGAAATCCCGGATATACTGCAAAAACTCCTCGTCCGGCTCTTCCTCCACCCAGGGCATGTCCTCCCGCGGCTGACCCATGCGGGCGGCCACGCCGGCCAAGCAGACGTCCACCGGCAGGTCCAGGAAAAAGACGGTGTCGCACCGGGCCAGCCGCGGTTCCAGCGTGCGCAGATAGTTGCCGTCGATGATCCAGCGGTCGCCCGCCGTCAGCTCCGCCACGCGGGCGTCGAATTCCTCGCGGGGGATGTTGGTCTTGTCCGGCCTGTGCCAGATGCGGTCCAGGTAATAAAGCGGCAACCCGGTAGTATCCCGCAGCCGGCGGGCAAAGGTACTTTTGCCCGCACCGGGGCAGCCGATGACCAGCACGCGTTTCATGGATGAAAGCATAGTACACCTCTTAACTGTTGGTCAAAGCAAAAAGCCGATGCCTGCGCACCGGCCTTTTGTTTTGTGTCTCACTCGACGCCCTTTTCCGCCGCGTACTCCTCGATCAGTTCCCGCTCCAAAAACGGCGTCTTGACGCCCTCGCGGTCGCGGTAGGCCTCGTGGCCCTTGCCGATCACGGCGATCATGTCGCCCTCCTGCGCGTGGTCGATGGCGTAGTGCAGCGCGTCCAGCCGGTCGGGGATCTCCACGTATTCTGCATTGGGATTGCCCTTCTGCATGCCCACCTTGATGTCGGCGATGATATCCTCCACCTTTTCAAAGCGGTTGTTGTCCTCGGTCAGGATGCAGAAATCCGCCAGTTTGGCGCAGACCTCGCCCATGCCGTAGCGGCGCAGCTTGCTGCGGTTGCCGCCGCAGCCGAACACCACCACCAGCCGGTGGGGCCGGTAGGCGCGCAGCGTCTCCATCAGGCTCTCGGTGGCGGCCTCGTTGTGGGCGTAATCCAAAAGGATGGTAAACTTGTGGCTGACGGGCACCAGCTCCACCCGACCCTTGACGATGGTGCTGCCCAGGCCCTGATGGATGGCCGCGTCCGGCACGCCCAGCTCTCTGGCTGCGGCGATGGTGGCCAGCGCGTTGTAGATGCTGAACTGCCCCGGCATGTTCACCTTCACGTCCATATCGTCCCTGCCGGATACATGGAAAGCCACGCCCAGCATCGTCTTGCTGCGCAGCAGCTCGTAGTTTTCGTCGGCGCGGTAGTCGGCGTCGGGGGTGTGGATGCCGTAGGTCACCAGGCGGCAGGTGTGGCCTTCCAACAGGGCGGGGGCGTTCTCGTCGTCGGCGTTCACCACGCCCACCTCGCACCGGCGGAACAGCTGGCCTTTCCAGCCGCGGTACTCCTCAAAGCTCTGGTGCTCGCCGGGGCCGATGTGGTCGGGGTACAGGTTGGTGAACACGCCCACCTTGTAGCGGATGCCCGCCACCCGGTCCATCATCAGCCCCTGGCTGGATACCTCCATCACGCAGGCGTCGCAGCCGGCGTCGGCCAGCTGGCGCAGAATGCGCTGCAGGTCGTAGCTTTCGGGGGTGGTATTGTTCAGGTCATAGTGGTGGTTGGGATAGTAGACGCCGTTTGTGCCGATCATGCCCACCTTGTGGCCGCCGGCTTCCAGCACCGCTTTGATCATGTGGGTGGTGGTGGTCTTGCCCTTGGTGCCGGTCACGCCGATCATCGTCATTTCGCCGGCCGGATGGCCGAACCAGGCGGTGGACAGCATGGCCAGCGCATAGCGGGTATTGGGCGTTTGCAGGATCGTCACGTCGGGCAGGGCGGCCAGCACCTCCGGCGCCAGATCGTGCTGGATCACCAGCGTTCTGGCGCCCCGGGCCGCCACGTCGGCGGCAAAGTCGTGGCTGTCCCGCTGGGTGCCCACGATGCAGACAAACAGGCCGCCCGGCGTCATCTTGCGGGAATCGTAGTAAATGTCGGTCACTTCGGTGTTCAGGCTGCCCTGCACCAGGGTATAGGGCAGCTCCTTGACCAGTTGTTTCAAAAGCATGGCGCTCACCTCACCGCTTCACAAAATATTCGTCGTACCAGACCAGGAAGATGAACACGCACCAGATCTGCCGCCAGTTGTCCCGCTTGCCCGAGATATGCTGGTCCAGCATCCGGTTCAGCTCCCTGACGTTGAAGAATTCGGCGGCGGCCGGCGTGTTGAAAGCCTCCCGCACGCGGGAAGCATAGGTCTCGTCCCGCAGCCAGGCGCGCACCGGCACAGGGAAGCCCAGCTTTTTCTTGTCGGCGGTACGGGCAGGGATGGTCTTTTCGGCCGCGCCGCGCATGGCGATCTTGGTCTGGCCGGCGTTGACCTTGTGCTCGGCAGGGATGCGGCAGGCGACCTCGAATACCTTCCGGTCCAAAAACGGCACCCGCAGCTCCAGGCTGTTGGCCATGCTCATCTTGTCGGCTTTCAGCAGGATGTCGCCCACCATCCACAGGTTCAGGTCGCAGGTCTCCATCCGGGTCACCGGGTCCTGACCGCTGGTCTGGTCAAAGTAAGGCCGGGACAGGTCGGTGGGCTTGACGGCGCCGGAATACTGCTTCAAAAGCTGCTTTTTGCGCCGCTCGCCCATCAGGTTGGTGTTGCCGATGTAGCGCTCCTCCAGCGGGCGGCCGCGCCGCACCAGAAAGTTGACGCCGTGCACCGGGGGCAGGCACTCGGCCACCGCGCCGATGACCCGGCGCAGCCAAAGGGGCAGCCTGTCGTACCAGCTGACGGTAAAAGGCTCCTTGTAGATGTTGTAGCCGCCGAAAAATTCGTCGGCGCCCTCGCCGGACAGGCAGACCTTGACCTGCCTGGCGGCTTCCCGGTTGACGAAGTACAGCGCCGCCGAGGCCGCGTCGGCCAGCGGTTCGTCCATGTGGTACTGGATCTTGCCCAGGTTTTCCCAGTACTCCTCCGGCGTGATGCGGTAAGCAAAATTTTTGACGCCGATCACCGACGAAAACTCGCTGGCGTAGTCGGTCTCGTCGTACTGTTTGTCGGCAAAACCGACGGTGAAGGTCTTATCCACATGGGCCAGCGCGGCCATATAGCTGGAATCCACGCCGGAAGAAAGGAAACTGCCCACCTCCACGTCTGCGATCTTGTGGGCGGCCACGCTTTCTTTCATCGCGGCGCTGATAGCGTCCTCCCACTGGGCCAGCGTCGGCTCGTGGTCGGGGGTGAAGGCGGGCTGCCAGTAGCGCTGCACGGTGACCTTGCCGTCCTTCCACTCCAGCCAGTGGGCGGGCAGCAACTTTTTCACGCCCTGGAAGAAGGTGTTCTCGCCCGGCGAATACTGGTAGGAAAGATACAGCTCCAGCTGGTCCCGGTTCAGCTCTTTTTTGAATTCCGGGTGGGCCAGGAAGCTCTTGATCTCGCTGCCGAACATCAGGGTGCCGGTTTCCGGCGCAATATAATAGTACAGCGGCTTGATGCCAAAGTGGTCGCGGGCGCAAAACAGCGTCTGGCTGGTTTTGTCCCACAAAGCGAAGGTGAACATGCCACGCAAGCGGGCCAGCAGCTCGTGCCCCCATTCCTCGTAGCCGTGCAGCAGCACTTCGGTGTCGCTGCGGGTGGCAAAGGTATGGCCGGCCGCCAGCAATTTCTCGCGCAGCGCCTGGAAATTGTAGATCTCGCCGTTGAACACCACGGCCAGGCTGCCGTCCTCGTTGAACATGGGCTGCTTGCCGCCCTCCAGGTCAATGATGGACAGCCGCCGGTGGCCCAGCGCGGCGGGGCCGTCGATAAAATGCCCCTCGCCGTCCGGGCCGCGGTGGGCGATGCGGTCGGTCATGCCCTGCAAAATTTCCTGCATGTCGGCGCGCGCGCCGACAAAACCAACAATTCCACACATATTCGGGTTTCCTCTGTCTCTCAATTAGTGGTAGGTATGGTTTATTATACACAATTGCCGGGCGCTTGAAAAGCGTCCGGCTTGTAAAATCTGGAAATGAAACCGCGGCGTCAGAAACGGCGCCGCGCCAAAAGGTCGATGTTTGGGCAAAAATGCCGAGCGGCCGCAGGAAATGACGCGGCCGTCCGTTTTGCCCCGCGGCGCGGGAGATTTTTCGAAAAGCGGTCCCGCCGGGCAAGGGGTCACTCGCCGCCGCTTTGGGACGACGCGTCGGCCGCGGGGGTAGGCTCCGCCGTTTCGCCGGCGATCCACACATCCACAACGGTGGCGCTGGCGTCGAACCGCTCGCCGGCTTCCACGCTGCAATAGACCACGCAGCCGGGGACATAGCTGCCGTCGTTTTCCATGATCATCATGCGGTAGTTGATGTCGTAGCTGTCCAGGGCCTTGATGGCGTTGTCCTGGGTGTAGCTGATGATATTGGGCATCTCCATCAGGTTGGGGCCCAGGCTGACCACGATCTCGACCACGGGGTTGTCCTCTGTCTGCAGCGAATTGGCGGCGGGCGTCTGGGACAGGATGGTGCCGGCTTCCTCCGTCGAGTATTCCTCGGTCGGCACAAACCGGTATTGGGCATACAGGTCGGAACTTTGGAGCTCGTCATAGTTCTGGCCGACAAAATTCGGGATGAGCTGAACGTCGGCAATCGGGGTGGGGGAGGGCTGCGCCGTCTCGGACCGGGAACTGCCGGACGCGGCGTTGCCGCTTGCCGTCAGGGAGGAGAGCAGGCTCCAGAGCAGCAGCACCGCCAGGATCACGATCACGACCATGGCCGCGCCCAGGATCTTTTTGGTGGAGACCTGCGGCTCGCCGGTCTCGAACATGGCGTTGGCCACGCTGGGGTTGGCCAGCGCGCTCATCAGCTCGGGCACGGTCTGCATCCGCTTGGCCGGGTCCAGACGCATGGCGCAGGACAGGACCTGCGAAAAGTAGGTGGGCACCCCCGATTCCAGGCTGTGGGCGGATTCCAGGCTGTCCCGCACCCGGCGCTGCGGCGCAGAGACCGGGGTCTGGCCGGTCACCAGCCGGTAGGTCACGGCCGCCAGCGCATACACGTCGGTGTATCTGCCGGAGAATTCGGCGGCCGAATACTGCTCCGGCGCGGCATAGCCGGCGTACAGCTGGCTTTTCAGCTCGCTGCCGCCGGTGCGCAGCGCAAGCGTGCCGTAGCCGGTCAGCATGGCGGTGCCGTCGATGGGCAGCAGGATGTTGTCCGGGCAGATGCCCCGGTGGATCAGTCCCGATTTGTGCAACAGGGCGACGCCCTCCATCACCGGCTGCAGCAGGGTGCGGGCCTCGGCCGGGGTGAGCGGACGGGATTTCAGCGAGAGGTAATGGGTCAGGGTCATGCCCTTCTCGCTCTCCTCGATGCTGTAAACGGTGTTGTTTTCCTCCAGCACATCCACAATGCGGGAAAGCCCGGTCGCGGGCGTCAGGCGCTTTAAGTCGTCAAACAGGTCCTTGAAGTCCATCCGGCTGGTTTTGAACAGGACTTCGCGCCCGGCTTTGGGCATCAGGGCGCCGTCGGCGCTGCGGCCGTTGCACAGGGTGACGGGAAAATATTCCTTGATGCGGACAAACCGTGTTTCGGCGTTGTCGACGCCGCGATAGCACAGGCCGTCTCCGTCGGCGCTCAGGTATTTGCCGATGGTATAGCGCCCGGCCAGCTGGGTGCCGAAAGGCAGCGCGCCTTCCGGGTTCTGGTTGTCCAGGCTTTTGCCGCAATGGGGGCACAGACCGTGGAAATCCATCTCGATGGGTTCCAGGCAGTGCGGGCAGGGAACGTGATGCATCATCCGGTCATTCTCCTTTGTCTCTCGTTTCAGTATGGCCCGGATGGGCGGCGGATACCGGCGGCATGGCAAAGCCGCGGCGCAAAACTTTCATCAAAAAACGGCCTGCGGCCACCCGAAGCGGGGCGGCGACAGGCCGTGTCCGGCAAACCATGGGCCGGCGGCTGCCATCTGAAAAGCAACGCTGCCCGGTGGCCGGGGGATCAGCGATCCAGGTCGCCCTCGTTTTCCAGGTTATGCCAGGCGTTCTGCACGTCGTCGTCGTCGTCCAGCGCATCCAGCAGCTTGGCCATGTTGGCCATCTGGTCGGGATCGGTCAGCGTATTGGTGGTGGTGGGCACCATGGCCACGTCGGCGGAGATAAAGCTGTAACCCTTCTGCTGCAGCGCGTCGCACACGGCGCTGAAATCGTCGGGAGAGGTGGTGACCTCGGCGGCGTCCTCGCTGGCGTCAAAATCCTCGGCGCCGGCGTCCAGAGCGTCCATCATGGCCTCGTCGGCGTCCTTGCCCTCCAGATCCAGCACGATCACGCCTTTCTGATTGAACAGGAAGCCCACGCAGCCCATGTTGCCCAGGTTGCCGCCGAATTTGTCAAAATAATGGCGCATGTTGGCCGCGGTGCGGTTGCGGTTGTCGGTCAGGGTCTCGACCATGACCGCGATGCCGCCGGGGCCGTAGCCCTCGTAGGTAATGGCCTCGTACTCGGTGCGGTCGCCGCCCTCGGCGCGCTTGATGGTGCGCTGGATGTTGTCGTTGGGAACGTTGTTGGCCTTGGCCTTGCTGATCAGCGCGGCCAGTTTGCTGTTGGAAGCCGGGTCGCTGCCGCCCTCACGCACGGCGACGCTGATCTCGCGGCCGATCTTGGTGAAGATCTTGGCGCGGGCGCCGTCGGTCTTTTCCTTCTTGCGCTTGATGTTGTTCCATTTGCTGTGTCCGGACATGGATGTTCCCCCTATAATCTGGTTATTCTCTGGGCCGAAATCCACGGTCCAGCATATTTTATCGCCGCTGCCGCGCCGGACGCGGCGGGCAAAGATCCGCGCGCAGGCCGGTGCCGGCGCACAAAACCACATATTACAATAAGACAGTATAGCACATCTGCCCGCGGGTTTCAATCTCCGCCTTGTGGAGATTTTTCGCAGCCCGGCGGACATTTTTGCGCAAAATATACTTTTTTGCAAACAAACCCTTGACAAACCGCCACAAATTGGGTATGCTATTAAAGCGCTCTCCGCGAGGGGAGAAAGATAGGGGCATAGCTCAGTTGGTAGAGCAGCGGTCTCCAAAACCGCGTGCCGAGGGTTCGAATCCTTCTACCCCTGCCAAGGCCGCGTACCTGTGATCCGGGTACGCGGCTTTTTGCTGCGGGCTGTGTCGGCGAAACTTTCCGTTGTCCAGCAGGCCGGTATGTGCTATACTGTTGCTGCGCTATCTAATGTATAGAGCCGGCGCGGGGCGCGGCAGGGGCCGGGTCCCGGGGCGATTCCACCAGATGTGGGGCGGGGCCGGCAGAAAATCCCAATTTTTTTGCAAATTTGTGTTGACAAGCACCCGCTGCTTGTGTATACTAGTTAGGCAACCTTTTGAGGTGTACTATGCGATTTGACTTGAACAAGTTCCTGTCAGCCGCCAAAAGCCCGCATACAGCGTCGTTTTCGTTTGACCTGACCGGGCGGGACTGGCCGGGGTATCAGCTGCCTGCTCCTGTGGCCGGCATTTTTTCTGTGACGCGCACGGCCGAAGGCGCCGAAGTCGCGCTCCAGGCCGAAGCCGCGGTGGAAGCGGAATGTGCCCGCTGCCTTGCGCCGGTGCACGAGACTTATCACATCGCACAGCAGTACACCGTTCGTCCCCGCGATCTGGAGGATCCGGATTTCGAGCTTCCTCTGGACGAAGAAGGCTTGCTGGACGTAGAGGAACTGGTTTACCAGGAGATCATCCTGGCGGTTCCGCGGGTGCTGCTGTGCAGTCCCGACTGTCTTGGCCTATGCCCCATCTGTGGAAAAAGGAAGGCGGCAGGATGTACCTGCCAACCGGCAGACGAAGCTGCCCCTGCAGATGCCCGGCTTAGCATATTAAAACAACTGCTCAGTTGAAATTTCACCAAGGAGGTGCTTAAACATGGCAGTACCCAAGAGAAAACAATCCAAAGCCCGCCGCGACAAGCGTCGTTCCAATGTCTGGAAGCTGGAGGCTCCTACGCTGGTGAAATGTCCTCAGTGCGGTGAGCTGAAGGTGCCCCACCAGGTGTGCGGCAAGTGCGGCTACTACAAGGGCCAGGAAGTCGTCAAGGTTAAAGAGGCCTGAGCGTTTCTTACAAGGGGAGGGCAAAGCCCTTCCCTTTTTCTTTGTCACTTGTTCAATTTTGGCGGCTGTCCGCCAAATTCCGCCCGTTTCCGCCGCCTGCGGCGGGTATTCTTGACGTAGATACAGACAGGAGGTTTCGCTATGGCGCTGCGCGTGGTAAGCGTGGACCCCGGCTCCCCGGCCGAGCGGCTGGGCATCATGCCCGGCTGCACGCTGCTTTCCGCCGACGGCCACCAGATGGCCGACATGCTGGACTATCAGTATTATACGGTGGCGGCCCGCTTCCCCCTGGCGATCTGCCAGGACGGCAGGCAGCGGATCATCCAGGTGGAAAAAGGGGAGTACGAGCCGCTGGGCTGCAATTTCAAGACCTACCTGGGCGACGAAAAGCACAGCTGCGACAACCACTGTATGTTCTGCTTCATCGACCAGCTGCCCCGCGGCCTGCGCAAAAGCCTGTATTTCAAGGACGACGACGAGCGCCTGTCCTTCCTGTTCGGCAACTACATCACCATGACCAATCTCTCCGAGCGGGAGGTGGAGCGCATCATCCAGATGCACATCAGCCCCATCTTCATCTCGGTGCATACCACCAACCCCGCGCTGCGGGTGCGGATGATGGCCAACAAAAAGGCCGCGGACACGCTGGCCTATCTGGACCGGTTTGCCAGGGGCGGCATCGAGATGAACTGCCAGCTGGTGCTCTGCCGGGGCGTCAACGACGGGGACGAGCTGCGCCGCACGCTGGACGACCTGCTGGCGCTGCGCCCCCAGGTGGGCAGCATCGCCGCGGTGCCGGCCGGGGTGACGTCCCACCGCAAGGGGCTGTACCATCTGGAGCCCTACGACGCGGCCTCCGCCGCCGAAACGCTGGACATCCTGGAGGAGTACAGCCATCAATGCCGCGCCGAGTACGGCCGCAGCATCGTCTACCCCAGCGACGAATGGTATCTGACCGCCGGCCGCCCGCTGCCCCAGGCGGAGTTTTACGACGACTACGCCCAACTGGAGGACGGCGTGGGCATGTGGCGGCAGTACCACGACACCTTCCTGGAGGAGCTGGCCGAACCCCGCGGTCTGGTGCTGCCCCGCAGCATCGACATCGTCACCGGCACGCTGGCCGCGCCGCTGATCGGGCAGATGGCGGACACGCTGCACCGCCAGTACCCGCAGGTGGACATTACGGTGCACCCCATCCAGAACCACTTTTTCGGCGGCAACGTCAGCGTGGCGGGGCTGGTCACCGCCACCGACATCATCCGCCAGTGCAAAGGCAGGCTGCACAGCCGTACCCTGGGCGTGCCGGAAGTCATGCTCCGGGACGGCGAGGGCGCCTTTCTGGACGACATCACCACCGGGCAGCTGGGCAAAGAGCTGGGCTGCCGGGTGCAGGTGCTGCCCACCGACGGCGCCGGCTGCTGCCGCGCCCTGCTGACCGCCCAGGCCCCCGCCAAACGGCTGGCCGGCCTTGCCGCCCGCCTGCGCAAACGCAAACCGAAAGGGGAGTGACAAAATGCCAAAACCGATCGTAGCCATCGTCGGCCGGCCCAACGTGGGCAAGTCGACGCTGTTCAACAAGCTCACCGGCCAGCGTTTGGCCATTGTGGAGGATACCCCCGGCGTCACCCGCGACCGCATCTTCTGCGACTGCGAGTGGAACGGCCACCAGTTTCTGCTGGTGGACACCGGCGGCATCGAGCCCAACATCGACGACGGCATCCTGGCCCACATGCGCCGCCAGGCCCAGATCGCCATCGACTCGGCCGACTGCGTCATCATGCTGTGCGACGTCACCGCCGGCGTCACGCCGCAGGACGTGGACATTGCCGGCATGCTGATGCGCAGCGGCAAGCCCATCGTGCTGGCGGTCAGCAAGTGTGATTCCATCGGCGAGCCGCCCATGGAGCTGTACGACTTTTACTCGCTGGGCATCGGCGAGCTGTACCCCGTCTCCGGCGTGCACGGCCACGGCACCGGCGACCTGCTGGACGCCGTCTGCGACCACCTGGATTTCTCGGACGAGCAGCCGGAGGATGACGAGCGCATCCCCGTGGCGGTCATCGGCCGGCCCAACGTGGGCAAGTCCAGCCTGGTCAACCATATCCTGGGCGAGGACCGCATGATCGTCGCCAACGAGGCCGGCACCACCCGCGATGCCATCGACACCGCGGTGGACAACAAGTACGGCAAGTTCATCTTTACCGATACCGCCGGCCTGCGCAAAAAGGGCAAGGTGGAAAGCGGCGTCGAGCGGTACAGCGTGCTGCGCAGCCTGGCCGCCGTCGAGCGCAGCCGCGTCTGCGTTATCATGATCGACGCCACCGAGGGCTTCACCGAGCAGGACTCGAAAGTTGCCGGCTACGCCCACGAGCAGGGCAAGGCCTGCATCATCGCGGTGAACAAGTGGGACCTGGTCGAGAAGGACAGCTACACCATGGACGCCATGCGCAAGCAGCTGGCCGAGGATTTCAGCTTTATGTCCTACGCGCCCATCCTGTTTATCAGCGCCAAGACCGGCCAGCGCATCGACAAGCTGTTCGAGACCATCCGGTTCGTGGATATGCAGAACGGCACCCGCATCCCCACCGGTGCCCTGAACGAGATGCTGGCCCGCGCCACTGCCCGCGTGCAGCCGCCTTCCGACAAGGGCAAGCGGCTCAAGATCTTCTACATGACCCAAAGCTCCACCCGGCCGCCGACGTTTGTCTGCTTTGTCAACCAGAAGGCGCTGTTCCACTTTTCGTACAAGCGGTATCTGGAAAACCAGATCCGCGAGACGTTCGGCATGACCGGCACCCCCATCCGCATGCTGGTGCGGGAGCACGGCGACGGCACTGCCCGCGCCTGACTTATCTGTTGGAGGAGGATTTTCCATGGGATTCAAACTGATCGCGGCCTGTATTCTTGTGGCGGCCGAAGCTTATCTTTTGGGCAGCATCGTGTTCGGCATTTTGATCTCCAAGCACTTCTGCCACGACGATGTGCGCACCCACGGCAGCGGCAGCGCGGGCATGACCAACATGCTGCGCAACTACGGCAAAGCCGCCGGCGCCGCCACCGCGGTGGGCGATGTGGCCAAGGGGGCCGTGGCGGTCATCCTCGGCTGCCTGATTTTTGCGTGGATGCTGCCCGGCACCGGCATCGAGCCGGTCTGCGGCGCTTACCTGGCCGGCATCTTTGCGGTCATCGGCCACACGCTGCCCGTTTACTTCGGCTTCAAGGGCGGCAAGGGCGTTCTGGTGGGCGCGGGCGCCATCCTGGCCACCTCTCCGGTGGTGGTGCTGGCGCTGCTGATCATCTTTTTGATCGAGTTTGCCATCACCCGCATCGTCTCGCTGGGCAGCATCATCGTGGCGGGGCTGTATCCTATCCTGGCCATCGTCTACTGGGCCTGGCAGGGGGCCAACCTGCCGTCGCTGGTATTTATCGGCGTCTGCGCGGCCATCATGGGCGGCATGGTCATCTATATGCACCGCTCCAACATCCAGCGCCTGAAAGACGGCACCGAGTACCGCTTCACCAAAAAGAAATGACGGCTGCCGGAAACGGCAGACACAAAACCGCCGCCCCTGCTCTCTTTCGAGGGCAAAGGCGGCGATTGCTGTATCGTGCTGCGTGGGCCGGGGTGGTGTGCCAGAAAAGTGACCGGAAACTCCCCAAACGGCATGACAACGCGCTATATATCCGGCGCAACCCCCGGTTGACAAACTTCCAGCCTGACTTGCTTGCCCCGCAACCGGCCAAAATGGTACGATAAGGCCGCAACAAATGGGGCGCGCCCCGGAAACAGGAGAAACCAGACGATGAACCAACCGACCCTTGCCGACCGTATCCAGCAGCTGCGCCGCGAACACGGGCTTTCGCAGGAACAGCTTGCCGAAAAACTGAACGTCTCCCGCCAGGCGGTATCCAAGTGGGAATCCGCCCAGGCCCAGCCGGAGCTGGATAAAATCATTGCCCTGAGCGAACTGTTCTGCGTCACCACCGACTATCTGCTCAAGGGCAGCCAGGGCACGCCGCCGGAAGCCGGGCCCGCCCCGGCGCGCCGGCTGGACGCCGCTTTTGCCAGCCGGGTGCTGTATCTGGCGGCGCTGTTTTTCCTGGGGGTCGGGCTGGTCTGCGCCCTGGCCGCCTGGCACGAAAAGCAGACGGCCGACTGCATTGCGGGCGGCATGGTCGTACAGGGCATTGGCGTGGTCTGTTACGGCGTTGGGCGGATGCTGTCCCCGGCGCGTCCTGCCCGCTGGATGGTCAAAGCCGGCTGTGCGGTGGGGCTGTTTCTGCCGCTTTTTGTGCTGGCAGGCTGGCTGACGGACATTCTGCCGATCCCGCATCTTTACCTGGTGACCAATGGTATTTTCCTGGCAGCAGAATATGCCGTTGCGCTGCTGCTGTTGACCCGCCTGCGCCTTTGGGACAGGCTGTGACCGCGGCCGGCAAAACCGCCGCGCCAAAGCACCGGTCCGCCCCTGGCGGAGCCAATGCTCCGCAGCAGGGCGGGAACCGGCGCTTTCGCTTTTTATTCTTCCTCCGCCATCAGCTCGGATACGATGCTGTTCTGCACCAGCAGCCCCCGCGGCGTCAGGCGCAGCACCCTGCCGTCAAATTCGGCATACCCGGCGGCAGCGCACTGCCCGGCAAAGGCCCGCTGCCGCGGGTTCAGCGCCCCGCCGAACCGGGCGGCGTACTGCTCCAGGTCCAGCCCGTCCCGCAGCCGCAGCCGCAACATCAGGTAGTCCTCGGCGTCGCAGATGCCCTCGGTCCGGGGTTCCAGCGTCCCGGCAATAAAGGCATCCACCGCGCCCGGCCCGGCAGGCCAAAAGCTGCGCACGCTGTCCAGACAGCTGTGGGCGGCGGGGCCAAGGCCCAGGTAGTCCCGGCAATCCCAGTACAGCAGATTGTGCCGGCCCCGGTGCTCCGGCCCGGCAAAGTTGCTGATCTCGTACTGGGGGTAGCCTTCCTCGGTCAGCCGCTGCACCGCGTACAGGTAAAAGTCCGCCGCCGCGTCCCCGTCCGGGAGGTCCGCCGGCGGATGTTTGAAAAAGGCGGTGCCCGGCTCGATCTTGAGCAGGTAGGCCGAGATATGGGTGCAGCCGCCGTTCTTCAAAAGCGCCAGCGTGCGGTCAAATTCGGCGTTTGAATACCCCGGCAGCGCCAGCATGATGTCGCCGCAGATCTCGTCAAAGCCCGCCTGCACCGCCCAGTCCAGCGCCTGCGCGGCCCCCGCCGCGGTGTGGGTACGGCCCAGCCGTCGCAGCTGGGCATCGTCGGTGCTCTGCACCCCGAAGCTGACCCGCGTCACACCGGCAGCGGCAAAACCCTTCAGCTTTTCCGGGTCCACCACATCGGGGTTGGCCTCCAGCGTGATCTCCGCCCCCGGCAGCGGGTCGGCGGCCTCGATCAGCCGGGCCGCCTGGGCGGGGGAGAGCAGCGCCGGCGTGCCCCCGCCGAAATACAGCGTGTCGGGCCGGCGGCTGTTTTTGCGCAGTTCCCGCGCAAGGGCATCGCAGTAGTCCTGCGGCACCGCCCGGCAGCCCGGGCGGGAGAAAAAGTCGCAGTACCGGCACTTGGCCGGGCAGTAAGGAATGTGCAGATAGATGCCGAACGGCGCGGCGGAACAGGGCATGGCAGCCTCCTTTGGCGTTTGCGGGGAAACGGCTCTCGGCCGCTGCGGCAAGCCTCCCCGCCGGCAGCTTTGCAGAGGAGGCGGCCGAAAAAGCAGGAAAACAGCGGTGCAGCCTGATGCTTTTATAGCAAATACCGGCCCGTTCCCCCAACAGTTCATAGATAATTTACACATTTTTCATTTGTTTGGGTATATAATAAGTGTACCCAAACAGAAAGGGGAAATCAACTATGGCTTATTACGAAAATGATCCTCGCCGCAACGGGTCTGAGCAGAATGACCGTTACGACCAGGCGTATCAGCAATATCAGCAGCAGCGGTATCAGCAGGCGCAGGCCGGCGCCGCCGGCTATGCCGAAAGCCCGTACCTGTCCCTGAGCCAGTACATGGCCCGCACCTTTGGCTGGATGTTCGCCGGCCTGATGCTTACTTTCGCCGTGGCGCTGGCCACCGTGATTTCGGGCGCGTTTGTCGCGCTGTGGAACACCGGCTTGGTCTTTGCTTTGTCCATCGGCGAGCTGATCCTGGTCGCGGTGCTGTCCATGCGGGTGCAGAAGATACAGCCCGCCACCGCCACGGCCATGTTCTTTGCCTATGCGGCGCTGACCGGCATCAACCTCAGCGTCTACTTTGTGGTCTACGACCTGTCCACGCTGATCTTGGCTTTCCTGGTGGGCGCGGTCTATTTCGGCATCATGGCCGTGTACGGCTTGCGCACCCAGCGGGACCTGACCGGCTGGGGCCCCAAGCTGATGGGCGGCCTGATCGCCCTGCTGGTGGTGTCGCTGTTCGGCATGCTGTTTGTGGGCAGCTTCGGCTTGTTTGACGTGCTGTTGTGCGCCGTCGGCCTGCTGGTGTTCATGGGCTTTACCGCTTACGACACCCAGAAGCTGCGCAGCTTCTACGCCTACTTCGGCGGCGACGAGGCCATGCTGCACAAAAGCTCCATCATCGGCGCGCTGCAACTCTACCTTGACTATATCAACATCTTCCTGTACGTTATCCGCCTGCTGGGCCGCAGCCGCAGCAACTGAGCGTGCCCCGGCCGGAGACTTCCGGCATAACATGATCCAATCTATTTTTGCCGCGCCCCGCGCCGGCGGAAGCCTGTTTGGGTATCTTCCGCCGTGCCGGGGCGCGGCTTTTAGCATGCCGCAAACCAACGTAAAATCAATGTAAAATGGACGTCAATTCGACGCAAAATGCGCGCGGGGCGCTTGCAGGGCATGGGTGGAAATGGTATACTGCGGTCAAAGCCGGGGCACATCGGCAACCGCGGGCAGCTTTGGCGGCTTCTGGTATGGCCCAAAACCCTATCCGTCTCCCCGACCCCTGTAAGGAGGAACTGGTATGCGCATCCGCAAGCGTTTTGCCGTCTTGGCCGTGGCGGCTGTCCTGCTGGCCGCCCTGCTCGCCTGGCGGCTGTTGCCCCGGACGTTTTCGCAGGTTTCCGGCAGCGATGGCAGGCAGCCGCAGGCTGTCAGCTGCATTTGGGATAGCCTGCAGCTGATCGACGGCAAATTTGTGCCCGATACGGCCGAACTGCAGGGCCTTGCCCCCGATGATGAGGCCTATACCCGGGTGATAGAGCTGCTTAGCCAAACGCAGTACCGCCCGGCGCTGCGCAACCTGCTGCCCTGGCCCCAAACCGCCAGCCCTGGCATGACAGAGTGCGCGGCCTACCTTCTGCTGACCTGGGATGCAGAGACGGCAGACGCCACCTACTTGATGGTGATGGATGACAATTTGCTTGCTGTGCAGCTGCCGGGCAGTGAAGGGCTGCTGATTTACTATCCCGATGACCCGGCGGCGCTGCGCAGTTTACAGGGGTATCTTGCCGGGGCTGCGCAGTCTGCGGTGCAGTGACGCCGGGGCGGCCTGCCCGGAGCCTGCGTTGGCGGCAAAACCTTAAAATTGTTCGCCCCACCCCTTGACGAACGCCGCCCAAACGCATAAAATAGAAACCAGTCTATGGCGAAACACCTTGACGGAGAAAGTAATCGCAGCTGCCCGGCTGCCGCACACGCGGCGCGGCCTGCCCCAAACGGCAGGCATTGGCAGAGAGGGGACTCACCGGCTGAAAGGTCCCCCGAACGGCGCTGCGCCGAAGTTCGCTCCTGAGTGGCCCGTGCGAACGGCTTTTACGCCCAGTAACGCGGGACGGCCCTGCACCGTTACCGGCAGAAACAAGCGCCGCCGTCTTTGCACGGCGGAATACGGGTGGTACCGCGGAGTGTTGCAAACGGCTTCGTCCCATTGGCTCTTATGCCAGGGACGGAGCCGTTTTTCTGTTTGAGTCTGTTTGCGCCAGCGGCCGGCACCGGCCGACGATCGAAAACGAGGTGTATTATGGAAGAAAAGATCCGCGCACTGAAAGAACAGCTGGAGGCCGACGCCGCCGGCGTGCGCAGCAAAGAGGAGCTTTCTGCCTTCTGGCAGAAGTATCTGGGCAAAAACGGCAGCGTGGCCGGCCTGATGAAGGGCCTGCGGGATGTGCCCAAAGAAGAGCGCCCCGCCGCCGGCAAGACCATCAATGAGTGCAAGGCCTGGGCCGAGGCCCGCTACCAGCAGCTGAACGCCGAGATCGAGCGCATCGAGCTGGAAGCCCGCAACAGGGCCGAGGCGGTGGACATCACCCTGCCCGGGACCCGCCGGGAGATGGGTAACCTGCACCCCATCACGCTGGTCAAAAACCGGATCGTGGACGCCTTTGCCGGCATGGGCTTTGACGTCTACGAAGGCCCTGAGATCGAGGACGACGACCACAACTTCACCCGCCTGAACGTGCCCAAAAACCACCCCGCCCGCGATATGCAGGATACCTTCTATGTGGCCGAGGACATCGTGCTGCGCACCCAGACCTCCGGCGGCCAGATCCGCGTCATGGACCGGCAGAAGCCCCCCATCAAGGTGCTGGTGCCCGGCCGGGTCTTCCGCTCCGACTCGGACGCCACCCACTCGCCTATGTTCCACCAGATGGAGGGTCTGGTGGTGGACAGGCATATCACCCTGTGCGACCTGCAGGGCATGCTGGACCAGTTTGTGCAGGCGCTGTTCGGCGCCGGCGTCAAGACCCGCCTGCGCCCGTCCTACTTCCCCTTCACCGAGCCCAGCGTCGAGGTGGACGTCTCCTGCTTCGAGTGCGGCGGCAAGGGCTGCCCGCTGTGCAAGCACACCGGCTGGATCGAGGTGCTGGGCGCCGGCATCGTCCACCACAGCGTGCTGGAAAACTGCGGCATCGACCCCAATGTTTATTCCGGCCTGGCCTTCGGCATCGGCATCGAGCGCATCGCCATGCTCAAGTACGGCATCAACAACATCGGCCTGCTGTTTGAAAACGACCTGCGTTTCCTCAAACAGTTCAAGGATTAAGCGAAAAGGAGGAAACGCACCATGAAAGTACCATTCAGTTGGCTGAAAGAATATGTGGACATTGACGTGACCCCCCAGGAGCTGCAGAGCAAGCTGTTCTCCTGCGGGTTCGAGGTGGAGGAGCTGATCGACCTGGGGGCCGAGATCAGCCGCGTCGTCGTCGGCGTCGTCACCGAGGCCGTCCCCCAGGAGGGCACCCACCTGCACGTCTGCAAGGTGGACTGCGGCGACTACGGCCATGACATCCAGATCAGCACCGGCGCGCCCAACGTCTATGTGGGCATGCACACCCCCGCCGCGCTGGACGGCGCCACGCTGCCCGGCGGTATCAAGATCAAGGCAAAGCCTCTGATGGGCGTCGAGTCCAACGGCATGCTGTGCAGCGGCGAGGAACTGGGCCTGAACGAGGACCTGTACCCCGGCGCCGAGGTCTACGGCCTGCTGGACCTGCCCAAGGACACCGTCCCCGGCGCCGATATCGTGCCGGTGGTGGGGCTGGACGACTATATCTTCGATATCTCCATCACCGCCAACCGCGCCGACTGCCAGTCGGTTCTGGGCATCGCCCGCGAGGTGGCCGCCGTGCTGAACAAGCCCCTCAAGATGCCCGCCACCGACTACACCACCAGCGACTACAAAGACCCGCGCCTCTCCATCGCGGTGGAAGCGCCCGACCTGTGCCCCCGCTACCTGGGCCACTATGTGCGCAACATCACCCCCGGCGAGTCCCCCCGCTGGATGAAGCGGCATCTGGCGCTGTGCGGCCTGCGCAGCATCTCCAACGTGGTGGACATCACCAACTATGTCATGCTGGAGATCGGCCAGCCGATGCACGCCTTTGACATGTCCACGCTGGAAAGCTGCCAGATCATCGTCCGCCGCGCCCGGCAGGGCGAAAGCATCGTCACGCTGGACGGCAAGGAGTTTGCCCTGAGCGAAAGCAACCTGGTCATCTGCGACGACGCCAAGCCGGTGGCGCTGGCCGGCGTTATGGGCGGCCTGAACAGCGAGATCACCGACAAGACCACCCAGCTGCTGTTCGAGTCGGCCAAGTTTGCCCGCGACAGCATCCGCAAGACCTCCCGCAGCCTGGGCCAGTCCACCGACGCCTCCAGCCACTACGAGAAGGGCGTCTCCGAGTACACCGCCGAGCTGGGCATGGCCCGCGCGCTGCACCTGATCCAGGAACTGGGCTGCGGCGAGGTCACCGCCAGCGCCTTTGACGTCAGCGCCGGCGCCCCCCGCGAGGGCAAGCACATCTCGGCCACCGTCAGCGGCATCAATCGCATCCTGGGCATCGAGGTCCCCGCCGACGCGGTGGTGGACATCCTGACCCGGCTGGACTTCCAGGTCGAGCGCGACGGCGACAGGCTGGAGGTCGTCGCCCCGCGCTACCGTGAGGACATCGAGGTGGGCGAGCCCGACCTGGCCGAGGAAGTCATCCGCGAGTACGGCTACGAGCATATCATGCCCACCTTCCTCAAGGACGCCACCGTCACGGGCGGCGGCCTGGACCCGGACCAGCAGCGCCGCGCCAAGGCAAAGCGGGTGCTGTGCGCCCAGGGCTTCTACGAGGCCGAGACCATGTCCTTCTACGCCGACGCCGACCTGGACGCGCTGCACATCGCCGCCGATGCGCCGGAGCGCAAGGTCATCCGCATCCTCAACCCCATCAGCTCCAACCTGACCATCATGCGGCCGCTGCTGGCGCCGTCGCTGCTGAACTGCGCGGTGGAGAATATCAAGCGGGGTAACGCCTCCGGCCGTCTGTTTGAGCTGTCCAACATCTACATCCCCCGGCAGATCCCTGTCGCCGAGCTGCCGGAGGAGCGCCTGCACCTGGGCTTTGTCGCCTGGGGCGACGAGGAGGACTTTTTCCAGGTCAAGGGCGCGGTCGAGGTCCTGGCGGAGCAGTTCGGCCTGACGTTCGACTACCAGCGCGCGGATGATACCCCCTGGCTACACCCCGGCATCTCGGCCCACATCCTCTGCCAGGGCCGGCGCATCGGCAGCTTCGGCAAGCTGGCCAATGACGTCACCGCCGAGCTCAAGCTGCCCAAAGACAGCAAGAACCACCAGAAGATCTTCCTGGGCGAGATCGACTACGTCGCACTGGCCGAGCTGGTGGACCCGAACATCCGCTACCAGCCCATCCCCGAGTTCGACGTGGTCGCCCGCGACCTGGCCCTGGTGGCCGACGAAGCCGTGACCTGCGGCGACATCGTCAGCGAGATGCGCAAGGCCTGCCCCCATGTGGGCGAGATCCAGCTGTTCGACATCTACCGCGGCGAGCAGCTGGGCGAGGGCAAAAAGAGCATGGCCTTTACCCTGCACTTTGTCCCCGCCGGCAAGCCGCTGGAAAGCGCCGAGGTGGACCGCTACGTCAAAAAGATCCTGGGCAACCTGAAATACCGCCTGGGCGTCGAGATCCGCTGAACGTCTGTGTGACCCCGGCGGAAGCGCCGGGAACCGCCGGCTTCCGGCAGGGCGGAGGGCAGCCTGCGGCCGCATGACCGCACACCGCAAGTAAAAAAACTCTATCCGGACGCCGGCCCGGCGGGGGAGCGACACCCCGCCGGGCCGGCTTTTTTCGTTTGCCCGCGCCGCCGGCGGGCCGCTGCCGGCGCAAAAAGCCGGCTGCCCGGGGATGTGCGCAGGAAAAAGACAGTTTCTCAACGCCGTTTTGCGCCTGCCCGGAAAACAGGCGGAGAAACGTCGGATTTGTTTTGAGAAAAGTCATACTATTCAAGAAAATTGTACAACAAGTTTGAATTTTTGCCGCAAAACCTTGTAAAAACCGCCGATATTCGATATAATATGAACAAAGAGTAAACAAGGGAGCACATTCCGCCGGCCGCAACGATGCGGCATCGGCGCTCGTTTGCTGTCTGCATGTCGGGCAGACTGGCGCCGGTGGCCGGCGGGACGCCCCCAATCAGGAGAAAGGAGGGAAGCACCCATTGGCAGAGGATTTTGTCATTGAGATGTTGCACATCACAAAGGAATTCCCCGGCATCAAGGCCAATGACGACATCACGCTGCAGCTGCGCCGAGGCGAGATCCACGCGCTGCTGGGCGAGAACGGCGCCGGCAAGTCCACCTTGATGAGCGTGCTGTTCGGCCTGTACCAGCCGGAAAAGGGTGTGATCAAAAAAGACGGCAGGGAGGTCCGCGTCAAGGACCCCAACGATGCCAACCGCCTTGGCATCGGCATGGTGCACCAGCATTTCAAGCTGGTTGAGTGCTTTACCGTACTGGACAACATCATTCTGGGCGTCGAGGACACCAAAATGGGCATCCTGCAAAAGGACGCCGCCCGCAAAAAGGTCATGGCGCTGAGCGAAAAGTACGGCCTGCGTGTTGACCCGGACGCATTGGTGGAGGACATCTCCGTCGGCATGCAGCAGCGTGTCGAGATCCTGAAAATGCTGTACCGGGACAACGAGATCCTGATCTTTGACGAGCCCACCGCGGTCCTGACCCCGCAGGAGATCGACGAGCTGATGGAGATCATGCGCGGCTTCAAGGCCGAGGGCAAGAGCATCCTGTTCATCACCCACAAACTCAACGAGATTATGGCGGTGGCCGACCGCTGCACCGTTCTGCGCAAGGGACGGTATATGGGCACGGTCGAGATCGAAAAGACCACCAAGGAAGAACTTTCCCGCATGATGGTCGGCCGCGACGTCCAGTTTGCGGTGGAGAAAAAGCCGTTGCAGGCGGGCGAAGACATTCTGGAAGTCCGCGACCTGGTGGTGCCCAGCCGCGTGCACAAAAACAATGCGGTCAAGGGCGTTTCGTTCAACGTCCGCGCCGGGGAGATCGTCTGCGTCGCGGGCATTGAGGGCAACGGCCAGAGCGAGCTGGTGTTTGGCATCACCGGCCTGGAAAAGGTCGCCGGCGGCAGCATCCGCCTGTGCGGCCAGGACATCACAAACGCTTCGATCCGCGACCGCTCCAAGGCCGGCATGAGCCATATCCCGGAGGACCGCCACAAACACGGCCTGGTCCTGGACTATACCCTGGGCGAAAATTTGGTGCTGCAGCGCTACTGGCAGCCGCAGTTCCAGAATCACGGCTTTATCCGCGCCGGCGAGGTGCGCAAATACGCCGAGCGGCTGATCCAGCAGTACGACGTGCGCAGCGGCCAAGGGGCCGATACCATTGCCCGCAGCATGTCCGGCGGCAACCAGCAAAAGGCCATCATCGCCCGCGAGATCGACAAGGAACCCCAGCTTCTGGTGGCGGTGCAGCCCACCCGCGGCCTGGACGTGGGCGCGATCGAGTATATCCACAAGCAGCTGGTGGCCGAGCGTGACGCCGGCCGCGCGGTGTTGCTGATCAGCCTGGAACTGGACGAGGTGATGAACCTGTCCGACCGGATCCTGGTCCTTTACGAGGGCGAGATCGTGGGCGAGTTCGACCCGAAAAAGACCACTGTGCAGGAGCTTGGCTTGTATATGGCCGGCGGCAAAAAGCAGAAGGAGGGACAGGCATGAAAAAGCAACGCAGGCCCCTTTCGCAGAACCAGGCGCTGATCGGCGTGCTGGCCAGCCTGCTGTCCATCGTCATCGGTCTGATCCTGGGCTTTGTCCTGCTGGTCATTCTGAAACCGGACGCGGCGCTTGCCGGCATGAACTCGATGCTGACCCGCGGCATTTCCAGCCTGAACAGCTTCTCTCAGGTGCTGTACCAGGCGGCGCCGCTGATGATGTGCGGCCTTTCGGTAGGCTTTGCCTTCAAGACGGGTCTGTTCAACATCGGCGCGCCGGGGCAGTACACCATGGGCGTGTTTTTTGCCCTGCTGTTCGCCATCCAGTTCCAGATGCCCTGGTACGTCTGCCTGCTGGCGGCCATGGTGGGCGGCGCGATCTGGGGGATCTTCCCCGGTCTGTTCAAGGCGCTGTTCAACGTCAACGAGGTCATCACCTCCATCATGTTCAACTGGATCGGCATGTATCTGGTCAACCTGATCTTTGCCAACATGCCCGTCATGCTGGCTTCCGCCTGGGGCGCTTCCAACTCGGACCGCACGGCGGCGCTCAGCGCGGCCAACCCCGACGCCATCATCCCCAAGGGCGGCCTGGACAAACTGTTTGGCGATTCGCCCTGGATCAACATCAGCATCCTGATCACCATCCTGTTTGCCATTGTCGTGTGGGTCGTTCTGCAAAAGACCACCTTCGGCTATGAGTTGAAAGCCTGCGGCCTGAACAAGGACGCTTCCCAGTACGCCGGCATCAACGCCAAGCGCAATGTGATTCTGTCCATGGTGATCGCCGGCGGCCTGGCCGGCATCGGCGGCGGTATCTATTATCTGGCGGGCACCGTGCAGTATGTCATCGCAAAGTCCATCCTGGACATGGGCTTCAACGGCATCCCGGTGGCGCTGCTGGCCAACTCCAACCCCATCGGCACCATTTTCAGCGCGCTGTTCATCAGCTATCTGCAGGTGGGCGGCTCGGCCATGCAGCCGAACTACTCGCCCGAGACCACCGACATCGTCATTGCGGTCATCATTTACCTGGCGGCCTTTGCGCTGCTGATGCGCGGCGTCATCACCAGGGCGCTCAGCCGCCGCAAGCAGAAGGAGGCGAACGGGAAATGATCGTATTTGCCAACATTTTGAGCCTGACGGTTGCGTTTGCCGTGCCGCTTTTGCTGGTTGCGCTGGGCGGTATGTTCTCGGAACATTCCGGCGTCATCAACATCGCGCTGGAAGGCATGATGATCATCGGCGCGCTGTTTGCCTGCCTGACGCTGCAGGCCTTTGACCAGAACGGTTTTGGCGAGGCGTACCCCCAGCTGGCAATGCTGATCGCCATTCTGGTGGCGGCGCTGTGCGGCATGATCTTTTCGCTGCTGCTGGCCTTTGCGGCCATCAACCTGAAAGCGGACCAGACCATCGGCGGCACCGCGCTGAACCAGTTTGCGCCGGCGTTTGCCGTTGTCCTGACCTGGGCGATCCAGGGCCAGGGCCTGACCACCATCCGCATCCCCAGCTGGGTGCGCATCACGCGCGAGACGTTCGGCCTTGCGCCGGTGGAGGGGCAGTCCTTCTGGAACACGCTGATCTTCAAGTATTTCTTCCTGACCACGCCCATTGCCATTGTGCTGCTGATCGTCTCGTACATCGTGCTGTACAAGACGCGGTTCGGCCTGCGGCTGCGCGCCTGCGGCGAGCATCCCCAGGCGGCGGACTCTGTGGGCATCAACGTGTACCGCATGCGGTATGCGGGCGTGCTGATCTCCGGCGCGCTGGGCGGCATCGGCGGCCTGGCCTACACGGTGGCGGCCGGCAGCGGCTTCAGTTCCGACGTAGGCGGCTACGGCTTCCTGGCGCTGGCGGTCATGATCTTCGGCAACTGGAAACCGCTGCCCATTTTGGGGTCGGCCGTATTCTTTGCCCTGTTCAAGGTCATTGCGGCCTACAACAGTTCGCTGACCTTCCTGCCCGACTTTGAGGGCGTGCGCGATATATCCAACCTGTATCAGATGCTGCCGTATATCGTCACGATGATCGTTCTGGTCTTTACCTCCAAAAAGTCGAAAGCGCCCAAAGCGGAGGGCGTACCTTACGACAAAGGCTCGCGCTGAGCCTTGCCGGGCCGGGGCGGCGCATTGCCGCCTGCGGCCGCTGGCAATATTGCAGGCGAACGCCCGGCCCCGGACACTGCGGACCGGGCGCTTGCCCTTTTCTCCGGCAGGCCCGGCGCTGCGCCCGGCCGGAAAAGACAGCAACCATTTTTGCAAGGAGAAGCCAACCATGCGCATGTATGATATTATTGCCCGGAAACGCGACGGCGGCGCCCTGACGCGGGAAGAGATCGCCTTTGCGGTAAACGGTTATGTGGCGGGCGACGTGCCGGACTACCAGATGAGCGCCCTGCTGATGGCCATTTATCTGCGCGGCATGACGGACGAGGAGACCGCGGTGCTGACCGACGTGATGGCCCGCTCCGGCGATATGGTCGATCTTTCGGCCATTGCCGGCGTCAAGGCGGACAAGCATTCCACCGGCGGCGTGGGCGATAAGACCACGCTGGTCATCGCGCCCATCGTGGCGGCCTGCGGCGTCAAGATCGCCAAAATGAGCGGCCGCGGCCTGGGGCATACCGGCGGCACCATCGACAAGATGGAGTCGGTGCCCGGCACCCGAACCAGCCTGACCCGGGAGGAATTTTTCCGCCAGGTCAACGACATCGGCATCTCGGTCATCGGCCAGAGCGGCCAAATCGCCGTGGCGGACAAAAAGCTCTACGCCCTGCGGGACGTGACCGCCACCGTGGGCTGCATCCCGCTGATCGCCTCCTCCATTATGAGCAAAAAGCTGGCGGCCGGTTCCGACGCTATCCTGCTGGATGTGACCATGGGCGACGGCGCGTTTATGAAGAATCTGGACGACGCCATCGAGCTGGCCCGGCTGATGGTCTCCATCGGCACCGCCCACGGCCGGAAAGTGGCCGCCCTTATCACCGATATGGACAAACCTCTGGGGCACAACATCGGCAACGCGCTGGAGGTGGCCGAGAGCGTCGCGGTGCTGAAAGGAAAAGGCCCCGCCGACCTGACCGAGGTCTGCCTGCAGCTGGCGTCGAATATGCTGGTACTGGCGGGCAGGGGGGACCTGACCATCTGCCGTGCGCTGGCCGAACGTGCGCTGGCCGACGGCACCGCCTTTGTCAAGTGCCGCCAGATGTTTGCGGCGCAGGGCGGCGACGCGGCCTGCATCGACGACCCGGACAAACTGGCCAGGGCAAAGTACAGCTATGCCCTGACCGCCCAGGGCGAGGGGTATATCGCCAAAAACGACGTGGAGAAGATCGGCAACGCCAGCGTGCTGCTGGGCGCCGGCCGCATCAAAAAAGAGGACGCCATCGACTTTGCCGCCGGCATCGTCATGCACAAAAAGCTGGGCGACTACGTCCGCCCCGGCGACGCCATCTGCACCTTCTATGCCGACGACCCGGCGCTGTTCCCTGCGGCGGAGGAGATGTACCGCGGCGGCCTGGTCCTGTCGGACGAAAAGCCTGCGCTGCCGCCGCTGGTCTACGCCCGCGTTACGTCCGACGGCGTCGAGCGCCTGTAAACCGCAGCGTCCCGGATGCTCTGCCGGGGCGCTGCCGACTGCTTGGGAAGGAGACCTGCTATGACGCAGCCCAACTGTGAGCCGCTGCATTATCCGTCTGCGGATAAGCAGCACACCATTGCCGCCTATCTGTATACGCTGCCGGGCGTCGCGCCCCGCGCGGTGATCCAGATCAGTCACGGCATGTGCGAGTACATCGGCCGCTATCAGAACCTGATCGACTTTTTTACGGCGCAGGGCTTTGCTGTGGCGGGCAACGACCATCTGGGCCACGGCGCCAGCGCGGCGGCTGCCGAACGCGGCCACATTGCGGACAAAAACGGCTACCGCTGCGTGCTGGCGGACCTGAAAACGATGAATGACCAGCTGCATCAGCGGTTCCCGGGGCTGCCGGTCATCCTGTACGGCCACAGCATGGGCAGCTTTTATGCCCGCTGGTATGCCGAGCTGTGGCCGGATACCATCGACGCGCTGATCCTGAGCGGAACGGCAGGGCCTTCGCCGCGCAACCGGCTGGGGCTGATCCTGGCCAGCGTGGTGGCGGCTGTGGCGGGACCGCGCCACAATTCCGCGCTGATCGTCCGCGCGCAGACCGGCGCATACTGCAAGCGCATCCCGGACGCGGTTTCGCACAATGCCTGGGTCAGCCGCGACCCGGAGGTGGTGTCCGCTTACGACGCCGACCCGGGCTGCCAGTTCAACTTTACCGCGGCGGCCTACCGGGATATGCTCACCGCGCTGACCCATGTCAGCAGCCGCAAATGGGCGGAGTCTCTGCCCAAAGATCTGCCCATCCTGCTGGTGGCCGGCGCCGAGGACCCGGTGGGGGATTACGGCGCGGGCGTGCGCGAGGTGTACGCCCGCCTGGGGGACGCCGGCATGCAGGATCTGACCTGCCAGATCTACGAGGGCGGCCGCCACGAGATGCACAACGAGACCAACCGCGCCCAGGTCTTTGCCGACGAGCTGGCCTGGCTGGACTGCCGGCTGTCCGGCGGGGAAGGCCAGACGCAGGAACGACCGGAAAACTGACCGCCGGGCATACGGTAAGCCCGGCAGATAAAACCGCACCGGCGTCCTGCCCCTTCCAAAGAGGGCCGGGACGCCGGTGCGGTTTTGCGTCTGGCAGCAGATCGGTCCTGCTGCCGGCGGCCGGGGCCGGACGGGGATCAATCGGCGGTTTTGCCCCGCCGCTGCAAAAAGGCGCGGTATTCCCGGTACCAGCACTGGGGGCAGAGGCTTTCGTACTCCACATGATCCACGGTGTCGATGGCGATCTGCTCGCCCTCAAAAACAAACTGCCCGTTGACTTTGCGCCCGTTGCAGGTCGCCTTGCGGCCGCAGGAGCAGATGGTTTTCATCTCCTCGATGGTATGCGCCAGCTCCAGCAGCCGGGTGGAGCCGGGGAACCCTTTCATCATGAAATCGGCGCGCAGGCCATAGCAAATGACAGGGATGCTCAAATCCACGGTCACGCGGAACAGCTGTTCCACCTGTTCGGGGGTGAAAAACTGGCTCTCGTCGCACAGCACGCAGGCCAGCGGGCCGTTGGCCGCACGGTCGGCCTCCACCAGTGCGAACACATCCCGGCCGGGCGTGACCAGCGCGTCCACTTTGCGCCCCACGCCCAGGCGGGAAACCAGCCGGTCGCCGCCTTTGGTGTCCACCGCGGGCTTCAGGATCAGCACCCGCATACCGCGTTCCTTGTAATTGAACGCGACCTGCAAAAGCGCAGTGGTCTTGCCGCTGTTCATTGCGCCATACCGAAAATACAGTTTTGCCATGTGGGTTCCTCCGTTCGCAGGCGTCCGCCCGCGCCATATTCTTTCTTATTATAATCAAACGGCGGCAAAATGCAATGCGGACCGGGACGTATTTTGCGGAAAAGCAAACCGCCGCCCCCGCGGCAGCAAACCTGCGGGGACGGCGGAAAAAAGGCGTTTTGCGGCGGACGGAGCAGATCAGCCGTTGCGGAGCCGATAGCCCAGGCTCATCAGACTGTCGCCCAGGTGGACGTTTTCCACGGTCACTTCGGGATGCTCCACAGAAAGGTCGTAGTGGCTGAAATTCCAGAATCCCTTGATCCCCAGCCGAACCAGTTCGCCGCTGACTTCCACGGCGCTTTGACGGGGCACGCACAGCACGGCCACCACCGGCTTGTGCTCGCGGCAAAAGCTCTCCAGCTCCTCCAGCGGGCGGATGGTAACGCCGCTCATCTCCCGGCCCACCAGGTCGGGGTTGATGTCAAAAGCCGCGATCAGCCGGTACCCGTTGGTATCGCGGGAGATAAAGCTGGACACAGCGTTGCCCAGCCGCCCTGCGCCGATCAGGATGGTGGGCAGCAGCTCGCCGTCGCCGAACAGCAGGCGGCCGATCTCGTCCAACAGCACATTGACTTTGTAGCCGATGCCCTGCTGGCCAAACCCGCCAAAGCAGTTGAAGTCCTGCCGCACCTGGCTGGCGGTGGTGCCCATCATGTGGGCCAGCTCGCTGGAGGAGACTTTCTCTCGTCCCTCGGCAGAAAGATTGACCAGATACCGATAATACTTTGGCAGCCGTTTGATGACCGGCAGAGAAACCTTGTTTTGCGCGGGCATATTCGCACCTCCCGAATACAAGAAAACGGCACAAAACACAGGGCGGGCACCTTGCCGTGCGCAAAACCGCACCCGCTGTGAACATATCATACAAAATCAGTATAATCGTTTCGAGAAGATTTGTCAAATTTTTATCTAAGTTTTATTCTGCCGCCCACCTCTGTCCGCGCGGCGCCTTCTGGCTGTACGGAGCGCCAAAACAAATAAGCCGCGCCGCTTCGGGGCATACTTGTTACAGCCCGGAACGGCGCCGCGGCCGGCCGCCCGCTGGACCGCCGGGACCCAAAAGGAGGAGATACGCTATGGGCTATCGACAGTCCGCGGCAGGGGAGGACACCCTGCAAAAGCAGAAAGAACAGCAGATGATCGCCGAGAGCGGAACAGTGGCCGCCACCCGGGGGCGGCATACCATCCATTGCCTGACCGTGATCGGCACCATTGAGGGGCACAATTTTGCTCCGGACAATCAGAAAACCACCAAATACGAGCATGTGATCCCCCAACTGGTGGACATTGAGGAGGATCCGGAGATCGAAGCGCTGCTTGTGATCCTGAACACGGTGGGCGGCGACGTTGAAGCGGGGCTGGCTCTGGCAGAGCTGATCGGCGGGCTGTCCAAGCCCAGCGCCACGCTGGTGCTGGGGGGCGGCCACTCCATCGGCATCCCGCTGGCGGTGTCGGCGCGGCGCAGCTTCATTGTGCCCACCGCCACCATGACGGTGCATCCGGTGCGTCATTCCGGCATGGTGCTGGGCGTGCCCCAGACCATGCGCTATTTTGAGCAGATGCAGGAAAGGATCGTCAGCTTTGTGGCGGGACATTCCCGCATCACGGCCGAGCGGTTTGTACAGCTGATGCATAATACCGGGGAGCTTGTGATGGACATGGGGACTGTGCTCAACGGGCAGCAGGCGGTGGAGGAAGGTCTGATCGACGCGCTGGGCGGCCTGGGAGACGCGCTGAACTACCTTTACGGCGAGATCGAGGCCAAGGGGGACTGACCCCGGCCGGGCAAAATTTTGTCAGCTTTGCCAAAACCGGGGCGCGCTGCCAAAAAAGATTTTTACGGTGCAAACCGCCGGAAAACCGCGGCCCGATTTTACAACTTGCCAAAATCATGCTAAAATAAAAGACCATAGATTATAAGGGGAGGTCTGCGCTTGTGCCGCGCTGCCGGCGCGGGCCGCCCCCTGGCTACATAAAAACAGATACGCGGCCCCCTGCCGGGGCGGCCGCAGGCACTTTGTTTCAGAGGGGTACATGCATCATGGCACAATCTCGTTCCGGAAAATCATCCTCCGGCAATTCATCACGGCGCAGCACGTCCGGCAAGCGGTCCTCCGCGTCTGCCGGGCGCAGCAGCGCGACGCGCAGTAAAAGCAAAGGCGCGTCGTCCGGCCGCAGCAGCACGGCCAGAACGGCGTCCTCCCGCCGCGCCCAGCGCCGTCAGGAGCGCACCAGCGTGATGGGCAGCATCCCGCTGGCGGCGCTGGGCCTGCTGGCGGTGGCCCTGGTGGTCGTGCCGGGGCAAAGCGCATGGAGCATCGTCCGCAGCTGGCTGTTCGGCGTGTTCGGGATCCTGGCATATTTTATCGGGCCATTCCTTTTGTATGTGGCTTACCTGATGGCGTCCGGGTACCTGGTGGGGAAATTCCTGGCCAAAGCGCTGCTTTTGGCGCTGGTGTGCGCCAGCGTGCCGGTAGTGTTTTCGGACTTCAAGGTGGGGGATTCCAACCTGCTGCAGGTCGTGCAGGCCCTGTTTGCCTGGGGGCAGTCGCGCTTCTGGGCGGGCGGCGTGTTCGGCGGCGTCATCGGCGCAAGCCTTGTGGCATTGTGCGGCAGGCCGGCCGCCAACTTTGTCATGATCCTGCTGTTTATCACCGGGCTGATGGTGTTCTTTGCCGTCACACCCCGGGATGTGGTGCAGTTTATCGCCTATCAGTCCGCCCGGCTGAAAGAAGCCCGCAGCAAAGCCCGGGAGAAGGAAACCGAGTACGACACCCAGCTGTTTGCGGGCGCCCCGGAGGAGGAACCCATCGAGAACCTGACCGGCGCGCTGCCGGACGCAGCCCCGGCCGAGATGCCGCACCACCCCGCCTTTGACGCGGAACCTTACCTGGAACAGGATGAGGCGCGCCTGGCGCGCCGCCGTGCGGCGCGGCAAAGCGTGCCCGAACCTGTGGTCCCGGCGCAGGCCGCCGCTCCGGTGATGCCGCAGACGGAGCAGCGGGCGTCGTTCGACGTGGACCTGGGGCCGGACATGTCCGACCGGGTCCTGCACGAGGCCATCGAAAACGATCCGCTGGAGCCGGTGGAGATCGGCCCGGGCGGCACCTTTGGCCTGGATCCGCTGAAGCAGCTTGGCCGCAAAAACCGGCAGCCGAAAACGCCGGAAACGCCGCGCCAGCCGGTCCAGCAGGAGCCGGAAGAGGACTTCTCGCTGCATCTGGAGGCCGCGCCGGAGCCGGAACCGACCAGCGCCGGAGAACTGGACGACCTGATCCGCAGGGCGATGGCCGGTATCCCGGACGAGGCGGACGAGGACAGCATCGGCGAGATCCGGCTGGATGTGGAGGCGCAGCGCGCCCCTGCCGTGTCCCTGCCGGAGCCGGCGCAGCCGGATCCGCTGGGCACGCGGGATGTGATCCCCACCATCGGCGGCAGCTTTGACGCGGCGCAGGCGGCCTGGAACGCCGGCGTGCCCATCAGCGACGTGCTGGCCGGCCGGACGGCGGCCCCCGCCTCGCCCGCAGCCCCGGCCGAGGAAGCGGACGGTATCTCCCGCCTGCGGGTTTCCAGCGCCGGCAACACGGCGTCGGAGCCTGTCCACACGCCGCCGCGGGCCGCCGCCGTGGCTGCCGCAGCCCCCGGCGACGGGGAGGCGGCTGCCGGCCAGCAGCCCAGCCTGGCCGAGCTGGCCCAGGCGGAGGTGCAGCCCTACTGCTATCCGTCGCTCAACCTGTTCAATCCCAACAAGCCGGAGGACGACGCCGGCGCCGCCCGCGAGATGAAGAAAAACGCCGACACCCTGGTGCGCACGCTGGACAGCTTTGGCGTCAAGACCCGCATCATGGATATCTGCCGCGGCCCGTCGGTCACCCGGTACGAGCTGCAGCCCCAGGCCGGCGTCAAGATCAGCCGCATTACCAACCTGGCCGACGACATCGCGCTGAACCTGGCCACCGCCGGCGTGCGCATCGAGGCTCCCATCCCCGGCAAGCCCGCCGTGGGCATCGAGGTGCCCAACCGCATCCGCGCGGCGGTCAACATCCGCAGCGTGTTCGAGTCGCCCAACTATATCAACATGCAGTCCCCGCTGACTATGGCGCTGGGCAAGGACATCGCCGGCACCGCCCAGGTGGCCGACCTTTGCAAGATGCCCCATCTGCTGATCGCCGGCTCCACCGGCAGCGGCAAATCGGTCTGCGTCAACTCCATCATCATCAGCTTCTTGTTCCGCTCCTCGCCGGAGGACGTCAAACTGATCCTGATCGACCCCAAGGTGGTGGAACTGGCCGAGTACAACGGCATCCCCCATCTGCTGATGCCGGTGGTCACCGAGCCGCGCAAAGCCGCCGGCGCGCTGGGCGCATCCGTCGCTGAGATGGAGCGCCGCTACAAGATGTTCGCCGAAAACAACGTCCGCGACATCAAGAGCTACAACAAGCTGGCCGCTCAGTCCCCGGTGCTGGAGCACCTGCCCTATATCGCCATCGTCATCGACGAGCTGGCCGACCTGATGATGGTGGCCGGCAAGGAGGTGGAGGACTACATCTGCCGCATCGCGCAGAAAGCCCGCGCCGCGGGCATCCACCTGATCATCGCCACCCAGCGCCCCAGCGTAGACGTGATCACCGGCCTGATCAAGGCCAACATCCCCAGCCGCATCGCCTTTGCGGTGTCCAGCCAGATCGACAGCCGCACCATTCTGGACGCCGGCGGAGCCGAAAAACTGCTGGGCAACGGCGATATGCTGTTTTTGCCGGTGGGCGCGGCCAAGCCCACCCGCATCCAGGGCACCTATGTCACCGACGAGGAGATCAGCGCGGTGCTCAACTTTATCAAGACCACCAGCTCCGCCCAGTACGACGAGGAGATGATCGCCGAGATGGAGCGCCGCGCCGTGGCCGAAAAGGGCAGCCACGATTCCGGCGACGACGCCGACGGCGGTTCCGCCCGCGACCCGATGTTCGACCAGGCGGTGGAGTGCGTCATCGAGGCCGGACAGGCCTCCACCAGCCTGCTGCAGCGCCGCTGCAAGCTGGGCTATGCCCGCGCCGCCCGCATCATGGACCAGATGGAGCAGGAGGGCGTCATCGGCCCCTACGAGGGCGCCAAGCCCCGCGCGGTGCTGGTCACCCGCGCCCAGTGGCAGGAGCGCAAGCTGGGCGGCCAGGACGAGGAGTAAGCCCCCGCATGGGGGCCTGCCCTGTCCACTCCGTTTGCTGAGCCTGCGGCCGTCCCGTTTTGCCCCGCCGAACCCCGTCTGATACAAAAAGGAGCCATCATGTCCCGTTCCCGCAAGCGCCGCCCCAAAGCCGACCACCGCCGCATCGTCGCCATTTTGTGCGGTCTGCTGGGGGTGGCGGCGGCCGCGCTTGCCTTTGCGGTGGAGCGCTACGGCGGGCAGGGCGTCCTGCCCACCTGGAGCCAGCTGTACAGCATGCTGGGCGTGGCGGACAACGCCCCCGACGCCGAGATCGTCGCATCCGGCCAGACCAGCGTGACGTTTCTGGACGTGGGGCAGGGGGATTCGGTACTGATCTGCCAGGACGGCGAGTTCTGCCTGATCGACGCCGGCACGCCGGACTCGGCCGATTCGCTGGTGGCCGCCCTTCGCGCCGCCGGCGTGGACGAGCTGGCCTATCTAGTCATGACCCACCCCCACGCAGACCACATCGGCGGCATGCCGCAGGTGCTGGAAAGCTTTGACACCGGCCTGCTGATCCTGCCCGACCTGACCGAATACGACGAGGAATCCGCCGGCCTGGACCGCACGCTGGCCGCGGCCGCCGACAACGGCGTGCCCATGTATGTGGCGCTGGACGGCGACACCTTTGCCCTGGGCGGCGGTACGCTGACCGTATTGCAGGCCGGGGAACAGCCGCAAAACGAGGGGGACGCCATCGACGCCAACAACCTCTCGCTCTGTCTGCGTTACACCGCCGGCAGTTTTGCCTTTGTGGACACCGGCGACGCCGAGGCCGATCTGGAAGAGCAGCTGGTGTCCCGCTACGGCGACGGGCTGCAGGCCGATCTGCTCAAAGCCGGGCACCACGGCTCCAATACCTCCAACACCCAGGCGTTTCTGGACGCCGTTTCGCCGCAGGCCGTGGTGGCCAGCTGCGGTCTGGACAACGACTACGGCCACCCCCATGCAGAGGTGGTGGAGCGCGTCCTGGCCGCCGGCGCCGATTTTTACCGCACCGACCAGGACGGCGCCGTCACCGCCGTCTATGACCAAAACGGCCTGCAGATCCACTGCACCGCCGACGACAGCGGCGCCCTTGCCCCGGCGGCCTGACGCCGCCCGCGCCGCGTGAAACATACCCTGCAAAAAGGAGAGTGAACCCCATGTCTGCCATCTCGCAGCTGTACCGGCAGAAGCCCTGCGTTTTTTCCATCGAGTGCTTCCCGCCCAAGCAGACCACCAAATTTGCCGCCATGCAGGACACCCTGCGCCGCATGAAGGCGCTGGACCCGGACTTTATCAGCGTCACTTACGGCGCGGGCGGCTCGGCCGGCGGGGTGTCGTCGGTGCAGGTGGCCAGCTTCCTCAAAAACGAGCTGGGCATCCAGCCGCTGGCCCATGTGCTGTGCATGGGCAGCGACCGGCAGAAAGCCGCCGCCCAGCTGGACGCCCTGCGCGCCGCCGGCGTGCGGGACGTGCTGGCTCTGCGGGGCGACCGCACCCCGCTGCGGCCGGAAAGTCCCGACTTCCACCATGCCTGCGACCTGATGGATTTTATCCGCGGCACCGCGCCGGACATCAGCTTTGCAGGTGCCTGCTACCCGGAAGGCCACCCGGAAGCGGAATCGCTTGCCGCCGATGTGGCCAACCTGCGCCACAAGCAGCAGGCGGGCGCGTCGCATCTGGTCAGCCAGCTGTTTTTTGACAACGGCAAATACTACCGCTTTTTGAACATGACCCGCAAGGCCGGCGTCACGCTGCCCATCTCGGCCGGCGTCATGCCCATCGTCCGCCGCAGCCAGATCGAACGCACGGTGGCGCTGTCCAGCGCCAGCCTGCCCTCTGCCTTCACCCGTATGATCTCCCGCTGGCAGGACGACCCCCAGTCGCTGTATCAGGCCGGCATCGAGTATGCGGTGGAACAGCTGCGCGACCTGATCGAGGGCGGCGCAGACGGCGTCCATCTCTACGCCATGAACGACGCCGGCGTGGCCGCCGCCGTTTACAACGGCATCCGCGACCTGCTGTAAGCCGCATCAAGCCGCATCGCCCAAAACACCTGCACCTGTTTGCCGGAAGGAGCTGCCATGGAACTGACGCTGCCCCCGCAATTGGATACCGGGACCGCGCTGCGCTACCTGGGCGCGGCCGGGTGGACGCCCGACGACGGCACCGCCCGGCTGCTGGCCGGGGCCGAATCCGCCCTGCGCGCCGCCGCCACGCCGCGGGGCGTCTGGCGGCGGCTGCCCCTCTCGGCGCTGCCGCTGGCGGGGGCGGGGCGCGACCTGGCCCGGCACCTGCAGGGCTGCACCGGCCTGGTGCTGATGGCCGCCACGCTGGGCAGCGGCGCCGACGCGGCGCTGCGGCGGCTTTGCCTGCAGGACGTGGCACTGGGCGCGGTGGCCGACGCGGTGGCCTCGGTGCTGCTGGAACAGGTCTGCGACAAGTTTGAGGCCGAGATCCGCGCCGCCGTCGCCGCGCAGGGGCTGCATATGACCGGCCGCTACTCGCCCGGCTACGGCGACTGTCCGCTGGCGCTGCAACAGGAGCTGTGCCTGGCACTGGATACCGTGCGGGGCATCGGCCTCTGCCTGACGCCCGAATACCTGATGACGCCCCGCAAAAGCGTTACCGCCATCCTTGGCACCGCCGACCATCCGGTCACCGGCGCAAAGGTCGGCTGCGCCACCTGCGCGCTGCGCGGCGACTGCGCCTATCGAAAAAGGGGGACCACCTGTGCAACTGACTGATATTTTTGCCCGCAGCCGCTTTGTCTTTCTGGACGGCGGCATGGGCACCCAGCTGACCGCCCGCGGCCTGCAGCCCGGCCAAAAGCCGGAGCTTGCCGCACTGACCATGCCGGAGACTCTCACCGCCATCCACCGGGACTACGCCCAGGCCGGGGCCGAGATCCTGTGCGCCAACACCTTTGGCGCCAACCCGCGCAAGCTGGCCGGCGCCGGATGCACGGTGGACCAGGTGGTTGCGGCCTCCATCGCCTGCGCCCGCGCCGCCGCCGACGAGACCGGCGCGCTGGTGGCTTTGGATGTGGGCCCGCTGGGGGAGCTGCTGGCCCCGGCCGGCACCCTGGCGTTTGAGGACGCGGTGGACCAGTTTGCCCAGGTGGTGGAAGCCGGCGTCAAGGCCGGCGCCGACCTGGTCTTTCTTGAAACGATGACCGACCTGTATGAGCTGAAAGCCGCGTTGCTGGCGGTCAGGGAACATTCCCGCCTGCCGGTGTTTGCTTCCATGAGCTTTGAAAGCCGCGGCCGCACCTTCACTGGCTGCACGGTGGACAGCTTTGCCGCCACCGCCGTGGGCCTGGGGGCCGACGCGGTGGGCATCAACTGCTCTCTGGGCCCGGCCGAGATCCTGCCCTTTATCCGGCGGCTGTGCCGGCTGGTGCCGGCGGGGATGCCGGTGTTTGTCAAGCCCAACGCCGGCCTGCCCAATCCGGACGGAAGCTACGACCTGACCCCGGCCGATTTTGCGCGGGAAATGGAAGCCTACCGGACCACCGGCATTTCAATGGCCGGCGGCTGCTGCGGCACCACGCCGGAGAGCATCCGCCTGCTGAAACAGGCTTTTGCCGGTTGCAGCCCCGCCCAAAAAGTTCCGCTGCGCCGCAGCGTCCTCTGCACGCCGGTGCGGTGCGTGGAGGTGGACGGCATCACGGTAGTGGGCGAGCGCATCAACCCCACCGGCAAAAAGCGGCTGCAGCAGGCCCTGCGGGAGGGAGACACCGCCTACCCCTGCGCCCAGGCGGTATCCCAGGCCGAGGCCGGCGCCCAGGTGCTGGACGTGAACGTGGGCCTGCCCGATATCGACGAGCCGGCTGTGCTGGAGCACCTGGTGCGGGAGCTGCAAAGCGTCACCGACCTGCCCTTGCAGCTGGATTCCTCCAACCCGCAGGCGCTGGCCCGTGCGCTGCGCGTCTATAATGGCAAGCCCATCGTCAACTCGGTCAACGGCGAGCAGAAAACGCTGGACGCCATCCTGCCGCTGTGCAAAAAATACGGCGCGGCGGTGGTGGGCCTGACGCTGGACGAAAACGGCATTCCCCCGACCGCCGACGGGCGGCTGGCCGTTGCCCGCCGCATCGTGGCGGCCGCCGAGAAATACGGCATCCCGCGGCAGGACATCTACATCGACTGCCTGACGCTGACCGCCAGCGCCCAGCAGGACGCCGCGGCCGAAACGCTGAAAGCGCTTTCCGCCTGCAAGCGGGAGCTGGGTGTGCGCACCGTGCTGGGCGTGTCCAACATCAGTTTCGGCCTGCCCTGCCGGGGCTACCTCAACGCCGCTTTCCTGACCATGGCCATGCAGGCCGGGCTGGACCTGGCCATCCTGAACCCCAACACGCCGGACATGATGGGCGCGGTGCGGGCTTTCCGCGTGCTGACCTGCCGGGACGAAAAAAGCGCCGATTACATCCGCGCTTACGCCGACGTGCAGATCCAGACCACCCAGACGTCGAAAACCGCCGCATCCGTACCGGAAACGCGTCCGGCAGGGGAGAACGCCCTGGCCGACGCGGTGCGCCGCGGCCTGAAAGCCGAGGCCCGCGCCGCCGCCGGGGAAGCCCTGGCCCATACCGAGCCTCTGGATCTGGTCAACCAGGTGCTGATCCCTGCGCTGGACCAGGTGGGCGACGGCTTTGAGAAAGGCACCATCTTCCTGCCGCAGCTGCTGCAGTCGGCGTCCGCCGCCCAGGCCGCCTTTGAGGTGGTCAAGGCCGCCATCGCGGCCAGCGGCAAACAGGGCGGGAGCCGGGGCCGCATCGTCATCGCCACCGTCAAGGGCGACGTGCACGACATCGGCAAAAATATCGTGCGGGTCATTTTGGAAAACTATGGGTACGACGTGGTGGACCTGGGCCGCGACGTGCCGCCGGAGGCGGTGGTGCAGGCGGTGCGGGAGACCGGCGCGCCTCTGGTGGGGCTTTCCGCCCTGATGACCACCACCGTGCCCAGCATGCAGGCCACCATCGAGGCGCTGCACGACGCTGACCTGCCCTGCCGGGTCATGGTGGGCGGCGCGGTGCTGACGCCCGACTTTGCCCGCCAGATCGGCGCCGATTTCTATGCCAGGGACGCCAAGGCCAGCGCGGATATCGCCAAACAGGTGTTTGCCGCTCTCAAAGCCTGAGCGGGCGGGGAAGTTTCGAACATCCGTTCCGCTGCGGTAGGCCGCGGGAGCCGGCAGGCGCAAAGCACAAAGCAGTATATCGACCGCCCCAATATGATGCTCCGGTCCAAAAAAAGGAGATGGCACACCATGAAGCGCGGCAAGCCGATCCGTCTGTACAACGTACTGTTTCCCATCTGGTTTTTGATGTACCTGTTTCCTTCCTGGCTGCCGCTGGCCATGCTGGCGTTCAACTTTGCTTTCGACAGCCTGGTGCTGGCGCTGGCGGCCCGCTGGCAGAAGATCGGCGATATCCGGCGGCTGTGGAAGCAGACCATCCTGCGGGTCTGGCTGCTGGGGTTTGCGGCAGATATCCTGGGCGCGCTTTTGAACCTTGCCGTCTATTTTGGGACCGTGGCGCTGGCGGACCTGGGCGGCGTCTGGGCCGAGGCGCTGTACGGCTTCTGGCACCCGCTGACCTTTCCCGGCGCGACGGTGTTCGCCATCCCCGGCGCGGCGCTGGCCGGCGTGCTGATCTACTGGTTTGACCGCCGCTTTGCCTTTTGCCGCACCGGCCTGCCGGCGCAGACGGTGCACAAGGTTTGCCTGGCGCTGGCCATCGCCACCACGCCCTACACCATGCTGATCCCGCTTTATTTCTGGTAAACCGCCGCGGATACGGCCGTGGCCCGACGGGCCGGGCTGCGACGCTTTGTGCATGGCGTTTCCGGACGGTTTCCCCTCTTGCATTTGGGGCAAAACTATTGTATAATACCAAAAGCGGACAGGGCTGTATTTGCGCTGTTTTGCATACGGATGCGGGCCCCGTGCGCGGGTGCCCCGTGAACCATGTCAGGCGGGGAACCGAGCAGCATTAAGCGGTGTGTACCCGGCGCCGCGGCAAGCCTGCATCCGTATACAAAGCAGCGCAGCCGGCCGGTCCGTTTTGTTGTATC
>DWVD01000107.1 GCA_019120395.1 Candidatus Gemmiger faecigallinarum
AACAGCTTGGTGATGCGGCCGGTCATATGCACGTCGGGGTTGTGCCAGTCGCAGACCTGCACCGGGGAACCCACCTTGATGACGCCGTTCTGTACACGGCCCACGCCCATGCGGCCCACAAACTCGTTGTAGTCCACACTGGACACCAGCATCTGCAGGGGCTCGTCGGGCTCGCCCTCCGGCGGCTGCACGTATTTCAGGATGGTGTCGAACAGCGGCTTCAGGTCGGTGCCGTTCTCGGGATGGGTCCAGTCGTAGCTGGCAGTGCCGTTACGGCCGGAGCAGAAGACCATGGGGCTGTCCAGCTGCTCATCGCTGGCACCCAGATCCATCAGCAGCTCCAGAATCTCGTCGATGACTTCCTTGATGCGGGCATCGGGACGGTCAATTTTGTTGACGGCGATGACCAGCGACAGGTTCTGCTGCAGAGCCTTCTGCAGAACAAAACGGGTCTGGGGCATGCAGCCTTCCGCGGCATCCACCAGCAGCAGAACGCCGTTGACCATCTTCAGCACGCGCTCCACCTCGCCGCCGAAGTCGGCGTGGCCCGGGGTATCAACGATATTGATCTTGACACCGTTGTACTCGCAGGAGCAGTTCTTGGCCAGAATGGTGATGCCGCGCTCCCGCTCGATGTCGCCGGAGTCCATCACGCGCTCGGCCACCTGCTGGTTGGCGCGGAAAGCGCCCGACTGCTTGAGCATCTGGTCCACAAGCGTGGTCTTGCCGTGGTCGACGTGGGCGATAATGGCAATGTTGCGAAGATTTTCTCTGATCATTTCCTTGTTGTACCCCTTACTATTCGTTGCGTTACCCAGGGAAAGCGCCGAACTGCCCGGCGCTTTCCCGTTCCCATTTCTGATCTGCCCGCATGCCGGCCGGACGCCCCTGACGGGGGAGCCTGCGCAGGGCAAAAGTCGCATACGCAATAATTTTACGGCACAGCGCTGCACTTGTCAAGAATCGCAAAACGCTTTTTTCTGTGTTATACTATACTATATAAGTCTGCATGTACAAAATTGTTTGATTTTATCGGCTGCCAAAGCGCAAACCGGGCTTTTTGGCATGCCGTTGTCTGCCCAAAAGGGGGTATCCCATGTCAACCATGCCAAGCGCCAATGTGTGGCGCAAAGTCAATGTGATCGGCCATGTCAACCCGGACACCGACTCGATCTGTTCCGCCATCGCCTACGCTTACCTGAAAAACCAGGCCAGCGAGATGGTCTGCGAGCCGCGGCGCGCCGGTCAGCTCAACCGCGAGACCGAGTTCGTGCTCAAGCATTTCGGCGTCAACCCGCCCCGCCTGTGCACCGACGTCAGCCCGCAGATCAAGGACATCGACATCCGCCGGCAGCCCGGCATCGACGGCGAGACCAGCCTGAAGGAAGCCTGGGCCATGATGCGCGACGTGGAGATCGACACACTGTGCATCACCGACGCCCGGCGGGAGCTGCTGGGGCTGATCACCGTCAAGGACATTGCCAACGCCAACATGGACCTGCTGGACACCGGCGTGCTGGCCGACGCAAAGACCAGCTATCGCAACGTCATCTCGACGCTGGACGGCGAGATGATCGTGGGCGACCCGGACGACGTGGTCGCCGGCAGCATCTACATCGGCGGCAGCCCCGACGTGATGGAGGAGCGCCTGAAGCCCGGCGACCTGGTGCTGGTGCCCAACCGCTACGACATCCAGCTCTGCGCCATCGAGTGCCAGGCCGGCTGCATCGTCATCTGCAACGGCAAAGCCGCGCCCCGCACCATCGAGGCGCTGGCCCGCGAGAAGGGCTGCCGCATCATCCTGACCCCCCACGACACCTACGGCGCCGCCCGGCTGGTCAGCCAGTCCGCCCCGGTGCGGCATTTCATGCGGGAACACGACCTGCTCAAATTTAATGTGGACACCCCCATCGAGGACGCCCGCCGGGTCATGGCCAGCGTCCGGCACCGGTATTTCCCCATCCTGGACACCAACGGCAAATACTGCGGCGTGGTGTCCCGCCGGAATCTGCTCAACCTGCACCGCAAGCAGATCATCCTGGTGGACCACAACGAAAAGACCCAGGCGGTGGACGGTTTGGACCAGGCCGAGATCCTGGAGATCATCGACCACCACCGCATCGGCACGCTGGAGACCAGCGGCCCGGTGTATTTCCGCAACGTGCCGGTGGGCTGCACCGCCACCATCGTGTTCCAGATGTACCTGGAAAACGAGGTGGACATCCCCAAACAGATCGCCGGGCTGCTGCTGTCGGCCATTCTGTCCGACACATTGATGTTCCGCTCGCCCACCTCCACCCCCCAGGACGAGCAGGCCGCCGCCGCGCTGGCCAAAATGGCGGGGGAGGACATCCCCGCCTACGCCCAGCAGATGTTCGAGGCCGGCGGCGACCTGACCGGCAAGACCGCCGAGGAGGTCTTTGTCAGCGACTTCAAGGTGTTCAGCCGCGGGGACGTCAAGTTCGGCGTGGGGCAGAGCAGCTATATGACCGAGAAATCCCGCTCCGCCGCCGAGGCGCTGGTGGGCCCCTATCTGGAGGAGGCCGCCGCCCATGCCGGGCTGCCGCTGGTGTTCTATATGTTTACCGACGTGCAGCGGCAAAGCACCGACCTGATGTACACCGGGCACGAGGCGGAACGCATCCTGCGCGCCGCTTTCGGCGTGGAGCCCCGGGACGGCAAAGCGGTGCTGGACGGCGTGGTCAGCCGCAAAAAGCAGCTGATCCCGCCCCTGATGGCCGCCATGCAGGAGCTGGGGCACTGAGCCGCCGCGCGGCAAAAACAAAACGAAACGGGAGGTTGTGCCGATGACCCAGCCGCAGACCCTGCCGCCGCGGACGGCGCTGGCAGGAGCCGCGCTGCTTTTGTGCGCGCTTCTGGCCTGCTACAAGCTGGAACTTGGCCCTGTGGCGGCAGTGCTGGCTGCCGCAGCCGCGCTGTACGGCTATCGCCGCGCCGGCAGAGAGGGCGCGCCCCGCCGCGCCTGGCTGTGCTGCGGCGGCTATGCGGCGCTGCTCTCGCTGGCGGTGGTCGCCGGCAGGGACGTGCGCTATGCCGGCATGGAGGGCGGCGCAGACGTCAATTTTATCGACTGGGGCGCGGACTCGCTGCTGGCTTCGCTGGCGCTGGCGGCACTGATCTGCCCGGCGGTGCTGGCGCTGTACCGGTTTACGCTGCGCCGGCAGCTGACGCCGGCGCAGGCCCGGCCGTCCCGGCTTTCCGTCTGGCTTGCGATGTGGGCGCTGATCTTTGTGTGCTGGACGCCCTATCTTTTGACCTTTTACCCCGCCGGCATTGTGGGCGACGGCGCTTTGACGCTGGAGGAGGCCTTGGCCCCCGGCGTGCCATCCAGCAATCACTGGGTGGTGCCGGTCATTTTGACCATGCGGTTTTTCCTGTGGCTGGGGTCGCTGATCTCGGCCGACCTGCATGTGGGCGTGTTTTTGTACGCGCTGGCCCAAAGCCTGCTGTTTTCGGCAGTCTGCGCGGCGGTGGCATACCGGTTGTGGCGGGCGGGCGCGCCCCGCTGGGCGGCCTGGGGCAGCGCGGCCATGTATGCGGTCTCGGGCTTTTTTGCCTCCTACGGCATGGCGCTGTGGAAGGACGCCCTGTTCGCCGCCGGCGTGGTCTGGCTGGCGCTGCAGCTGTGGCAGCTGCCCCGGGCGGAGCCCGGATGGAAACAATGCCTGAATTTTACCCTGACCGCGCTGTTTTTGTGTTTTTGGCGCAACAACGGCCTGTATGTGCTGCTTTTGTGCCTGGCTGCGCTGGCGGTGCTGATGCGCCGCCGCGCAAAGCGGCTGCTGGCATGCGGGCTGGCGGCGGCCGTTTTTGCCCTGGCGGTGACCGGCCCTGTCTACGACGCGCTGGGCATCCGCAAGGACAGCCTGACCGAGTCGGTCTCGGTGCCGATGCAGCAGATCGCGGCCGCGTTGTCGGCCGGGGCCGAGACGACGCCGGAGCAGGAGGCGGTACTGTTCCGCATCCTGCCGGAGGAGGAGTGGACCGCCAGCTACCATCCCACTCTGTCGGACGATCTGAAAGGCAACGCGGCGCTGGACGCCGCCTACCTGGAAACGCATTTCGGCGATTTCCTTGCGGTGTGGGCCCAGCTGCTGCCCGCCAACTTCGGGACCTATGTGGAAGCCTACCTGATGCAGACGCTGGGCTGCTGGCAGCCGGGAGTGTTCCAGGGCAGCTACACCGATTACTGGATCGGCGTGCAGGATGTCGCCGGCCGCGGCTGGCACTCCACCGACTGGATCGAGACCCTGACCGGGCGCTCGCTTTCGCAGCTGCTGCAGCGCAGCACCCGGTTTGTGCCTTCCGGCACGATGGTGTGGGTGATGTTCTTGGCTTTTGCGCTGGTGCTGGCCCAGGGGCAGGGCCGCAGGGCCAGCCTGCTGGTGCTGGCGCCGTTTGCGGCCAGCTGGCTGGTCTTGATGCTGGCCATGCCCATCGCCTACGCTTACCGTTATATCCTGATGCTGGCGGTCGGACTGCCGCTGCTGTGCCTGCTGCCCTTTGCCGGGCAGACGGCTGCGCCGTCCGCCGGTTTGCATACGCCCCCTGACCGTTGACCCAATGACGCATCCGCTGCCGACAAAGAAAGGAGCCGTCCCCCATGAACCAACCCCATGGCGACATAGCCATCCTGACCGATTCCAGCTGCGACCTGCCCCAGCAGTATTTCAAGAAGTACCCGATCTTCCGGCTGCCGCTGATCGTCACCTGCGGCGAGACCGCCTACCGCGACGGGAGCGACATCACGGTGGACGAGGTCTACCGCCGCCAGCCGGAGGAGGATTTCAAGACCAGCCTGCCCCTGCGCGAGGATGTGGACGCCACTTTTGACGCCATCGCCCGCGCCGGGTACGGCAAGGTCATCGTGCTGCCGCTGTCCAGCGCCCTGTCCAGCACCAGCAGCCAGCTCAAGCTGATCGCCGCCGAGCGCACCGACCTGGAGATCGAGGTCTACGACAGCCGCCGCTGCGCCAGCGCCGGGCTGGGCATGCTGGCGGTGCAGGCGGCGCAGTATGCAGTGTCCGGCATGGAGTTTGAGCGCCTGAAGCAGGTGACTGCCCAGCTGATCGAGGACACCACCGTCTTTTTCTGCATCGACACGCTGGAATATCTGCGCCGCGGCGGCCGCTTCGGCCGGGTGACCGCGGTGGCCGGCTCGCTTTTGCAGATCAAACCGATCCTGACCATCGGCAGCGACGGCGTTATCGGCACCGCCGCCAAGGTGCGCGGGCGCAACGCCGCCTTTGCCAAGCTGCTGGAACTGGTTTCCGAAGCCAGGGAAAACGGCCCTGCTGCCCCGGCTTTCAACCTGATGATCTGCGACGGGAACTCGCCCGAGGAGGGCCGCCAGCTGGAAGAACAGCTGAAAAAGCAGCTGCCCGGTTTCCACCAGGTGCTGCACGGCAACATCTGCGCCACGCTGGCGGTGCACCTGGGTCCCCATCTGCTGGGGGCCGGCGTCCAGTTCCTGCGCACCACCCCGCCGCCGGTGTGACGGCGGCGGAAACCCTGCCCCGGAAAGGAGGGGACCCATGCCCGAGACTCTGACCCCCACCCCGGAACAGCTGCGCTATCTGCGCGTGCTGGCCGAAAAGTACCCCACCATCGCCGCGGCTTCCAGCGAGATCATCAACCTGGAAGCCCTGTCCCGCCTGCCCAAGGGCACCGAACATTTTATGAGCGACCTGCACGGCGAGAACGAGGCGTTCATCCACATCCTCAACAGCGCGTCGGGCGTTATCCGCGAAAAGATCGACGTGGTGCTGGGCGAGGCGGTGCCCGCCGCCGACCGGGCAGAGCTGGCCACCCTGATCTACTATCCGGCGCAGAAACTGCCGGAGCTGAAAGCGAAGCAGGACGACCTGGATGCCTGGTACCGCAAAAACCTGCTGTGGCTGATTGAGCTGTGCCGGTTCGTCTCCAGCAAGCACACCCGCAACCATGTGCGCAAATGCCTGCCGGTCCACTGCGGGCATATCATCGACGAGCTGCTGCACGCCCACTTTGAGGACCACGACAAGGACCTGTACTACGGCCAGATCATTGACAGCATCATCCGCTACGACCGGGCCGACGCTTATATCATCCGCTTCTGCGAGGTCATCAAGCGGCTGGCGGTGGACCGGCTGCACATTGTGGGCGACCTGTTCGACCGCGGTCCCCGCCCCGACCAGATCCTGGACCGGCTGATGGCCCACCACGACGTGGACATCCAGTGGGGCAACCATGACGTGGTCTGGATGGGCGCCGCCGCCGGCAGCCCCATCTGCATCATGACAGTGCTGAAAACCACCGTGGCCTACAACAATATGCCCACGCTGGAAAACGGCTACGGCATCAGCCTGCGGGAGCTGGACCACCTGGCCGAAGCGTGCTACGGGGGGACCAACGTGGAGCGCTGGAAGCCCCACGTGGACCCGCGCACCAACCCCGGCGCCGACAGCATCGCCCGCACCGCCCGCATGCACAAGGCGGTGACGGTGATGATGCTCAAGCTGGAGGCCCAGGTCATTGCCCGTAACCCGGATTTCCAGTACCAGGGCAGGGATTACCTGAACCAGATCGACTACGCCGCCGGCACCGTGCGCTGCGGCGGCAGGGTCTATCCGCTGCTGGACGCCGACTTCCCTACGGTGGACCCCGCCGAGCCATCCCGCCTGACCGGGCAGGAACAGCAGGTGCTGGACGGCTTGGTCCGCGCCTTTACCGAGAGCGAGCGCCTGCAGCGCCACGTGCAGTTTTTGTACGCCAAGGGCGCGGTGTACAAGGTGTGCAACGGCAACCTGCTCTACCACGGCGCGGTGCCCATGACCGAGGACGGCGGCTTTGCCGCCGAGACCTTTGAGGGCAAAAGCTATGCCGGCAAGGCGCTGTTCGATTACTGCGACCGCCGCGCCCGCGCAGGCTACTTTGCCGCGCCGGGCAGCCCGCAGCGCCAGGCCGGGCAGGACTTTTTGTGGTATCTGTGGTGCGGGCGGCTTTCGCCCATTTTCGGCCGCAGCGCCATGACCACCTTTGAGCGGCTGTACATTGCCGACAAAGCCACCCACGCCGAGGTGAAAAACCCCTATTACCGCCATATCCAAAGCGCCGAGACCGCCGACCGCATCCTGCGGGAGTTCGGCCTGACCGGCGAGGGATGCCACATCATCAACGGCCATGTGCCGGTGCGGGCCATCGAGGGCGAAAGCCCGGTCAAGGGCGGCGGCAAGGTCATCGTCATCGACGGCGGGTTCTGCCGGGCCTACCACAGCCGCACCGGCATTGCGGGCTACACGCTGGTGTACAACAGCCGCGGCCTGACGCTGCGCACCCACCAGCCTTTCGAGAGCGCCGAGAAAGCCATCCGCGAGGACGAGGACATCGCCTCCCGCAGCGAGTACATTTATACGGCGCCCCACCGGGTGCTGGTGCGCGACACCGACGAGGGCATCGAAAAACGCATCCTGATCCAGGACCTGGAGCGCCTGCTGGCCGCCTACCGCGCCGGCCTGCTGCGGGAACAGCTGTGAGCGCCCCGCCCCTTAACCCTTGCAAACAAAAACAAAGAGCCGGCCCCGGCAGGGAAGAACCCCCTGCCGAGGCCGGCGTTGCCGTGGTATGCGGTTTGCAAAAAACTTACTTGGTGCCGAAAATGCGGTCGCCGGCGTCGCCCAGGCCGGGCACGATGTAGCCCTGGTCGTTGAGCTTTTCGTCCAGCGCGCCCACGTAGATGTCCACGTCGGGGTGGGCGGCGTGCAATGCCTTCAGGCCCTCCGGCGCGGCGATCAGGCCGATGAACTTGATGTGCCTGGCGCCACGCTGCTTGATCAGGCTGATGGCGTCGGCGGCGCTGCCGCCGGTGGCCAGCATCGGGTCCAGCACGATGACTTCGCGCTCGGCAATGTCGTTGGGCAGCTTGCAGTAGTATTCCACTGGCTGCAGGGTCTCCTCGTTGCGGTACAGGCCGATGTGACCCACCTTGGCGGCGGGGATCAGGTTCAGCATGCCGTCCACCATGCCCAGGCCGGCGCGCAGGATGGGCACCAGCGCCAGCTTGCGGCCGGCCAGCACCTTGGTGCGGGCCAGCGCGATGGGGGTCTCCACCTCGACCTCCTCCAGCGGCAGGTCGCGGGTGGCCTCGTAGCACAGCAGGGTGGCGACCTCGCTGACCAGGTCGCGGAACTCCTTGGTGCCGGTGCGGCGGTCCCGCATCAGGCTGATCTTGTGCTGGATCAGGGGATGCTCGACGATTTCAACAACGCTCATAGTAGGCAACTCCTTACATCACATGGTTTGCGCCTGCACCGGGCAGACGAGCAGACAAAATAATATCCTTTGCCCCGCGGGGCAAGATACCAAAAACGGGAAACGGCCGGGCCAATCAGCCGCGGCGGGCGTCCAGCGCATTGACCTTTGCGACCCGGTCCTGGTGGCGGCCGCCCTCAAAGGGCGCGTCCAAAAACAGGTCCAGCAGCTGGCAGGCCAGGCCGGGGCCAACCACGCGGGCGCCCAGGCACAGCACGTTGGCGTCGTTGTGGCGGCGGGTGAACTCGGCGCTGAAACTGTCGCTGCAGCTGCAGGCGCGGATGCCCGGCACCTTGTTGGCGCACATCGCCATGCCGATGCCGGTGCCGCAGCACAGCACCGCAAAGCTGCAGTCGCCACGCACCACCGCCTCGCAGGGGGGCACGGCCTTGTCCGGGTAGTCGCACCGCTCGCCGTCATAGGAGCCAAAGTCCCGGTAGGGGATGCCCTGCTCCTCCAGGTGGCGGCGCAGCTCCTCTTTCAGCGAAAAGCCGGCGTGGTCTGCGCCCAGCGCAATGGGTTTCATCTCGTTAGACATCTGTGGGTACCTCTCTCTGTTTTACTTCTCACCAGTTTGAGCGGCGGCTTCCCGCTCGGCCCGCTCCCGCTCCGCCTGGCTCAGCCGCAGGTAGTTGGGCGTCAGCGCGGCAGGGGGAACGCTCTGCCCGGCCAGATGCAAAGCCCGGCCGGCCAGCCCTGCGCCCGCCGCGCGGCAGACACGCAGCGCCGGCGGGCAGGGCAGCGCCTGCTCATCCTTATTGTAGCACAATGCGGCACCGTCGCCAACATAAAAAACGGGTTTTTTGCAGCTTTGGGCAAAGGCGGCGGCTTCGGCGGCCGGTGCGGCGGCGTCGGGGGTCAGGCGGGCATGGGTCTCCAGGTCAAAGGCGGCCCAGTACACCTGCCCGCGGCGGGCGTCCAGCGCCGCGATCACGGTGCCGCTGCCGGTGTGGCACCAGGCCAGCGCCTCCAGCGTCGAGACCCCGGCGCAGGGGGTGCCCGCCGCCAGCGCCATGCCCTTGACCGCCGCCAGCCCGATGCGCAGCCCGGTAAAGCTGCCGGGCCCGGCGGTGACGGCGTACAGGTCCAGCTGGTCGGGGCGGACGCCGCCGGTTTTCAGCGCGGCGTCAATCATGGGCATCAGCGTCTCGCTGTGGGTCAGGCCGCAGTTGCAGACGGTCTCGTACAAAACGGCGTCGTCGCGCAGCAGCGCCGCCGAGGCGCTGCGTCCGGCGGTGTCGATGGCAAGGATGTTCATGCGGGGCAACTCTCCCTTCCGGTTGGTGCGGGCGTCACAGCCCGGTGACGGTGATGCGCCGGTCGTTTTCGCCGGTGCGCTGGATGTCGATGACAATGGGGTTTTCCCGCGCAAGGAGTTCGGCGCAGTTTTCGCTCCATTCCACCGCCACCACGGCGCCCAGGTCCAGGTAATCGTAGAACCCGGCGGCGGCCAGGTCGCCCTCGGTGTGAATGCGGTAGAGGTCAAAGTGGGCGAAAGGCTGCGGGCCACGGTAATAGTTGACGATGGCAAAGGTGGGGCTGGAGACCGGGTCGGTGCAGCCCAGCCCCTCGGCAATGCCCTGGCACAGCGCGGTCTTGCCGGCGCCCAGCCCGCCGGTAAAGGTGATGAGCGCGCCGGGATACAGCCGGGCGGCCAGGCTGCGGCCCAGCGCGACGGTCTCCCCACGGCTGTGGGTACTATATTCTTCCATACGGCGCATACTCCTTTATGGGGGCGGGCCGCCGCGCGCAAAATGGCGGCGGGCAGCCTCGTAGTATAAACAGGTTCGAACAAATTATAGCACAGTTCTGCCGTTTCGTCGATTCCACTGCCGATTATACCGCACCGGGCCGGCTTTGTAAAATTTTTGCGCAAAGCTGGCGAAACCGGGCGGCGGACAGTATAATGAAAATGCGATATTCTGCCCGGCTGCACCCTGCGCACTGGCGCGGCGGCAGCGGGCTTTGCGGGAAAGAAGGTGTACCCATGCTTGATCTGATGCGCCGCTATGCCAGGCGGGCGGACCTGCCGTTTCTTGCGCTGTGCGCGGTGTGCTCGGCCATCAGCGTGGTGGTGCTGGTCAGCGTGGGGCAAAGCCAGCTGGGCGGCTCCAACAACAAGGCGTCGGTGCAGCTGATCGCCAGCCTGCTGGGGGTCATGCTGGCCGTCATCATGTCCACGGTGGATTACCGCACGCTGGCCCGCGCCTGGCCGCTGCACGCGGTGGTGGCCTGGGGGCTGGTGCTGCCCACGCTGTTTCTGCACAATTTCCGCGCCGGTTTTTTGACCATCGGCTACGATGCGGGCGGCACCTCCAACTACAGCTGGTACCGGGTGGGCGGCATGACGTTCCAGCCCACCGAGCTTGCCAAGATCAGCTTTGTGCTGACGCTGGCCTGGCACCTGGAACGGGTGCGCGGCCGGGTGAACAAGCCGCTCAACCTGCTGGCCCTGCTGGCGCACATTCTGCTGCCGGTGCTGGCCATCCACATCCAGGGCGACGACGGCACCGCGCTGGTGTTTTTGGGCATCGGGCTGGTGATGCTGTTTGCGGGCGGGCTGTCCCCCTGGCTGGCGGGCGGCGCGGCCGCCTGCGCGGTGGGCGGCGGCGCGCTGCTGCTGGCCCTGAAGCCGGATATCCTGAAAGGCTACCAGTTCAAACGCATCCTGGCGGTGCTGAACCCGGCCGACCCGGCGCTGGCGGACTTTACCTACCAGCAGAACAAGGGGGCCATGGCCATCGGCACCGGCGGCCTGACCGGGCAGGGGCTGTTTACCGGCGAGCATATCTTTGTGCCCAACGCCTGGAACGACTTTATTTACAGCTACCTGGCCAACGTGCTGGGCTTTTTGGGCGCGGCGGCGGTGCTGATTTTGCTGTTTGCCATTGCCGCCCGCACGCTGACCACCGCGCTGCACAGCCCCGACGCGCTGGGCCGCTACATCTGCGTGGGTATTTTTGCGGCGCTGTTTTTGCAGACCGTCATCAACATCGGCATGAACCTGCAGGTACTGCCGGTCATCGGCGTGACGCTGCCGTTCTTCTCGGCCGGCGGCTCCAGCGTGGTGATGATGTACCTGTGCGTGGGGCTGGTGCTCAGCGTATCGCTGCACACCCGCCGCACCGCCGGCCTGGCGGAGGAGCTGGACTGAAAAGCTGCGCGCCGCTGATACGGAAATCATAAGACAAAAATGACCGCTGTTTCCCGGTTTGGGAGGCGGCGGTCATTTTTTGGTCTGCTGTTTCTGGTATTGCAGAAAGGCGATGTATTCTTCCACTTTACGCCGGTCTTCCGCACAAAAATCCGACGGAAGATACAGCGCCCCGGCGTCCCGGTCGTAGGGCAGCGGCTCCCGGATCAGACCGAGAAAATAGTCCAGCGACACCCCAAAAAGCCTGGCCAGCTTGACTTTGGTGGCGTCGTCCGGGGTGCTGCGCCCGCATTCGTAGGAAGAAACCGTCAGCGGAGAGAGGGACAGCATCCGGGCAAGTTCCGCCTGGGTCCAGCCGCGGTCCTTGCGCAGCTCCTGCAAAATTTCGCCGAACATAGGCTGTTCCCTCCCCGCACGGTAATACTCTGCATTGAGTATAGCCCGTAGGAATAAAAAAACGCGAAAACTATTGGAAATTCCATGGTTTCTCTTGACAAACTATCACGAATATTATACTTTTGATATATAAACTATTTGAAACGCAATAATATGTGCTTGCCAGAGGAGGAAAACCATGTCCGAACAAACAAAGACAAAGCTGTGCAAATACTGCAAGAGCGAGATCCCGGCGGACGCGAAAGTCTGCCCCAACTGCAAAAAGCGCCAGCGGCCGGGCGGCTGCCTGATCGCAGTCATCGTGGTGGTCGTGCTGGTGATACTGCTGGCGGCTGCCGGCAGCGGTTCGACGCAGGACGCCGCGCCGCAGGCGACTGCTGAACCAAGCCAGCCCGCGGCATCCTCGCCGTCGGAAACGGACGCCGCCAGCCAGGAAGCGCAGACCGAAACGACCTACGGTGTAGGCGATACGGCGGAGAGCGATGGCGTCGAAGTGACGCTGGTCTCGGCAGAGGAAAATGCCGGCGCCGATTACATCACGCCGGCCGACGGCAGCGTCTTTGTGGCGCTGGAATTTGAGATCGTCAACAATTCCCAGCAGGACATTTCGGTCAGCAGCCTGGCCAGCTTTGAAGCGTACTGTGATGATTACTCGGTCAGCCAGAGCCTGACTGGCGCCACGCTGTACGATGACAAAGGCACTCTGGATGGCAGCGTGGCCGCCGGCAAAAGGCTGAGCGGCGCCATTGTCTACGAGGTGCCGGCCGACTGGCAGCAGCTGGAGGTGGCGTTTGCACCCTCGGTGTGGGTGGACCGCAGCGTTACTTTTACCGTGACGAACGAAGGTTGACCGGCCGCGGCATAACGTACCTGAAATAGCAGAACACCCGGAACATGGCCCACGGCGGATCTGTTCCGGGTGTTTGGTTTTATTGTCTGCTTTACCGTCCCAGCTCCAACACGCCGGCACAGTGGGAGATGCGGGTGAAGGCAAGCCCCGGCAGATGCGGGCGCAGCGTTTCCGCCACGAAATAGATCTCGTCGTCGTCCCACAGGGGGCCGCTCTCGGCGCGGCAGCGGGTCAGTTCGGCCAGCGTCTCAAAGGCGACGTCGCCAATCAGGATGCGGCCGCCGGGGGCAAGCAGCGTTTGCAGCTGCCGCAGAAAGGCGACCTTTTGCCCGTCGTCCAGGTGGTGCAGCGAGTAGGTGGCCACAATGGCGTCATACTGCCGGGCCGCCAACTCCGGCGCCAGTCCGGCGGCGAAATCGCCCTGGTACAGGCGGGCGTTTGGCATTTTGCTTTGGGCGGCGGCCAGCATCTGGGCCGAAAAGTCCTGCCCGCAGATCTCGCAGCCCTGGGCATACAGCTTGGCGGTCAGCACCGCGGTGCCGAAGCCGATGTCCAGCACGCGGGCATGGGGCCCCGACAGCACCCGGTCGTAGATGGTGCCCAGCACCTGCCGGTACCCGGCAAAGGGGTACTGGTCCGCTTCCTCCGAAAGGCCGACGCTCTTGTCGTAGCCGTCGGCCCACAAATCAAATCCGTGTTGATCTAACATGGTACCTCTTTTCTTTTAGTCGAATTGCAGACGCTCCGCAATTCCGAATGCTTCTTTTCCTGACGTTTGATAGCGTTGTCATTTGTATTCGCCCCCTCACTGAGATTTCCCATATTGTATCATTGCGTGACCCTCATGCAAGGTCAGGCCGTCCGCCCCGTCACCGTGCTTCCCTGTCCAAACTGCGATACTGCAATACCTCGGACAGGTGGGCGGCGGTGATGGTCTCGCTGTGGGCCAGGTCGGCGATGGTACGCGCCACCCGCAAAATGCGGTCGTAGGCGCGGGCGCTGTAACCCATCCGCTCAAAAGCGCCGCGCAAAAGCCGCTCGGCGCCGGCGTCCATCCGGCAGTACCGGCGCAGCAGGTTGCCCGGCAGGTCGGCGTTGCAGCGCACCCCCAGCCCGGCGTACCGCTCGGCCTGGACGCGCCGGGCCTCCGCCACGCGGGCGCGGATGTCGGCGGTGGGCTCGCCGCCCCGGTCGGAGGAAAGCGCGTCATATTCCACCGGCTGCACCCCGATGTGCAGGTCAATGCGGTCCAGCAGCGGCCCCGAAATGCGGTGCCGGTACTGCTCCACCATGGCGGGGGTGCAGGTGCAGGCGCGGGTGGGGTGGCCCAGGTAGCCGCACTTGCAGGGGTTCATGGCGGCGGCCAGCATAAACCGGCAGGGGAAGGCCGCGCTGCCGTGCACCCGGCTGACGGTGACCACCCGGTCCTCCAACGGCTGGCGCAGGGCTTCCAGCGCCTCGCGGGAGAACTCCGGCAGCTCGTCCAGAAACAGCACGCCGTTGTGGGCCAGGCTGACCTCGCCGGGGCGAGGCACCGTGCCGCCGCCGGACAGCGCCGACGCGCTGGTGGTGTGGTGCGGGCTGCGGAAAGGCCGCGCCTTCAAAAGCCCGCCGCCCGGCAAAAGCCCGGCGACCGAATAGATGGCGGTGGTCTCCAGCGCCTCTTCATAGCTCATGGGCGGCAGGATACCCGGCAGCCGCTTGGCCAGCATGCTCTTGCCGGTGCCCGGCGGGCCTACCAGCAGGATGTTGTGCCCGCCCGCGGCGGCCACTTCCAGCGCCCGGCGGGCTTCCTCCTGGCCGCGCACGTCGGCAAAATCGGGGCCGCGCCACTGGCCGTCGGCATCGTAAACGGCGGGCAGGGTGGGGGAGAGCGGCGCCGACCCGGTCAGGTGGGCGGCCACCTGGCGGGCGGTGTGGGCGGCGTAGACGGTCAGGCCCTCCACCGCGGCGGCCTCCTCGGCGTTCTCGGCGGGGACAAACAGCTCATGCACGCCGCTGCGCGCCGCGGCCAGCGCCATGGGCAGCACGCCCGCCACCGGCCGCAGCGTGCCGTCCAGGCTCAGCTCGCCCACAAAGGCCTGCTGCGGGCCGGGCGCGGGCAGGGGGCCCTCGGCGGCCAGGATGCCCAAAAAGATGGGCAGGTCGTACACCGGTCCGGTCTTGCGCACGTCGGCGGGGGACAGATTGACGGTGATGCGGCTGGCGGGCCAGGGGTACTGCAAATTTTTGACGGCGCTGCGCACCCGCTCGCTGCTCTCTTTGACGGCGGAATCCGGCAGGCCCACAATGGCAAACTGCGGCAGCCCGCCGGAGGTATCCACCTCCACGCCCACCGCGTAGCCCTGCAGCCCGCTGACGCCAAAACTCATCACCCTGGCAAACATAGACACGTCCTCCTGTGCGGCGTGCAGACGCGCCGCTTTCTCGATCCGGCGGCCGTCCGTCCTGCCGGCATTTGTTTGACCCGGCGCGCCTGCCCGGCCGCCGCGTCACTGAAGCCCCACCGCGAACACCGCCAGCGCCGCCAGCGCCAGCACGGTCCAGCCGATGTACCGGCTGGCCAGTTCCCACTCGGACGGTTCGGCAAGCTCGGCGTTGTGGATCTGAAAGCGCAGCCCCCAGCGGAACAGCTCGTCGGCAAACAAAATGGAAACCGCCGTTGCAATGCACAGGAGCACGCCGCAGAACCAGCCGGTCCAGCTGCCCTTGTGGGTCAGCGCGGGGCCGGACATCAGGTCAAGGATGACGGCGGCGGAAGGCACCATGGCGTCGATCTCGTTGCCGGCTTCGTCTGTCAGCACTCCGGTAAAGGAGACCGAAAAGCCGGTATCTGCCGGGCTTCCGTCCTCGTTGTACAGAAAAAGAATGCCGCCCAGCCGCTGCACGCCGCCGCGGAAAAGCAGCTCCCCGTCCCGGCGTAGCTCCACACCGGTCATGCCGTCGGTTTCGCGGCCCGGCGGCAGGGCGGACGGGTCCCGCCGCGCGGTGTAGGGGCCGTAGCTGCGGCTGCCGTACCGGAAGGTCACCGTGCCGTCCTCCTGCACGGCAAAGGCGGCCTGCTGCCCCCGGATGCTGCCTGCGTATACCGTGCCGCCGTTTTCCTGCCGGGGCAGCAGCAGGGCACCCTGGTAGGCATAGCCCCTGCGGGAGAGGGCAACGGGGTACAGCACGCTGAACACCAGCACCATGGCGGCCAGCACAAGCAGGACGCCTTTCTGGTACCGGTCCAAACGCCGGAGTCTTTCCAAAACCGACACCACCTTTCGGTCAAAGCGCATTGCATTGACGCTTTTTTCCATTCTACCACATTTCCGCAGGCGTGGAAATAGCGTGTTTTGCGCCCGCGGCGGCAGCGGCAGGGCGGGCGGGAAGATGGTATTCCGGGCCGTCCCGGCGGGGCGGCGTCTGCCGCCTTTTGAGGACCTTGCCCGGCAAAAAAACGGCGAAACGCCCCGAATGTTGCCCTATGCAAACGGTTTGCTCCGCCGTTTTCGCCTTTTCGATTGACAACGCCCGCCAACCTTGGTATAGTTAATCTGTAACGGTGAATTTTACCAGAAAATTTCACTACTTGGAAAGCGAAGGTGTTACAAATGTATAAAGAAATGTACGAGCGGTGGCTTGCCGCCGATCTGGACGACGCCGACCTTAAGCCGGAACTGGAAAGCATCCGTGAGGACGACGCGGCCATCCAGGACCGCTTTGCGGTGGCGCTGAAGTTCGGAACCGCCGGCCTGCGCGGCGTCATCGGCGCCGGCACCAACCGCATGAACGTCTATGTGGTGCGCCAGGCCACCCAGGGCCTTGCCAACTGGGTCAAGACCCAGGGCGGCAGCCAGACCGTCGCCATCAGCTACGACAGCCGCATCAAGAGCGACCTGTTCGCCCATACGGCCGCCGAGGTGCTGGCCGCCAACGGCATCCATGTCCGCATCTACAAGGCACTGATGCCGGTGCCTGCGCTTTCCTTTGCCACCCGCTACTACCAGTGCAACGCGGGCATCATGGTCACCGCCAGCCATAACCCCGCCAAGTACAACGGCTACAAGGCCTACGGCCCGGACGGCTGCCAGATGACCGACGAGGCCGCCGACATCGTCTACGCCGAGATCCAGAAAACCGATATTCTCACCGGGGCCAAGACCATGCCCTTTGCCGAGGGCATGGCCCAGGGCCTGATCGAGTATGTGGGCGACGACTGCATCCGCGCGCTGTACGACGCCATCGAGGCCCGCTCCATCCGGCCCGGCATCTGCAAGACCGCCGGCCTGAAGCTGGTCTACAGCCCGCTGAACGGCAGCGGCCTGGTTCCCGTGACCACCGTTCTGGGCGAGATCGGCATCAGCGACATCACCATCGTGCCGGAACAGAAGGACCCGGACGGCAACTTCCCCACCTGCCCCTATCCCAACCCCGAAATTTTCGAGGCCCTCAAGCTGGGCCTGGAGCTGGCCGAGAAGGACGGCGCCGACCTGATGCTGGCCACCGACCCCGACGCCGACCGTGTGGGCATCGCCGTCAAGTGCAAGGACGGCAGCTACGAGCTGCTGACCGGCAACGAGGTGGGCGTGCTGCTGCTGGACTACATCTGCGCCGGCCGCATCGAGCAGGGCACCATGCCCAAGGACCCGGTCATGTGCAAGTCCATCGTCTCGACCCCGCTGGCCGATGCGGTCGCCGCCCATTACGGCGTTGAATGCCGCAACGTGCTCACCGGCTTCAAGTGGATCGGCGACCAGATCGCCCGGCTGGAGGCCGCGGGCGAGGTGGAGCGGTTCATCTTCGGCTTTGAGGAGAGCTATGGCTACCTGGCCGGCAGCTATGTGCGGGACAAGGACGCCATCATCGGCAGCATGCTCATCTGCGAGATGGCCGCCTACTACCGCAGCGTCGGTTCCTCCATCAAGGAGGAACTGGAGCGCATCTATGCCCAGTACGACCGCTACCTGA
>DWVD01000013.1 GCA_019120395.1 Candidatus Gemmiger faecigallinarum
GCCTTCTATTTCGGTACGCAGATGGAAAAGTAACCCCGGATAAGATCATCTTTCGCCCCTTAGAAAGGATGATCTTATGCAAAGTTTTCTCGGCTGGATTGGCGGAAAAAGCGCCCTGCGCAACGCAATTCTAAACCGTTTTCCGGATAAGGTTGGTCGTTATATTGAGGTTTTCGGCGGAGCCGGATGGGTGCTCTTTGGCCGTGATCCGGTGCCCGGCCAAATGGAGGTATTCAATGATGCTGACGGTGATCTGATCAATATTTACCGCTGCGTCAAATACCATCCGGAAGCACTTCAAAAAGAGCTGGATGGGCTGCCTGATTCGCGGGAGGTCTTCTTCGACTATGCCGCACAAGAACATATTCGAGGAATGACTGACATCCAACGTGCGGCCCGCAGCCTGTATCTGATCAAGATTTCGTTTGGTTCTGACCGGAAGACCTTCGCAACGGCACCAAAGATAGCAAGCAACATTTCTGCATCTTTTTCAGTAGTGCAGGAGAGGCTGCGGAAGGTTATCATTGAGAATTTGGACTTCGAACGCTTGATCCATACTTACGACCGCCCGGATGCACTGTTTTACTGTGATCCTCCATATATCGGCACGGAATCCTATTACCGGGCGCCATTTACTACGGATGATCACGTCAGACTGGCCAATGTGCTCCACAACATCAAAGGCCGCTTTCTGCTGTCTTACAATGATTGTCCGTTGGTCCATGATCTGTATGGAGATTGCCAGATCGAACCTCTCACAAGGCTCAATCAGTTGCCAGCGGCGGGGCCGACCGAGTACAAAGAGTTACTGATTTGTAACTATTTATAACCCTTGGCGTTATTTTCCGACAAAAGCGAGACACCACAAAGCCCCTTGCGCTACACTTTTGCGTAAGGGGCGATTCGATGATCAAGAATCATTTGTCGCGCATCCTCGGAGACAGGCGTTGGACACAGGCAAGGTTGGCCGAAGAGACCGGTATACGGCCCACAACGATCAGCCATCTCTATAATGAGTTTGCGGATCGTGTGAGCTTTGAGCAGCTGGATCTTATATGTGAAGCGTTGGACTGCTCCATATCGGACCTCCTGGAGTACATACCAAATGCACAGCGACGCACTGGGAAGGACCTGATACGCGACAAGAAAAGCAATCTTAACAAGGTATAGAAAACGGCATTTAAGCAGTCTTTTTCGGTTGCTTAAATGCCGTTTTCTGTTTTTTTGGTCTGCAAATGTTTGTCAGCAGATTTTGTCATTTCAAATGCAAAATTTTTTCATTTTTCGCGAAAAGCAACACCCGGCCGCGGGATTTTTGCGCCCGCGACTTTCCTGATTGGAAAATATTTTATTTCCATTTTGGAGAATTTCGCTCTGTTCTTTTGCTCTGTCCCGTCGTATACTGGGCTTACACCAGAAAACCGAAGGGAGTTTTGGATATGCAGGTACAGCTTGCCGAACAGATCCGCACCTTCCGCCGCGAAAAGCACCTGACCCAGGAACAGCTGGCCGAGGTGCTGGGCGTGACGGTGGGCACCGTCTCCAAATGGGAGGGCGGCAGCTCGACCCCGGACCTTTCGCTGATCATGGAGCTGGCCGACTTTTTTGGCACATCGGTGGACGTGCTGCTGGGCTACCGGCAGCAGAGCGCCAGCCTGGCGTCCACGCTGGCCCGGCTGCGGGCGCTGTGCAGCGGCAAGCAGTACGACGAGGGCCGCCGGGAAGCCGAGAAGGCGGTCAAACAGTTCCCCAACAGCTTTGACGTGATCTACCAGAGCGCCGCTTTGATGCAGATGATCGGCATGGAGGAAGGCGACCTGTCCGCCGCCCGCCGCGCCGAGGAGCTGTACGCCCGCGCGCTGGAGCTGTTTGACCAGAACGCCGACCCCAAGATCAGCCGGGTGGGCATTTATAACAGCCTGGCCAGCATCGCGCTGAGCCTGGACGAGACCGACCGCGCGGTGGAGCTGCTGAAACAGAACAATGTGGAGGGGCTGAACAACGCCGCCATCGGCCAGGCGCTGGCGCGCGGCGGCGCCCACCGCGGCGAGGCGCTGGACTATCTGGAGATCGCCCTGCTGCGGCTGCTGGCACAGCTGACCTCGATCTGCATGGGGTATCTGAACACCGGCGAATCGGGCGACAGCCGGGATACGACCGAGTCCCGCGCGCTGATCCTGGTGGTCTGCGGCTTTTTCGACGGCCTGCGGCAGCCCGGCAGCCTTTCGCCGATGGACAAGTACATCCCGGTCCTGCGGGCCGGGTGCGCGCTCCTGTCCGAAAAGCAGGGCCTGGCCGGCCAGGCCGGGGACGACCTGCGCGCGGCGTTTGTGCTGGCGCAGAAGTATGACGCATCGCCCGTCGGGCTGGAAGTGCTGCGCTTTATCCGCCCCGCCACGCTGCGGCAGGCCACGGTCGTGGACGACATGGGTCCCACCGCCCGCGACGGCGTGGAAAAATTCCTGCAGGAAAACCAGGCGGAATACCCCCGCCTGCACCAGATCTGGGAGGGGTTGTGCCATGCAAGCAAAGAATCGTGACGTTTTGCACCGCCGCCGGCAGTTTACCCGGCTGTTTTACCATCACAACCACGGCAGCCTTATCCTGGCCATGGCGGCAACCCTTCTGGGCGCCGGGCTGAACCTGGCGCTGTCCTGGCTGCTGCAGCAGACGCTGGACCTGGCTGCCGGCACCGGCGCCACCTGGACGCTGAGGCAGCTGGTCCTGTTTGCCCTGGGGCTGCTGGCCTGTTGTGTGGTGATAGACGCGATGTCCGCCTATGCGCGGCCAAAGTTTTTATCCCGCGCCATCGCCCAGTACCGGGAATACGCCTACGCCGAACTTTTGAAGAAAAACCTGACCTCCTTTACGCGGGAAAACACCTCCGTCTATCTCTCGGCACTGTCCAACGACGCCAACAGCATCGAGACAAACTACCTGCAAAAAATGTTTGAATTTTGGGGCGATGCGGTGCTGTTTGCCGGCGCACTGGCCATGATGTTCTGGTACAGCGTGCCGCTGGCCCTGGTGGCGCTGGTGCTTTCGGCATTGCCGCTGGCCGTATCGATGCTGCTGGGGCCACGGCTGGCAAAGGCCGAGACCAGGGTCTCGGCCGAAAACGCAGCATACGTGGCGGCATTGAAGGAGGGGCTGAGCGGCTTCTCGGTGGTAAAGAGCTTCCAGGCCGAGCGGGAAGCCTTTGACCTGTTTGCCAAAAACAGCCGGCGGGTGCAAACCGCCAAGTGCCGCAGGCTGCGCATCGGCTCGATCCTGGGATCGGTAGGGTCCACAGCAGGTGCGGTGGCGCAGCTGGGCGTCTTTCTCACCGGCTGCTGGATGGCGCTGTCCGGCCAGGGCGTCACGCCGGGCGTGATGGTCATTTTTGTCAACCTGATGGGCTGCGCCAATCTGTTTGTCTCGGCTCTGCCGGACTTTATCTCCAACCGCACCGCCTGCAATGCATTGATCGACAAGCTGGCCGGCGCGCTGGCCGTCAACCTGCAAACGGCGGGCAGGGCCATCCCCCGCCGGCTGGAGCAGGGCATCGCGGTGGAGGGCCTGACCTTTGGGTACGCCCCCGGCCAGCCGGTGCTGCACGGGGTCACGGCCCGGTTTGCGGCCGGCAAAAGCTACGCGGTGGTGGGGGCTTCCGGCAGCGGCAAGTCGACGCTGCTGCGCCTGCTGATGGCGGGCGGCAGCGGCTACGGGGGCAGCATCCGCTACGACGGTGCCGAGCTGCGTGAGGTCAGCACCGACTCGCTGTACGAGCTGGTGTCGCTGGTGGAGCAGAACGTCTTTGTGTTTGACAGTTCCATCCGCGACAATATCACGATGTTCCGCGTTTTCCCGCAGGAGCAGGTGGACCGGGCGGTGCGGCTTTCCGGCCTGCAGCCGCTGATCGAGGCCAAGGGCGAAAGCTACCAGTGCGGCGAGAACGGCGCGAACCTTTCCGGCGGCGAGCGGCAGCGCATCTCGATCGCGCGCAGCCTGCTGCGCCAGGCGCCGGTGCTGCTGGTGGACGAGGCCACCGCCGCCCTGGACAAGGAGACGGCCTTCCAGGTATCCGGCGCGATCCTGGATCTGGACGGCCTGACCCGCGTCGTGGTCACCCATGCGCTGGACGAGGCGCTGCTGCGCCGGTACGACGGCATCCTGGTACTGAAAAACGGCGCCGTGGCCGAGTGCGGCCGCTTTGACGAGCTGATGGCCCGGAAGGGGTATTTCTACTCGCTGTACACGGTGTCGCAGTGACAGTTGGCAAGCCTCTATCCGCCACGGCAGGAAATGCAAAAGGAAGGGCAGGCCGCACAGCGGCCTGCCCTTCCCTGTTGTTTGCTGGTATTTGCTGTTTTCTGCGCGCCGCGAGGCAGGTTTTTTCCGGTATTGCGGCAGGCGGACAGCCATTCGCAATCTGCCAACCGGCGGACGCCCGGCCCTGCGCCGCGCAAGCGTCCCGGGCGGCGGTCAGTTCATGGTGCCGGCGGTGGCGGCAAACAGGCGCTCCACCTCGTCGGCCAGCAGCCGGTGCTCTGGCGCGGCCAGGCTGGGGTCGGCGGCCAGCAGGGCTTTGGCCTCCTGCTGGGCCACGTTCAGGGTGCGGGTGTCCTCCACCAGGTTGGCCACCCGCAGCGTGGGCAGACCGTGCTGGGCCTCGCCGAAGAAATCGCCGGGGCCGCGGGTCTCCAGGTCGTACTTTGCCACCGCAAAGCCGTCCTGGGTATGGCAGAGGAAGGAAAGCCGTTTGCGCACGCTCTCGCTCTCGTTGTCCGAGATCAGGATGCAGCAGGAATCCGCCGCACCGCGCCCCACCCGGCCCCGTAGCTGGTGCAGCGCCGACAGGCCGAACCGCTCGGCGTTCTCGACGACCATGACGGTGGCGTTGGGCACGTCCACCCCCACCTCGATGACGGTGGTGGACACCAGCACGTCCAGCTCCCCCGCCTTGAACGCCTGCATGACGGCGTCCTTCTCTTTGGGTTTGAGCTTGCCGTGCAAAAGCCCCACCCGGCGGCCGGGCAAAAGCGGGCAGGCGGTTTTTTCGTAGTAGCTTTTCACCTACTGGATGCCGGCGTCCAGTTCGTTGTCCTCGATGGCCGGGCAGACGATATAGATCTGGTGGCCGGCGGCGATCTGCTTTTCCAAAAAGCCGTACATGTCCCGCCGCTTGCCCCCGGTGATGAACCAGGTCCTGATGGGCTTGCGGCCGGGGGGCAGCTCGTCCAGAACCGAGATGTCCAGGTCGCCGTAGAGCAACAGCCCCAGCGTGCGGGGGATGGGCGTGGCGCTCATGACCAGCAGGTGGGGGCTTTTGGCCTTGCCGGCCAGGATGCCCCGCTGCCGCACGCCGAAGCGGTGCTGCTCGTCCACAATGGCAAGGCCCAGGTTTTTGAACTGCACCGCGTCGGTCAGCACCGCATGGGTGCCCACCACCAGCCCGGCGCGGCCGTCCGCGATGGCGGCCAGCGCCACCCGGCGCTCGGCGGCCTTCATGCCGCCCACCAGCAGCGTGACGTTGACGCCAAAAGGCTCCAGCCGGTCGGCCAGCGTGGCGGCGTGCTGGCGGGCCAGCAGCTCGGTGGGGGCCAGCATGGCGCTCTGCCAGCCGTTTTGCGCCGCATGCCAGATGGCCGCCGCCGCCACCAGCGTTTTGCCGCTGCCCACGTCGCCCTGCAAAAGGCGGTTCATGGGCGCCGTGCCGCAAAGATCGCGGCAGATCTCCTCCGTGGCGCGGCGCTGGGCGTTTGTGGGCGGATACGGCAGACTGCGCCAGAAGGGCGCCAGGTCCACCGGATGCATCGGCGCGCCGGTCTGCTGCCGGCCGTGGCCCCGCATCAAAAATATGCCCAGCTGCAAAACATACAGCTCCTCAAAGATCAAACGGCGGCGGGCGGCGGCCGCGTCCTCGGCACTTTTGGGGGCGTGGATGGCGCGGATGGCCGCCGCACGGGTCGGCATGCGGTATTTGGTCAGCAGAAAAGCCGGCAGCGGGTCGGGCAGGTCGTCGGCGGCGTCCAGCGCGGCGGCGGCCGCACGGGCGATGCGCCCGCTGGGCAGCCCCTCGGTGCTGGGGTAGACCGGCACCAGCGGGGCGGCAGCCACGTCGGTCTGAGTGCGGACGCTGGGGTGCAAAATTTCCCGCCGGGTCAGGCTGCCGCCCACGCGGCCCTCAAAGTAATAGCTCTGCCCTAGTTCCAGGTGCTCGGCCACATAGGGGGCGTTGAACCAGGAGAGCACCAGCGTGCCGGAATCGTCGGCGGCCAGCACGCGGGTCAGCACTCGGCCGCCCTTGATGCGCCGGGCCGGTTCCTTCTGCAAAACCTCGGCCCTGACGCAGCAGTCCACGTCGTAGGGGGCCTCGGCGACGGCGTAGGGCCTGGTATAATCCACGTAGCGGCGCGGATAGTGGAACAGCAGATCCCGCACGGTATGGACGCCCAGTTTGGCATACTTTTTGGCAAGCGCCGGGCCGACGCCTTTCAGATATTGGATATTGTCGTCCGGTTTCGGCATGGCGGGACCTCCTTTCGTTGCAAAGTGGGCGTCAGGATGAAGTACGGGGAATTGCGGGCCGGCAGGCTGCGCGGCTCGCCGCCCCGGCTGATACGGGCTGCCTGCACAGCAGGAAGCCGCGTCCGGCGGGACCGGGGCTTTGCGCTCACTCCCCTGCCCGGCGCAGCATACGGCTCCAGGGGCGGCCAGGTTCTTCGGGCGCCAGCTGTTCCAGCAGACCGGCAGACAGCAGGGCATCCACCCGGCGGTGAAGGTACTCTGCGCCGCCAGACGCCCTGGGGTACCGGATGAGCATCCGGGCCAGCAGCTCGCTTTCCCGGAAGGATTCCCCCATCCCGTCCAGAGCCGTCAACAGAAAGCCGTCGTAAAAATCCTCCCGCACACTGACCAGCTGGCCGTTGACCACCGCCCGCAAAGGAGCGTTTTCCTGTTCCAGCCGGCGCCAGGTCTCTGCCAGGACATGGCGGGCCATAGGGGCCAGCGGCCGCTCCAGCGGCAGGAAGCGGTGCCACTCGCCGGGGCCGACCTCGCCCCAGCCGCGGTATTGCACCGCCGTGCCGTCCTGCCTGGCTTCCAACAGCGGCAGAGGGATCACCGTCACCGGGCAGTCAGCCCCGGTTCTTTGCAGCTGCGCCATCAGCCAGCAGAGGCCGCAGGCGTATTCGGGTGAAAAATCCGTCCAGATACGCAGCGGTTCCCCGCTTTTGGCGGCGGGCAGCAGGCGGTCAAGATTTTTGCGCGCCTGCTTTAAGTGGGCGGCTATGCGGCCGCGGCTCTCGGCGTCGCCCGGCGGGCAGAATATCCCGGCCAGATAGCCCAGCCGGGCGTCGCTGTCGAACCCGCCGTCCAAAGGGCCGCTGCTCAGTTCCAGCGAAAAGCCCAGCACATTGGCGGGATCGCCGCCCAGCGGAACGGCTCTCTCCCGGCGGCGGCGCTCCTGCTCCTCGGCCCGGCGCTGCGCTGCGGCAAGTTCCGCCCTGGCGGGCGGCGGGGCGTCCGTGCCTTCGGCTGCATAAATCACGCTGACTGCGCCGGCCACCAGAAGCTTGTCCTCCCCATAGTGCTGCGCCAGCTTCAGGCCGGCGGCTGCACTGTCGTCAAACACGATTTCCAGCATGGCATTTTCCTCCCCCGTGCCGGCCGGGCGCGGTGCAAAAAGGACGAACCCGGCTGCAAGCCGCTGGCGGCCATGGAGCCTGATTCGTCCTTTTTACACGGTAATGGGCCGATTACTCGACAGAGATCATATAGTAGTAGACCGGCTGGCCGCCGCTGATGTGGCTGACCTCAATGTTGCCGCCGCACTTTACGCGGACCAGCTCGGTGGTGCGCTCGGCTTCCTCCTCGCTGACGTCGCAGCCAGAGATCACCGTGATGAACTGGGTGTCCTTCTTGCGCATGCTGCGGGCCAGGCGGTAGGTCATTTTGGTGATGTCCGAGCCTGTGGCGACGATCTTGCCGTTCTGCAGGGCCATGATCTCGCCTTTCTTGATGGCGCGGCCGTCAAACTCGCTGTCGCGGGCGGCGTAGGTGATCAGGCCGGTGTCCACGTGCTCGGCGGCCGACATCATGTTGATGGCGTTTTCGTCGGCGGAAGCGCCGGGATCAAAATTGAGCATGGCAGTCATGCCCTGGGGCACAGTGCGGGTGGGCAGCACGACCACCTTGCGGTCGGCCAGCTTCTGGGCCTGCTCGGCCGCCATGATGATGTTCTTGTTGTTGGGCAGCACAAACACCGTCTTGGCGGGCACGCTCTGGATCGCGGCCAGGATGTCCTCGGTGGCGGGGTTCATGGTCTGGCCGCCGGAAACGACGGCGGCAACGCCCAGGTCGGTGAACACGCTCTTGAGGCCGTCGCCGGCGGCAACCGCCACAAAGCCGTAGTCCTGTTCCGGATCGACGGCGGCATAGACGAACTCGTCGGCGCTGCCGGTGGCGTTCTCCTCCGCGGCGGCCTGTTTCTCCAGGCCCTTGCCCTGGGCCTGGCGCGCCAGGAACTGTTCGTGCATGTTCTCGATCTTGAAGTCGGTCAGGTAGCCGTACTTGATGGCCTCGCTGAGCATCATGCCGGGATCGGAGGTGTGCACATGGCAGTTGGCCACGTCGTCGTCCTCAATGACCACCACCGAGTCGCCGTTGGACTCCAGGAAAGCGCGCAGGCGGGCGACGCTGGCGCCAGGGTCCTTGTGCAGCAAAAACTGGGTGCAGTAGCCGTTTTTGATGTCCTCCACCTTCATCAGGTCGTCCGCAAAGACGCCCTTGCCTGCGGCAGAGCTGGAAACCTTGGGCTTGGCGGCGACCTCGACGCTGGCAACGATCTCGCCGCCGTCAAACACCTGCTTCATGCCCTCGAACACCAGCATGATGCCCTGGCCGCCCGCATCCACCACGCCGGCCTTTTTCAGCACAGGCAGCAGGTTGGGGGTATCTTCCAGGGCTTTCTGGCCGGCGGCCAGGACCTCGTCCCACAAAGCGGGCACTTCAGTCTGGGTGCTGGCCTCTGCGGCCTCGGCAGCCAGGCGGGTGACGGTCAGGATGGTGCCCTCGGTGGGCTTCATCACAGCTTTGTAGGCGGCGTCGACGCCCATCTTCAGCGCGGCGGCAATATCGGCCGCCTCCGCGTTGGTTTTCTCTTTCAGTGCCTTGGAAAAGCCGCGGAACAGCAGGCTGGTGATCACGCCGGAGTTGCCGCGGGCGCCCCGCAGCATCGCCGAGGCGGCGCGCTTGCTGGCTTCGGCAACGGTGCAGTCGTCGGGCAGGTTTTCCAGCTCGGTGCGGGCCGCGCCGATGGTCATGCTCATGTTGGTGCCGGTATCGCCGTCAGGCACAGGGAAAACGTTCAGCTCATCGACGCGGGTGCGCTGGTTGGAAATGTTGTTGGCGCCGGAAATCATCGCGTCGCGCAGGATCTTGCCAGTAATCATGTAGTTCACACCTCAATCATTTGACTCTTGACGGACAGGCGCGGCCGGGGTCAGTCGGCGGCAATGTCGTCCACATACACATCCACGCGGGCGACCTTCAGGCCGGTTGCGTGCTCGACCTCGTCCCGCACACGGTGGGTGATGCTCTGTGTGATGGAGGCGATGTTCAGGCCAAATCCCACTGCAATATGCAGCGAGATCTTCAGCGCGCCGTTTTCCTCCTCGACCGTCACGCCCTGCTGGGGCAGGCTGCCATGACGCAGCGCCGAGCGCACCGTACCAGACGCCGTGTTCTGGCCCATGGCCGCGATGCCATAGCAGTTTTTGGCTGCCTGTGCAACCAGACCGGAGAAATATTCGTTTGTCAAAGAGATGCTCCCGCTGGGGTTCACCTTGGTGATCATCGCCGGACCTCCTTACGTAATGCGGCCGGGCTGCCCGCGCCCCGGAAGCAGCCGCCTGCCGGCGGCAGGCCGTGCGGGCACAGCGCAGACCGACCCATAGAATCTTCTTTATTATACACCATCCAATCGCTTTTGAACAGTGGCAAACAGCAACTTTCCCCGTTTTTTCGGTCAAAAATCCGGCCGCTTTTTTCGTTACTTTTGGACAGGGAGAGTTTACAATCCATTCACAAAGTTGCCACGGCGGGCGCGTATACTTAAAGTAAGCAAACCGGCGGCAAGCCCGGTTTACGAAAAGGGCGTCCGGCGCGGCGGTTCCCGCGCCGGCCCAGGGGCGCATGCGCCGGGGGCGTTTCCCGGCCCGGCAGGCGCCGCGCGCCGCAAAGCGGCTGCGCCTGCCCAGCCCCGACAAAACCACGCAAAGGAGAGACATCCACCCATGAACCTGCTGTTTTTCCTGACCCCCAAACAGGACGTATTGTATATTTACGAAGATTTCACCCTGCGCCAGGCGCTGGAAAAATGGTCCAACCAGCGCTACGCCACCATTCCCCTGCTGCGCCGCAACGGCGAGTATGTGGGCATCATCAGCGAAGGGGACCTTTTGTGGGGCATCAAGAACATCCACGGACTGGACCTGGACGCCAGCGAGGACGTGCCCATCTCCAGCTTCCCCCGCCGCCGCAATTACAAGGCGGTGCCGGTGACCACCGACATGCGCACGCTGGTGGAGGCCGCCGTGGATCAGAACTTTGTTCCCGTCGTGGACGACCGCAACGTCTTTATCGGCATCGTCCCCCGCACCGCCATCATCAAGTACATGCTGCGACGGATGGATTCCAGCAGCGAGACCGCGCAGATCTCCACCCGCGCCATCAAAAAAAGGATGATGCAGGCCCAGTCCTGACACATTGTACCGCATCAGCAAGCAAAAAAACGCCCGCCGGATCCCATGGGATCCGGCGGGCGTTTTTGCAATTTGGCGCTGCCGCTGCGTCAGGATCAGTCGCTGACGTAGGGCATCAGGGCCATGTGGCGGGCGCGCTTGATGGCAACCGTCAGCTCACGCTGATGGAAAGCGCAGGTGCCGGTCACACGGCGGGGGATGATCTTGGCGCGCTCGGTGACGTACTTGCGCAGGCGCGGCAGATCCTTGTAGTCGATGTGCTCAACGCGGTCGACGCAGAAGCTGCAGACCTTGCGGCGGCCACGGTGCATCGGACGAGACGAACGATCGTTAGCCATGTCGGGTTACCTCCTTATTTCAGGATAGAAAATCAAATCAGAAGGGCAGGTCCCCCTCGTCCTCGATCAGCGCAAAATCGTCGTTGGTGCCAGCGGAATAGCTGGGCGCGGCGGGCTGCGGCGCGGGACGGGAATAATCTGCCATGGGCGCGGGGGCCGGCTGGCCGCCCGCATTGGGGTTCGAGGACTTGGGCGCGGCAAAGTTGACGTTGTTTGCCACGATTTCGACAGCCGTGCGGTTGTTGCCGTTTTTGTCCTGATAGCTGCGGCTCTGGATGCGGCCGTCGATGGCGATCAGAGAGCCCTTGGAAAAGTAGCGGCAGACGAACTCCGCCGTGCGGTCCCAGGCAACAACATCCAGGAAATCGGCCTGGTTCTGGCCGTTGGCGTCGCGGCGTCCGCGGTCGCAGGCGATGCGGAAGGACGCGACGTTTTTGCCGGTCGTGGTCTGGCG
>DWVD01000108.1 GCA_019120395.1 Candidatus Gemmiger faecigallinarum
CCCTCCAGCTCCACTTCGCACAGGACCGGCGCGCCTTCCGGCAGTTCTTCGCAGCCAAAGTCGGCCTCCCCGATCCGTCTGACCCGATACAGTTCCATCCCACAGCCTCCCCGCACAACATTTTAGATAAATGGTTCGATGCTTTTATTATACCCGCCCCGCCCTGCCCCGTCAATGTGAACCGGTCACAAAACCCACCGTTTTCGTGAGAAAAGAAGGCCGCGCTTTTAGGCAGACTGCGCACACCGCAAAAAAGCCCCGCCCCCAGAGGGGCAGGGCGGGCTGACAGGGAGAAAAAGATCACGTCAGATCTGTTCGCGCAGGGCGGCCAGCTCGTCCGCATCCCGGACGGGGTCCAGCAGCTCCAGCGCCTGTTGGGCATAGCGGCGGGCCGCAAAGCGGAACGGCTGCGCCCCGCGCTCTGCCAGCACCTCCAGCATCGCATATGCGGATTGCACCAGAGGATGATCCGCACGGGCGGCGGTGGGTTCGGCATCCACCAGTTTGAAATGTTCCGCCGTCATATCCGCCAGCAGGGCGTCCAGCGCGGCGTCAGGCGAGCCGGCACGGCTCTTCAGCCCCTGATAGAGCAGCTGGGCCACAAAGCCGAGGGTCGAAGCCGTATACCAGTTTCCGTCGAACTGGTTGGGGTTGGCCGCCGGGTCGGTCACAGGCGAGTTGATCTTGTTGGTCAGGTAGACCACCACCAGCCGCTCGGCGGGGTCGATCAGCGACAGGGTGCCGGTCCAGCCCTGATGCCCCACCGTTCCGGAGGAGGACTGGGTGCCGAAGTACCAGGGGCGGGCCAGGTCCCCTTCCCGCCACCAGCCAAGGCCCCAGTTGGCCGCCGACTCGATCTTGGGCGCAGTGAAGGTATCCATGACGTTCCGGCTGAACAGCTTGACATTGCCGTAGCCGCCGGACAACATGGCGGAGGCCAGCACGGCCAGGTCCGACGCATTGGCGAACAGGCCCGCATGGCCGGAGACGCCGCCCATGGCGTAATAGGCTTTTTCATCGTGGACCTCGCCCTGCAGCGTGTAGGTGCGCACACCGGTGAACGAGATCGCGCCGTCGCGGGTGTTGCCGTTCAGCTCGGTGGCGGCGCAATCGTTGGGCGCAAACCCGTGGTCCAGGGGGCGGTAGGTGATGTGCTGCAGGCCCATGGGCTTCCAGAAGGTCTCGGACAAGTAATCGTCCAGCCGTTTGCCCGTCACCTGCTCGATGACGAAATCCAGCAGCATGTAGTCCACGTCGGAGTAGAGGGTCCGGCTCCCCGGCTGGTACATCAGCGGCGTTTTGAAAATGGCCTGCAGGGTGCGGCTGCGGGTGGCCTCGTCCCCGCCCGCGCCGGCGTACAGCACATTGGGGACGCCGGGCGCCGCGGCCTGCGCAGTCTGGTCAAAAGCATCGTTGTGGTACTGGGGGTCGGCCGGGAAGCCTGCCTGGTGCCGCAGGACGTCGCGGATGGTCAGCTCGCTCTTCCACTGCTTCACCGTTTCCAGACCGGGGTTTTCGTAGCCATTGTAAGTGATTTCGATGGTATCGTCCACAAACGCGCTGCCCAGCAGGTCGGCGATCCGGGCGTCCAGGTCCACCTGGCCGTTGGTGACCAGATGCTGCAGCGCATAGTTGACCGAGTACATCTTGGTGTTGGACGCTAGGTCGTAGAGGGTGTCGTTGGTCACGGCCGGGCTGTCCGTTTTGGGTGTCCCGTCGGGATGGTAGGCGTTGACCGTGCCCCAGGCATTGCGGTAGACCATCCGGCCATCCTTGATGACCGCCATCTGGGCGCTGGTAAAGCCGTGGGCCACATCCGCCGCCACGATCCGGTCGATGACGTCCAGCACCGCCGGGTCCAGCCCCGCGTCGGCGGGCCGGCCTTCGATCACCTCGGGGTAAGGGATGTGGACCTGGACGGTCTGACCTGCCGGGCGGATGCCGCTCACCTGGATGGTGTTCAGCCCATTGACCATGCAGGCCGAGACATCGGCGGCCCAGGTGGCCCCGCCGGCCATAGCGCGGGTGTCCACCTCACGGTTGTTGACAAACAGGGCAAACTCCGTCACTCCCGCCGCCGGCGAAAGATACAGGGTCCCCTGCCCGTTGTAGCCAAAAAAGGTATACATCCCGTTCATGGCCAGTGTATCGTCCACATAGCCCGCCCAATCCGGGAAGGTGGGCTCCGCCTGCCAGCCGCCCGCGGGCAGGCTGCACCGGGTGACGCGGACAGAGGAGAACAGGCCGTTTTCCGCTTCGGCCGGCGTCCCGGAGGCCGCAGCCGGGGCCGCACCAGCCGGTGCAGCGGCCCCTGCGGGCACGGCGGCCCCGGTCGCCAGCACAGCTGCGCCGGCCAGGGCAGAGGCTTTCAGAAAATTGCGGCGGGAGATCTTGGTCATAGCACGATTCCTTCTTTCTTTGATCGGTTTTGATCGTTTATAGTCCCTTGACCGGCATCCCAAAGGGGCGCCGGCGTTTCTGGTCCTACTGTAATCTTTGGGAACAAACTTGTCAATCCATTCCAGACAGTCTGGAACAACGTTTCTCTTTTGCCGCAAAATTGATAGTATTCCACAAATGTTTGACCAAATTGCAGAAAAACATGGTACCATTCATCAGCGCACGCCGCAAAAAAGCCCCGCCCCCAGAGGGGCAGGGCGGGCTGAACAGACCTGGACCGTTTACGGCATCTCCTGGATGACTTCGCCCAGCCAGCGGCACATCCGGTCCCCGGCCTGGTTGGCGATCTCCAGCACACGGGCGTGGCTGTGCCGCACGGTCTGGATGCCGGTGGCCATGTTGGTGATG
>DWVD01000109.1 GCA_019120395.1 Candidatus Gemmiger faecigallinarum
CCGGTGGCTGGCCGTCGCCACCCCCAAACTGACGCCGGCCATGCACCGCGGCATTGCCGAGCTGTACGTGGCGGACGAGCGCTTTACCGCCTATTATGACCGCACGGTGCCCGGCTGCGCCCGCTTCCTGCGGGACGCGGTGGCGCGCTGGGCGGAATGATCAAAACAGCGGCGCCAGCAGGCGCAAAAGCTCCTGGAACACGCGGAACAGCGGGCCGGCGCTGAGCTGGTCCGGGCGGACGGGCTGGCAGGCTTCCAGCGTTTGCAGGTAGTCCTGCTTGACCTGGCCGACCACGCGGCTGCGGTACAGCCAGACGCCGCACTCAAAGTGCAGGTACAGGCTGCGGTAGTCCAGATTGATGGTGCCCACCGTGGCTACGGTATCGTCGGCGACAAAGGTCTTTGCGTGCAGAAACCCCGGCGTATACTCGTAGATCTTTACGCCGGCCTCCAGCAGCTGGCGGTAGAAGGCGCGGGTGGTCATGTGCACCACCCACTTGTCCCAGTGGTGGGGCGTGGTGATGCGCACGTCCACCCCGCTTTTTGCCGCATGGCACAGCGCGTCGATCATGTTGTCGCCCACGATCAGGTAGGGCGTGTGGATGTATACATACTGTTTGGCGTTGCGGATGATCTGCAGATAGACCTGCTCGCCCACGTTCTCCCGGTCCACCGGGCTGTCGGCGTAGGGCTGCACCAGCCCGTCGCCGGCCGGCAGCGCAGACTGTGCCGGACGATACAGGGCAAAGTCTTCCCGCGTCCGGGCGGACAGGCTCCACATCTGCAAAAACATCACCGTCAGGCTCCAGGCGGCGTCGCCGCGCAGCACCAGGCCGGTGTCCTTCCAGTGGCCGTGCTTTTCCACGGCGTTGATGTACTCGTCCGCCAGGTTGAAGCCGCCGGTAAAAGCGGTCCTGCCGTCGATGGAGACGATCTTGCGGTGGTCGCGGTTGTTCTGGATGGCGGACAGCAGCGGCCGGAATTTGTTGAACACGTGGCACTGGATGCCCTCGGCGCGCAGGGTATCGGCGTAGTCCCTGGGCAGCGTCAGAAAACTGCCCATGTCGTCGTACAGCACCCGGACGGTCACGCCCTGGGCGGCCTTCCGGCGCAGGATGTCGTGGATCGCATCCCACATCACCCCTTCCTGGATGATGAAAAATTCCAGAAAGATATACTGCTCCGCCTTTTCCAGTTCCTTCAGCAGGCAGGCGAACACCGCCTCGCCGGAGGAAAAATAGTCGCAGTCGGTGCGGCTGCAGACCGGGAAGCCGGCCCGCTGCAGGTAGGCGATCTGGGGCGCCTGGTCCGGCGCCAGCTGCCGGGGATCCTGCCGGTAGGATCCGGTTTCGGCCAGCAGCGGGCGGCTTTCCAGCTCCAGGTCCCGCAGCCGGCGGGACACCCAGCGGGTGGACGCCTGGAAGGAGACCAGCAGGTACAACAGCCCGCCAAAGATCGGGAAGGCCAGGATCAGCATGCTCCACAGCAGCTTGTAGGACGGCTGGTCCCTGGAGCTGACGATCCACAGCACCGCCAGAAGGCTGACGATGCGCAGCGCCAGGTCTGCCCAGCGGCTCAGCTGGCTGGTATCCCGGATAAAAACGACCAGCACCACGGCCTGCAGCACCAGCAGCACCGCCACAAAGATCCGCCGCAGCAGGATCTGCCGGAACCATCGGTTTCGCATTGGATGCATCCCTCCGCAAGGTTTGCCCGGGGCGGCATGCCGCCGGTCCCGCGGGACCGCAGGGCGTGCGCCCCGGCAAAGCGTTTTCGTCCCCAAACGGCTGCGGGGCCGGTCGGGTTTCCACCATTGTAACAGGGCGGGCGGCGGGGCGCATCGGACAAAAAACGCCCGGCTGGTGCAATTTTTCACTTGTGGGGGCGAGTGTCCCTTTTTTTGACGCTCGGCGCAAAATGTCCAAAACAGGCCGGCCCGCGCCCCGCCCGCGGCGGTTGCGGAAATTCGACGCTGTGTGCTAAAATGGGGCTGTGCATTACCGGGCCAGAGGGAGGCATCACCGCCATGGCGGACTCGAACATCACAAAGCGGGCGATGGCCGCCGCAATGAAAGAACTGCTGCGCGACCGCCCCTTTGCCAAGGTCAACGTCAGCGACATCTGCGACGCCTGCGGCATGAACCGCAAAAGCTTCTATTACCATTTCCAGGACAAGTACGAGCTGATGAACTGGATCTTTTTCAACGAGTATGTCCACCGGATGCAGCAGGAGGATGAGCGGGCGGACCTGGTCGGCTGGTACCGGCTGGACGACCTGTGCCGGTACCTGTACGAGAACCGGGAATTCTACCGCCGCGCCTTTGGGGTGGAGGGCCAGAACTGCTTTGCCGAGTATTTCCGGGAATTTGTGAGCGTGGTGCTGTCGGCGGACATGGCGCGGATCTTTGGCAGGGAAGAGGACGTGGCGTTTTACACCGATTTTTATATGGACGCCTTTGTCTGCGCGGTGCGCCGCTGGCTGCGGCAGCGGGAGCCGATGCCGGCCATGCAGTTCAGCGGGCGGCTGAAGCGCTGCGTCGCCGGCGTGTCCGAGACGGTGCAGGCAAAGTGCGCGCAGGAGGCCCTGCCCCGGAACTGAAGCAAAACAGCAGAAAAAGACACAGGCAGGCGCCCGCGTACGGGCGCCTGCCTGTGCATATAAAGAGGGATCGGAGATGTCAGCGGGAAAGGGCGGCGCGTTTTGCCAGCGCGCGGTGGAAGATGTCCGGAAGGTCGGCGCGGAACACGTTGCAGTCAGGTCCGCAGGCCGGGCCGTCGCCGGTGTGCAGGTCGCCCCGGCTGTCGAAAACGGCCATGACGTCGTCGTCCGAGATCATTTTGTCGATCCAGAGAAGGTCCCGTTTCAGCTCGATGGGCACCACCGGGTAGCGCTGCTCGTTGCGCAGCGCGCAGACGCGGCGGTAGACCTCCTGCTGGTCCGGCCGGGGGCAGCCGCGCTCCGGGACCAGGAAAGCAAGGATGGGATGCAGCGGCAAAATCCCGGCGAACCACGCTTCGTCCAGAACGCCGCCGGCGCTGCGGTAGCGCGCGTATACGCCGTAGGGGAACTGGGCCAGCCGCAGCCGGGCGCAGGCGCGCTCGGCCTCGGGGCCGCTGCGCACCACCACCAGGATGTTCTGCACCGGGCGCAGGGCGTCCACCAGCTCCCGGGTGATCTGCCGGCCCTCCAAAAACAGCACAAAAGCGCCGTCCTCTGCAAGCAGGGGCAGGCTGGCCGCGCAGGCCGGATCGCCCTCGATCTTCAGCAAAAAGGTATGGATGCCCAGCTCCAGCCCCTGCCGGATGACCTGCCCGTAGCGGGGCAGGCGTTCCGGCAGGCTGCCGTCGACCACCAGGCTCAGCGCCCAGGGCACGTTGAAATCGTGTTCCGCCTCCACGGCGCGGATCGTCCTGGCGCCCAGGGTGCAGCCCTCGTAGCCCAGGTTGACGCCGAACCGCAGCAGGCGCTCGCTGTCCACGTTTTCCAGCACGTCCCGGATCAGGGGATAGTAGGCGCTGTCCTGGTTGGCCAGCATCCGCTGGATGGTGGTCAGTAGCCGTTTTTGGAACCGTCCGTTGGAAAAGTTCAGCCCCAGGTCCACCAGGTTCCGTGTGGCCCGTTCAGGGGATTCCTCGCAGCGCGCCAGGGCGTTGCGCACAGAGGTTTCGATCAACATACGCGACATGGTTTTCTGCATGGCGGGACCTCTCCGATCAAGTGGTTTGGGCGTCTGTCCGGACGGCGCTCCAGGTCAGCACCGCCACCGAGCGGGGCGGCATGTCCAGGCACAGGTCCTCCGGGTGCAGCCAGGGGCAGGCGGGCTGCCAGCAGCCGGTGTGGAAACGCAGCTTCCACACAAAGCCCGCCGGGGGCTGCGGCAGCTGCTGGGTGTGGGGCTCCCAGTGGGCGTTCACGGCCAAAAACACCGCGTCGTCGCCGTCGTCCGCGGCGTTGCGGCCGCAGAACAGGATGCCCAGCTGGTGCGCCTGCGGGCCGGCCTCGCTGTTCCAGGGCACGCCGTGGTGCATCGAGACGTCCGGCCAGCCGCAGGCGGCCGGGGCCGTCGGCCCGCGCAGCACCGGGTGCTGCCGGCGGAAAGCGATCAGCGCGCAGACAAACCGGAACAGCGGCTGGTTGCGGGTCAGGTCGTTCCAGTTCAGCCACGAGATCTCGTTGTCCTGACAGTAGGCGTTGTTGTTGCCAAACTGGCTGTTGCCGAACTCGTCGCCCGCCAGGAACATGACCGCCCCGCGGCTGCACAGCAGCACCGCAAAGGCGTTTTTCTGCATTTTTTCCCGCAGCGCCAGCACGGACGGCGCGCGGGTGTTGCCCTCGGCACCGCAGTTCCAGCTGTAATTGGCGTCGGAGCCGTCGGTGTTGCCGTGGCCGTTGCCCTCGTTGTGCTTTTGGTTGTAAGCGTACAGGTCGTGCAGGGTAAAGCCGTCGTGGCAGGTGATAAAATTGACCGATGCGTTGCGCCGGCGCTCGGGCGGGTACAGGTCGGGCGAACCGCAGATGCGCAGCGCGGCCGCCTGCGCAAACCCCTCGTCCCCTTTCAGAAAACGGCGGATGTCGTCGCGGTAGCGGCCGTTCCATTCGGCCCAGCGGTTCCACGAGGGGAAACTGCCCACCTGGTACAGCCCGCCGGCGTCCCAGGCCTCGGCGATCAGCTTGACATGGCCCAGGATCGGGTCGTGGACCAGGCTTTCCAGCAGCGGCGGCCGGGACAGCGGACGGCCGTCCTCGCCGCGCCCCAGGATGGACGCCAGGTCAAAGCGGAAGCCGTCCACGCGGTATTCCACCACCCAGTGGCGCAGGCAGTCCAGGATGAACTGACGCACGGCGGGATGGTTGCAGTTGAGGGTGTTGCCCACGCCGGAAAAGTTGTAATATCTGCCGTCCGGCGTCAGCATGTAATAGATGTTGTTGTCCATCCCCTTAAAGGAGAAGAACGGCCCGTGCTCGCCGCCCTCGGCGGTGTGGTTCAGCACCACGTCCAGGATCACGTCGATGCCGTTGGCGTTCAGGTCGCGGATCAGCTCTTTCAGCTCGGCGCCCTCGCTGTTGGGCTCGGACCCGGCGGCATAGCCGGTATTGGGGGCAAAAAAGGCGACGGTGTTGTAGCCCCAGTAGTTCAGCAGCCGGTTGCCGTCCACGATGCGCTCTTCGGCGGTCTCGTCAAACTCAAAAACCGGCATCAGCTCCACGGTGTTGACGCCCAGCTGCCGCAGATAGGGGATCTTTTCCCGCAGGCCGGCAAAGGTGCCGGGGTGGGCCACGCCGGAACTCTCGTGGCGGGTAAAGCCCCGCACGTGCACCTCGTAGATGACCATGTCCTGGAAAGGCACCCGGTGGTCGCGGAAACCGCTCCAGTCAAAGCGGTCGCGCACCACGCGGGCGTGGTAGGCGGCGTTTTTCTGCCGGCTCCGGCCCCACACGCTCTGGCCGGTCACGGCGCGGGCGTAGGGATCCAGCAGGTACCGGTCCCGGTCGAACAGCAGCCCCCGCGCGGGTCCCGGGGGCCGTCCATGCGGTAGGCATACTCGATCTCGTCAATGTCCAGCCCGTACACGATCATGGAATACACGTGCCCCACGCGGCAGTCCGGCGGGTAGGGCAGCACCGCAAAGGGCTGCTGCTGGCGGCGGTGGAACAGGCACAATTCGCAGGCGGTGGCCTGCTCGGACTGGATGGTAAAGCTGACGCCGCCGGGCACCGGCGTTGCGCCCGGCACCCGGAACAGGCCGGGGCGCACGGCAAAGCCGGCCACCGTTTCGGCGGCGGGGCGGGCTGGCGTGGTATCAAGCGGGGGCAAGGCGCTTCCTCTCCCTTCGGGCAGAAATTGCGGGCGGGCCGCGCAGCGGCTTACTGACACCATACGCCGGAAACGCGCCGGTGAAAAGGGACAAACGGGTGCAAGTGTCAAAAAATGCACCTTCCGGCTCAATGTGTCGCAGTTTGCGCCGGACGCCTGCTCCGGCCCGGGCGGGAAAATCACACGGACAGGCGGCGGGCCGCGTTTTGCCTCTTGCAAAAAGCGCCGCGGGGGAATAGACTGGGAGCAACGGACCGGCTGTTCAACTTTCCCGGAAAAATCCCTTTGAAAAGGAGCGCTGCAAATGGACAGAACACAGGCAAAAGCCAGGGCGCAGGCCCTGGTCGCCAGGATGACCCTGGAGGAGCAGGCGTTGCAGCTGCGGTACGACGCGCCCGCCATCCCCCGGCTGGGCGTCCCGGCGTACAACTGGTGGAACGAGGCGCTGCACGGCGTGGCGCGGGCGGGCGTGGCCACCATGTTCCCCCAGGCCATCGCGTTGGCCGCCGCCTTTGACGCGCCGCTGATGGAGGCGGTGGGCCATGTGATCGGCGTGGAGGGCCGCGCCAAATACAACGAGGCTTCCGCCCGCGGCGACCGCAACGCCTACAAGGGGCTGACCTTCTGGTCGCCCAACGTGAACATCTTCCG
>DWVD01000110.1 GCA_019120395.1 Candidatus Gemmiger faecigallinarum
TCCCGTGGGTCAAAGCTGATGATATAGTGGTGGCTTTTCACATCTTCCCGCCGCTGGTTCTTCCCATAGCGGAGATTTGCCCGCATACAGGCAACGGCAAAATCCTCCCCCGCAGTTCAGCGTTGACAGCCGGTAGTCCTCGCGGGGGATAAGCCTGCCGGTTTCATCAAGGACGGGCTTCATGGTAAACTCGTCATGCTCGAAAAGCAGGTATAGTTCTTTATGTGGATCAAGTTGATTTGGCCTATGAAAAAGTTCAAGCCTGCGGGTGGTTTAAGTCAGACGAAATTGAGAAAGTTATTTAATTATTTAATTTGAGAATGCTTATGACAATTGTGTTATAATTTTATTGAATCACGCGGGAAAAGTTTCTCTCCAAGTGGAAAATTCCCCTCATATATGTTATAATACTCCTAAACCACCCAATCGCTCATCTCAAGCAAAACCCCTGATAGGATGGCTCGGATAGATTTTTGATAGCAAAAGTCCGAATAGACCTTAGGATAAGGATAATCTGCATCAAATAAAACCACGACGAATTAAATCCCTTATACAAAAAAGTTTAGAAGTGGATTTAACTCGGCGAGTTCGAATAATTTCACCCCCGGAAATTTTGCTTTACAAGTTTCCGGGGATTTTTTGTGTTTGATGAATAAGTGACCGGTCCGCCGTTTCCCCGGCAATACGGCAGATCTGCGGGCAAATGCGGCACTGCATGCAAAAGGCCGGCGGATAGCTCAGGCGCGCACAGAGCGCGCTTAGCGGAGTGCGCACCAGGAAACTTTGCCGCAAAATCTAACCAAGGACAGGCCGCCGGCTGCGCTGCCGTCGCTTGGCGTTCACAAAGGGCGCCGGCTTGTTTTTGTGATTTTTTGACGATTCGCAGTTTTGCCGCTTGCGCGGCAAAGCCATAGCTTTCTTGCGCTTACTCCGCTTTACGGCGGGGCCGGTCTTTGCTTTTGCCGGCAAATGTGATACACTATCTATACCATGCTGCGTCCACAGCGGAAGGTTTCGGCCTTTTCGCAGAACGAAAAGCGCCGAAACGAAGAACGGCAGGGAACAAAAGAAAGCTGCCGCTGCCGTTTCGAGGGGTTGTCGTCTTTTCGGTGTTTCTGCCGAATCTTACTTACAGGAAATCGAGGGAATCCACATTGCAACGAATTGGAAAAACCAGGGGCGTTAAGGGGGCTGCTTCCTGGTGCGCATTTGCGGCTGTTTTATACCTTGTCTGCCAGTATGCCCTGCAGGCGATCGTCTCCTTTGCAATGGGGCTGCGCGTGGAAGGGGCGAGCCTGAGCGACCCGGTTGGCTTTTCGCAGGTATCGGTCAACGTGATCCTGCTGGTCATCGGGGTGCTGGCGCTGGCCGGGCCGATCGCCTGGCTGCTGAAGGTCACGCGGCTGGACATTGGCGATTTGCGGATCGCCCGTCCGCCGCAGTGGTCGCCGGTGTTCTGCCTGGTGCTTTTTCTTGGGCTGACGAATCTGGGCAATATTGTCGGCGGGCTGATCACCCGCCTGTTCGGCGCGCACGGCTCCTCGACCGTTTTGCCTGCGGGAGGGCTGGAGCTGGTTCTGTCTTTTCTGTCCCTCTGCGTCTTGCCTGCAGTGGGGGAAGAACTATTGTTCCGCGGCGCACTGCAGGGGCTGATGCGTCCCTGCGGCAGCGCGGCGGCCATTTTCGGACCGGCGCTTCTGTTTGCATTGCTGCACATGGATCTTGCGCAAAGCATCACCGCTTTTGCGGGCGGATTGTTCCTGGGCTGGCTGACAGAGCGCACCGGCAGCGTCCTGCCGGGAATGCTGCTGCATTTTGTAAACAACTGCATCGCCTTTGCGGATATTTACTTCAAGCTGTACTATCCGGGAACGGCGGTGACGGTGGTGGAGTTGATCGTTTTACTGGCGTTTCCACTGGCTGCCGCCTGGCTGCTGTGGCGTGCGGTCACCCAGCAGGGCTTTGACTTTACCGCGGGGATGCGCCCGGGCGTTGACGCCGCCGCTGTGTTTTCCAGTCCTGCATACACGCTGGCCGTGCTTGTTTTGGCTGGGGCGACGATTTGGCAGTCCGTCGCCCCGCTATGATACAGGAGTCGCGTATGACAGATGAACAGCTGATGCGGGAAGCGCTGCGCGAGGCCGAGATCGCCGCGGCCCTGGGCGAAGTGCCGGTGGGAGCGGTCGTTGCCAGGGATGGCGAGATCGTTGCCCGGGCGCATAATCTGAGAGAAAGCGGCAGAAACGCCACCTATCATGCCGAACTTTTGGCGATCGACGCCGCCTGCCGTGCGCTGGGCGGCTGGCGGCTGTGGCAGTGCGAGTTGTTTGTCACGCTGGAACCCTGCCCCATGTGCAGCGGCGCCATCATCAACAGCCGCCTGCGCCGGGTGGTCTACGGCGCAAAAGATCCAAAGGCCGGCTGCTGCGGCTCGATGACGGATCTGTTTGCGCTGCCGTTCAACCATCACCCGGTCATTGAACAGGGGCTGTTGGCGGAGGAGGCAGGCGCGCTGCTTCAGCAGTTTTTTTCCCGGCTGCGCGCAAAGCGCCTGGCTCAAAAGCAGGAAAAGATACAAAATGCGGGAGAATAACATGGCGCAGAATATTTTGATCACCGGCGGCAGCCGCGGCATCGGCGCGGCCGCAGTACAGGCGTTTGCCCAAAACGGCGACAACGTCGCATTTGTCTGGCATTCCAGCCAGGCTGCCGCGGAGAAAGTGCTCCGCAGCGCGGCGCAGGCGGCGCCGACCGGGCGGTTTCTTGCCCTGCGCGCCGACGTGGCCGATTCGCAGGAAATCGGCGAGGCCGTCCGCGACGCGGAAGAAACGCTGGGCCATATCGACGTGCTTGTCTGCAACGCGGGGATTGCGCAGCAGAAATTATTTACCGATTTGACGGATGAGGACTGGCGCCGCGTAATGTCGGTCGACCTGGACGGCGCGTTTTACAGCTGCCGCGCGGTGCTTCCAGGGATGATCCGGCGCAAATACGGCCGCATCCTGCTGGTGTCCAGCATGTGGGGGCAGACTGGCGCCAGCTGCGAAGTACATTATTCGGCGGCAAAGGCCGGCGTGATCGGTCTGACCAAGGCGCTGGCCAAGGAGGAAGCGCCTTCCGGCATCACCGTCAACTGCGTTGCGCCGGGCGTGATCGACACCGATATGATGTCCGCCTTTTCCGCGGAGGATCGGGCCGCTTTGGCGGAGGAAACGCCGGTCGGCCGGCTGGGCAGCGCCGGGGAAGTCGCGCGCACGCTTGTTTTTCTGGCCTCCCCCGACGCGGGGTATATCACCGGGCAGGTCATCGGGCTGAACGGCGGCCTGGTGATCTGAACGGCGCAGAAAACCGCTGCGGCATCAATTTCGGGAATCCGCTGCGGACAGCTGGCGACACGCCCGGCAGAAACCGACAGAAACAATATTGGCAAATCCCCATCCCGCTGCATACAATGCAGACAGGGAAGGGGGATTTTTTATGGCGGTTTTCCAATCCGGGATCGACGTGTCCCGTTATCAGGGGAGCGTGAACTGGTCGCGAGTCGCCGCTGCCGGCAAGCAGTTTGCGATTGTTCGGCTGGGCTCGTCCAATTCCAACGGACTGTATATCGACCCGTACTTCTTGCAGAATGTGAATGGCGCGCATACGGCCGGGCTGCGCGTCGGCGCGTACTACTATACCTATGCCAAGACGCAGGCCGAGGTGGCGAACGAACTGTCGATCTTTATGGATGCGCTGGAAGGGCTCCAGCTGGAGTACCCGGTTTTTGTCGACGTGGAGGCAAACAGCCTGACTTCGCTCAGCCGTACCCAGCTGACAGGGCTTGTGCAGTATGCCATGGACATTCTGTACCAGCGCAAGTGGTATGCGGGCTGGTATTCCTATACTAATTTCATCAATACCTATCTCAATGCCGACGCGCTGTCCCAGTATCCGCTGTGGGTGGCCGATTACCGTTCCATCCTGGGGTATCGCGGAAGCTATACCATGTGGCAGTACAGCGGTTCCGGCACCTGCGACGGCGTTGACGGCGCAGTCGACCTGGATTACAGCTATACGGATTTTCTGCCGGCCATCCGGGCCGGCGGGTTCAACAATTACGGCGAATCCGGCCCCAATATGGTAAGCGTCAGCGACTATATCCTGAATGTTTTTGGCAGCCAGACCGAATATTTCTACACGGCAAACGTGAATGACGTGGTAGGGTATCTGCCGCTGGGCAATTATCCGGTCACCAGGATCAGCCGCAACAGCTTTGGCGGCTACGATTGGGTCATCCTGCGCTATAACGGCGGAGAATATTGGACGCCGCTTCTGGAGGACCGCAATCGTCTGGAACCTGCGCCAAACCGAACGGAGGAGACCGGGGGCCTGCAGGGGGGCGAAGAGCTGTGACGGCAGCCGATTTTTGCCGTCTGAGCCCGAGCGATCAAAATTTGCCGCCTTTTTTGCCGAATGGATTGACAGACCATGATCTTTGCGGTATAATAACACTCACCGATGCGGGTTTAGCTCATCCGGTAGAGTGACTGCTTCCCAAGCAGTAGGTGGCGAGTTCGAGACTCGTAACCCGCTCCAAAAAAGCACTGTGCAGGAATGCTGCACAGTGCTTTTCTTGTTTGACTGCGTCCGCCCCTGGGATGGCGGCGGCGAACGAAAGGGGAACTGCGTATGTTGTCCGGCTTTCCGATTTATCACTATTTTCATAACGGCAACCCGTACTCCGGCGCGGAAGGCGGTATGCGGTACCTGATCGAGCCCGGCAAGCGTCCCGACCCGGACGACGCAAGCGGCAAAAAAAAGGTGGAATACCTGTCCGTGACGGTCTGGCCGGAGCCCTGGAGCCTGGAACATACCTCCGACGGGAAAAAGACGACAAAAGAGTTTGCCGGCGACCAGCAGGGACTGGACGAGGCGGCCGCCTGGCTGAATGAAATGTACCACACACAGTCCGACCGCTGGATGGACATCCCCTCGATTTTGGACTGCGAGCCGGATTGCTGAGCGGCAGCCGGATGCATACATCAAAAAACGCCCGGCGGCTGTGCGGACCGCTGGGCATTTCAGAGGGAAGAGATCGAATATCCAGGCGTTGCCGCCTTGACTTCTTGCCTATATTCTAGTACAGTATGCGTGATAAGTAAAATTCATTATTTTCACACAGAAGATGAACTTTCTTCATTACGGACCGGCCTCCGCAGGCTGGATCAGGAGGGAAACGAATGACGCTGTTGGCCTGCCAGATTTTTTCTACCATCGCCCACGAGGGCAGCTTTGCGCGCGCGGCGGAGCGTTTACATCTGACGCCTTCCGCCATCAGCCATGCCGTGGCTTCCATGGAGTCAGAGTGCGGGTTCCCGCTGTTCACGCGGACCAAAACCGGCGTCACAATGACCGCTGCGGCGGAAAGCCTTCTGCCGGACGTGCAGCGCCTGCTTTCCAGCAGCGAGTCGCTGGATCAGACGATCGCCCGGATCAACGGGTTGGACAAAGGCGTGCTTCGGCTGGCGGTGTTCAACAGCGCCTGCGTCACCTGGGTGCCGCAACTGCTGCCGCCCTTCGAGCAGCAGTTTCCGGGGATCGACATCCAGTTGTATCAGGGAAGCTACGCAGACATTACCGCCTGGCTGAAAACCGGCACGGCCGAGCTGGGGCTTATGTCCAATTCCAGCGCACAGGACCTGGATTTTGAGCCGATGTATACCGACCCGCTTGTCTGCATCGCCCCGGCCGGGTTTGCCACAAACCGTCCCGGCGTCGTCACGGCGGAGGAGCTGCGCGGCCATACTTTTGTCAGCCAGCGCTCGGACACGGACGCCGACATCCAGAGCTATTTAAAAAAGAACGAGCTGCGCGTCAATGCGCGATGCTTTGTCAACGACGACGAATCGGTGATCGCCATGGTCGCCTGTGGCCAGGGCGTGGCCATCTTGCCCCGGCTGATCCTGCGCCGCTACGACAGCCGGATGGAGGGCTTCCAGGTGCTGCGGCTGGAGCCTGCCTCCAGCCGTTCGATCGGCATGGCATGCCTGGACAAAAACGGACTTTCGCCGGCGGCGCGTCAGTTCTGGCGGCGCGCCCGGGATTACGCCGCATCCCTGTAAGGCGCGGCCGCCGGGACTTTTCAAACGCCGGCCAAAGGTGTATAATAAATCGGTCATATCGTGCGGGAAGGAGTGTTTCGTTTTGGCGGGCGATCTGCATACCCATTCCACATTTTCCGACGGTTCCACCCCGGCGGAAAAGCTGCCTTTTCTTGCGCAGTGCGACGGCCTGACCCATCTTGCCGTCTCGGATCACGATTCGATCCAAAGCGTTCGCTTTGCGTATGCCGATCCGGTAAGGCAGGGCGTACATCTGATCCCGGCCACGGAACTTACCGCTTATGACTACGAACGCGCCCACCGCGTGCATCTGCTGTGTTACTGGCCGGACGACTGCGCCGCGCTGGAGGATTTTACCGCAATGATGGTGCGCCGCCGCAAGGAGGCGGTACTGCAAAGCTGCCGGGAGCTGGAGGAGTTCTGCCCCCAGTTTAAGACCGAGGAGGCACTGGAGTACGCCCGCGACAGCGGGACGCTGTACAAAGCGCATGTGATGCGCGTGTTGTGGCAGTACGGGCTGTCGGACGGCATGTACAACAATGTATACCGGTCGCTGTTCGCGCTGCGCCCGGTGCGGGGGCGCATCCTGCATACGCCCCGGTACGAACCGGTCGATACGGTGCTGGACCTGATCCGCGCCTGCCGCGGCGTTGCGGTGCTGGCGCATCCCAGCGTTTACCACAGTATGGAGCTGGCCCGGGAACTGATCCGCGAAGGCCGTCTGGACGGCGTGGAGATCGACCATCCCCGCAACACAGACGAGGACAAGGCGAAACTGACAGAGTTGGCGCGGAAACACGATCTGATCGTGACGGGCGGCAGCGATTATCACGGGATGAACACCAACACGCCCCGCCCGGTGGGGATCTGCACCACAGCCGACGAGCAGATCCGACGTCTGGAGGCGCTGGCCAAGGAGCGCAAAAAGCAATAGGATGCCCGCCCCTGCCCAACGGCGCGTCAAAAAAGCGTATATGCAAAAGGAGAAAACGAACATGGAATACATCCGGAAAAACCAGGGCACCTGCTCGGTGCGGACCCTTGTGGAATTGAACCCCGACCATACCATCCAGCGCGTGGAGGTGCTGGGCGGCTGCAACGGCAACCTGAAGGGGATCACCCGTCTGCTGGCGGGCATGAAGGCGGAGGACGCCATTGAGCGCATGGCCGGGACGACCTGCGGCAACAAGCCCACTTCCTGCCCGGACCAGATCGCCAAAGCGCTGCGGGAAGCGCTGGACCATTTGCAGTGACCCCAGGCTTGGGACAGGAGGCGGCAATGTCTGTGATGGATTGTTTTCAGTACCCGTTGGATACCGAACAGCTTCTGCGGAAAAAACGCCGGATCCGCCGCGAGCTGCTGGCGCAAAATCCGCATCCGCTGAAAAAACGGGTGGCGATTTTGGGCGGCTCCACCACCAACGAGGTTGCGGACCAGCTGGGGCTGTTTTTGCTCCAGTACGGCATCGAGGCGGAGTTTTATCAGTCCGAATATGCCCAGTACTGGCAGGACGCCATGTTCGGCACGCCGGAGCTGGACCATTTTGACCCGGATATTATCTATATCCATACCACCTGGCGTAATATCACAGACTTTCCCACCACGCAGTCGTCGGACAGCGAGGTCGAAGCGATGCTGACCGCAGAGTACGAACGCTTTGCGGCAATGTGGCAGGCGCTGGCCGAAAAATTCCACTGCCCGGTCATCCAGAACAACTTTGACCGCCCGAATTACCGCCTGATGGGGAACCGCGATATTTATGATCCCCGCGGACGCAGCAATTTTATCAGCCGCCTGAACCAGCTGTTCTACCGCTATGCGGCGTCGCATGAGGACTTTTATATCAACGACATCGACTACCTTTCGGCGGACTATGGCCTGACGGCCTGGGGCGACGCTTTCTATTGGCACATGTACAAGTATGCCATGTGCCTGGACGCCATCCCGTCCGTGGCAAACAGCGTTGCCAATATCATCAAATCCATTTACGGCAAAAACAAAAAAGCGCTGGTGCTGGATCTGGACAATACGCTGTGGGGCGGCGTGGTCGGAGACGACGGCGTCGACGGCATCGCCGTCGGTCCCGAGGTCCCGGAAGGGCAGGTTTATGCCGAGTTCCAAAGCTACTGCAAGACGCTGCGCTCTATCGGCGTAGTTTTGGCCGTGGATTCCAAAAATGACGAGGCGAACGCCCTGGCGGGGCTGAACCACCCCGACGGCGTGCTGCGTCCCGACGACTTTGTGGCGATCCGGGCAAACTGGGAAAACAAGGACCGGAACCTGCAGGACATTGCCGCCGAGCTTTCGCTGGGGGTGGACAGCTTTGTCTTTGCCGACGACAATCCCGCCGAGCGGGCGATCGTTGCGGCACAGCTGCCCGGGGTGGCGGTCCCCGCGCTGGACGGCGCCGAGAATTATATCAAAACGCTGGACCACGGCGGTTATTTCGAGGTGACCGCTCTCTCGGGCGAGGACCTGAAAAAGACCGAGCTGTACCACGCCAATGCACAGCGCCGCCAGGCGCAGGCGGCGTTTTCGGATTACAACGAATATCTGCGCAGCCTGGACATGAAAGCCGTGGTGCGCGGATTTGAGGCGATCTACATCCAGCGGATCGCCCAGCTGACAAACAAGTCCAACCAGTTCAACCTGACGACGCTGCGCTGCTCAGAGGACGACATCCGTGCCATGGCGGAGTCGCCCGCCTGGCTCTGCCTGTACGGCAAATTGACGGACAAATTTGGCGACAACGGCGTCGTCACGGTCGTGGCGGGCGAACAGGCGGGGGATGTGCTGCACCTGCGTCTGTGGCTGATGAGCTGCCGCGTGCTGAAGCGCGGCATGGAGGACGCCATGATGGACTGCCTGGTTCACGACGCGCAGGCGCGCGGCGTCAAAACCATCGTGGGATACTATTATCCCACGGCAAAGAATTCGATGGTCCGCGATTTTTATGCCGGCATGGGCTTTGCACAGACGTCCGCCGACGAGGCAGGGAATACGGTCTGGACTTTGGAGGCCGACTGTTATGCGCCCAAATGTCCGCCCATGGAGATCGAACGCTGAAACACACCAACCAGGAAAGGGGTCCCGGCATGAAACCAGCCGCAACGCAAAAACGCCGGCCGCACCGTATTCTGCGTGCAGCCGCTTTTGCCGCGCTGACGGTGATTTTATGCATGGGGCTCAATTTTTTGCTTGTGGACGATGTGCACGCCTATACCCGTGTGATGCTGCAGGAGCTGTATGCCCAAAGCGGTCAGATTGACACGCTGTTTTTGGGATCGTCCCACTGTTACCGCAGTTTTGATCCGGCTGCGGTCGACGAACAGCTGGGGACCCACAGTTTTAACGCCGGCTCCTCCCAGCAGCTGCCGGACGGCTCTTATTATCTTTTGCGTCAGGCGCTGGACCGCAACGAGCTGAAAACGGTTTATCTGGAAACCTTTTTTACCGGGTACAATCAGACGGATTCCAGCAACGTCCCGCTGGCCTGCTATCTGCTGACGGACTATATGGACCCGTTTTCTCCGGAACGCTACGAATATTTGTGGGAGATGGGCGGGCCGGCCGCTTTTGTGGATCTGGTTTTCCCGGCCCGGCACATCATTGCCAGCCCGGAGGATCTGCCGGAACTTTGGATCGCCAAACTGACCGACGCTTATGCCCCGGGGAATTACAGCTATGTGACCTATCCCGGGCAGGAGGAGTATCGCGGAAGCGGATTTGTCTACACCTACGGCACGCCGCCCTACGGGTTTGACCCGGTGATGGCCCTGGATGCGGACGCCCCGCTGTCCGACTTTGGCTGGGCAAATCTCCGCCGTATCACGGAACTTTGCCGCCAGGCCGGCGTCGAGCTGGTTCTTGTGACGGCGCCGCTGCCCAACGCCTTTGCCGACCGCACGGAAAATTACCAGGCGTATGTGGATGCAATGCGCGGCTATGCCGAGGAAAACGGGCTGCAGTATTGGGATTTCACCCTGTTCCGGGACACCTCGCTGCTGGACCTGAGGTTCGATGATTTTTCGGACGCGCACCACTTAAACGGCCAGGGGGCGGAAAAATTTACCGCCGCTTTCTGCCAGGTCGTCCGTGCCGCGGAGGCCGGAAAGGACCCCGGCGAATATTTTTTTGATTCGCTGGACGAAAAACTGCAGGCGGCGCCGGACGGTACGTTTGGCATGGACTGACGGGCGCGGAAAAAGGAAGAAGTATGTTTTCGGTCAACTCACTGGGATTTTTGTGCTTTTTGGCGGTGCTGACCCCGCTGTGGTTTGTCACGCGCCCGGGTCGGCGCTGGCAGCTTATGCTGGCGGCCAATCTGGTTTTTTACCTTTCCATTGACGTTCCCGGCCTTTTTGTCATGCTGGCTTCGGCATTGGTCGTCTGGCTGTCGGCGCGGCACGCCGCGCCAGGGGCGGCATCTGCCGGGCGCTGGTTTTCGCTGGGCCTGTTTGCGGCGCTAGCGCCTTTGCTTGCTTTGAAATACTACGGTATGGCAGCCGAAACAGCCAACAGCCTGTTCGGCCTGAGCCTTTGGGACGGCGCCGGCCTGCTGCAGCCCTTGGGCCTTGCTTATTTCAGCCTGCAGCGGGTCAGCTACCTGGTGGACGTGCGCCGCGGCACGCTTTCGGCCGAACCCTGCTTTGCGCGCGTGCTGTGCTACGCTTCGTTTTTCTTTTCCATCACACAGGGGCCGTTCAACCGGTACGGGACGCTGATGCCCCAGCTGGATGCCCCAACCCGCTTCGACAGCCGCCGGCTCTGGCGGGGGGCCATGCGCTGCGCCTGGGGCTATTTCAAAAAGTATGCGGTGGCAGAGCGTGCCGCCGTGGTGGTCTCCGCGGCGTTTGCCGCCCCGCAGGATCTTGACCGCTCCCAGCTAATTTTCGGCGCGGTGATGTACTCTTTCCAACTGTACGCGGATTTTTCCGGGTATACGGATATTGTGCTGGGTGCGGGGGAGATCCTTGGCCTTGCTCTGCCGGAAAACTTCCGGCAGCCGTTTCTTGCCGCCACCGTCCGCGAACTGTGGAGCCGCTGGCATATCAGTTTGTCCCAATGGTTCCGCGATTATGTTTACATCCCTCTAGGCGGAAACCGCCGGGGCGCGGCCAGGCGGGACGGCAACCTGGTGGTCACTTTTCTGGCCAGCGGGCTGTGGCACGGCGCAAACTGGACCTTTGTGGTATGGGGCGGGCTGCATGGTCTGATCCAGGCGGTGGAGAATCACCTTCCCTGGCGCAAGCGCATCACGAAATTTCCGCTGCGCCTGGCAGGGATCGCCGGCACCTTCCTGATTTTTGTTTTCACCTTTACCATCTTCCGCGCAGACAGCCTGCCGGACGCCCTGGAGTATTTCCGGTGTATCGCCCTGAACGGCGGGACCCACGTGTTCTCGGAATACTGGGAACTCGGGCTGACCAGCCGGCTGGACATCGTCCTTCTTTTGGGCGGCATTGCCGCTCTGGTCGCCGTGGACATCCTCCACGAGTGCGGCGTCCATCTGCGCGACGCCATCGCCGCCAGCCCCCTGCCTGTGCGATGGCTCGTTTATGAGTGCGCCATTTTTGCCTTCCTTTTGATGGGAAAGTTCCTTTCGGACGGCGGCTTCCTGTACGCCAGATTCTGATTTTTGCAACAGATCAATTTTTGCCCCGCGGTACGGCGTCTGCTGTACCGCGGGGCAATTTTCATGGTCCGGCAGGCAGGCGGGGGACAGGCAGTTCTATCCCCGGCAGTGCGGTCATACAGTGGTGGTGTAGCAAACAAACCGCGAGGTGACCCAATATGGACGAGTATTATGCCCTGGCACGCCAGCTTCCGCATCCGTATGACGCGGAGCTTTCCGGCTTGAACCCGCAGCTCGCCCCGTTTGTGCAGGAGATCCGCCTGCGCGCCGGGCAGCCGGTGCTGTTTACCGTAAAAGGGCGGCTGACGCCCTGCTCCAAGTACCTTCCCCGCGCCTCCGCCTGCCGCCGCCTGGACCGGAAAGCGCTGCAGGAGTGCTTTCTGGCCCTTTGCCGGCATTCGGCCTACGCCTGTGAAGACGAGCTGCGCCATGGATATTTCACCATCCCGGGAGGCAACCGCGTCGGGGTGGCAGGGACGCGCGGTCCTGCCGGACTGGCCTGCGTGACGTCGCTCAACCTGCGCGTGGCGCGCTGGGTCACCTGCGAACTTCCGCCGGAGATCCTCCAGGCGCTTTCCGTACTTACCGGCGGCGTGCTGGTCGCCGGCGTCCCGGGCAGCGGCAAGACGACTTTCCTGCGCAGCATGATCCAGTATCTGGGCCGGAGCGACCGGGTGTTCTGCGTGGTGGACGAGCGTGGCGAACTGCTGTGGGGCGGAGCCGACGGTCTGCCGTCCGACCGCAGTATTCCCTGCGATGTGTACACCCAGTATCCCAAGGCGGAAGCCATCTGCATGGCGCTGCGCAGCCTGAACCCGCAGGCGATCGTCTGCGACGAGCTTGGCACGGCGGCCGACGCCGAAGCACTGGAAGCGGGGCTTGCTTCCGGGGTGGTCTTTTTGGCGTCTGTCCATTGCGACAGCATTGAAAATCTGGAAAAACGCCCCCAGCTGGCGCGGCTGCTCCAAACAGGCGCTTTCCGCACGGCGGTGCTGCTGGACGGCCGCAGCCGTCCCGGGCAGGTCGCACAGGTGACCGTACTATGACGGCGGCGGTCTATCTGGCAGGCATCTGCCTGCTGGCCGGGTGCGGCGCCGGGGCCGGCTGGCTGCTGGCCCGGCGCTCGCGGGAACAGTGGCGGCAGGCGCACGCTTTTGGACGGCTGCTGGAATACTTGCAGGCGGCCGTCCGATACCGGACGCTGACCGGCGGCGAGGTGCTGGACAAAGCGGCCGCATACCCGGAGTTTGCCCGGCTGGGGCTGGAGCATTGCCCCCGCTTTGGCATGCTGCGCCCGCCGGACGCCTTTGACCCGGCGCTGCGTCAGGAACTTTCCGCCGATCTGGAGGCGCTGGAAGGCGCGCCGCGGGACTCGGCCTGCGCGATGCTGGCGCGGATGCTGGCCCTCTGCCGCAGGCAGGAGACTGAGCTGCGCAAAGCCGCGGACGCGGCGGCCCGGCTGTATCCGCGTCTGGGCGGCTGTATCGGGGCAATGGCGGCGATCCTGCTGCTGTGACGCCGTAAAACCATAAGTGAGGTACGCCGCATGGACATTGATCTGGTATTCAAGATCGCCGCGACCGGCATCATAGTGGCGGTGCTGAATCAGCTTTTGATCCGCTCCGGACGGGAAGACCAGGCGATGATGACGACGCTTGCCGGGCTGATCGTTGTGCTGACCATGCTGGTCGGCCAGATCAGCGACCTGTTTATCCTGATCCAAACCCTGTTTGACCTTTGATGATGCCCTATGCTGATCGTGAAAGCCGCCACTCTGGCGCTGGTGTTATGTGTATTTACGCTTGCTCTGAAAAAGGACCAGCCTTCCTTCGCGTTTCTTGCGTCCGCCTGCGGCGCCGTCTGCCTGCTGGCCTTTGCCGCCGAACGCCTGCTGCCCCTGGTCGAATGGCTACATACGCTGGCCGGGTATGGCCTGGCGGCCAGCGCTTCGGCGCTGCTGCAGGTGCTGGGGATCGCGCTGATCGCGCAGTTTGCGGCGGACCTGTGCCGCGAAGCGGGCCTGTCGGCAGCCGCATCGGCGGTGGACCTGTGCGGGCGGATGCTGGCGCTGATCCAGGCCGCCCCCATGCTGCAGACCCTGCTCGACGCATTTTCCGGATTTTTGCAGTGATTTTTCTTCTGCTGGCGTTTTCTCTCCCGGTATCCGCGGCGGAGCTTCCGCAGGGCGCGCAGGAGATCCTGGAGCAAAGCGGCGTGGATGCCGTCGACGGCTTCGACTGGGACTTCGGCGCGCTGCTGGACGGCGCGGCCGAAATCGTCCGGCAGCAGCTGGGCGAGCCGCTGCGCTTTGCCGCCGAGCTTGCGGTCTATCTGGCGGTCGCCTGTACGGTGGGGCTGCTGGCAAACGGCGGATGGAAACGCTGCCTTGACGCCGTGGCGGTGCTGGGCTTTGGGGCCATCTGCCTGTCCTCCATGATGGATCTGGTGGGGCAGGTGATCACGACAGCCGCCGACAGCCAAAATTATCTGATCGCCTTTATCCCGGTCTTTTCGGCGGTTTTGACGCTGGGCGGGCAGGGGGCGGGGGCCGCCATGTACAGCGGGATGTTTTATTCCATGTCCACTTTTCTCTCCCTGGCGATGCAGCAGTTTCTCCTTCCGGTGATGCAGATCTATTTTTGCTTCGCCGTTTCGGCCGCGGTCTGGGGCAATCCGGGCATCGAGGAGGCGGCCCGGCTGTTCTCGCGATGCCTGGGCTGGATGCTCAAGGGCTGCGGCGCGCTGTTCACCTTTGTGCTGGGCCTCCAGGGCGTTCTGGCGGGAAACAGCGACTCGGCCGGGCTGCGGGTCGGCAAAAGCATCCTCTCCGGCGCGCTGCCGGTGGTGGGGGATGCCGCCGCGGCTGCGCTGGAAAGCAGCGTCGCGGCCGTCCGCCTGCTGAAAGGTTCGCTGGCGCTGGCCGCCGTGCTGGTCATGGCCGCCGCCTTCCTGCCGGTTTTGCTCCGCTGCGTATTCTGCTTCCTGGCCTTTTCGGCGGCGGGCGTCCTGGCGTCCGCTACCGGCCAGCGCCAGTGCGGCCAGATCTGCCGCCTGTTTGCCGACGGCACCGGGCTGTGCGCATCTGTGCTGACGCTTTATTTCTTTATGGTCTTTCTTTCGACTCTGCTTTTGTTTATCACCGGCAGTGGGGGGTGATGCAATGGACGCCATCCGTCAAATGGCGCTGGGCGTGTGCGTTTTGTGCGTTGCCGGCGGGATCCTGCAGATCTTTTGGCCGGACAACGGTTATAAGCCAGTCATAAATACAGTGCTTGTGCTGTATATTGTAACGTCGGTACTGCAAATGCGCCCGTCGGGCGGCAGGCTGCCGCAGATCAACTGGGACGCAATGCCAGAACAGGCCGATGTATCCGATTATCAGCAGTATGCCGAACGCCTGGCCGTGGAAAGCTCAGTGCAGGCATTGGACCGGCTGCTGCGGGAAGCCGGCATCGAGGCGGAAGCAAGCTGGGAAGGCGGCGCCTGCAGGATACGCCTGGCAGACGCGGCGGACGAAGCGCGCGCCCGGGAACTGTTGGAGGCAAACCAGGGGGATCTGCCCTGCGAACTGCTGGTGGGAGGTGATGCCCCGTGACGCCAAAGCCGCTTCAAAAGCTATTCGACGCGCTGAAGGGAGAAAAAAAGGCGGTCAATCTGATCGTGGCCGCGGGGATCCTGGGGATGCTGCTGATCGCCGTCTCTGAATGGCTCCCCGATACCGGTACCGCGGACGCCGCGGCAGCGCCCGCCGCGCCGGCGGACAGCGCCGAGTATGAAGCCGCGCTGGAGACCCGCCTGGAAACATTGATCCGGCAGGTGGAGGGGGCGGGCGAGACCCGGGTGATGGTCACCCTGGCCGAGAGCAGCCGCACGGTCTATGCCACCGACACCGAGACCGATGCCGACGGCGCGAAACGCGAAGCGCATCTGCTTTTGGACAACGGCGCGGAGCCGCCCGCCCTGGTGGAGACGACCCTGCCGCCGCAGGTGCAGGGGGTCGCCGTTCTGTGCGAGGGCGGCGGGGACGCAGGCGTACAGGCACGGGTGACGGAGATCGTCAACGTGCTGACCGGCGCCGGGGCCAGCCACATCACAGTCGACCGCCTGACGCGGCAGGAATAGATCCGCGCAAAACCGCAGCCACATATCACCAACAAAAGGGGAGGCAGACAGCATGAAAGCAAAACAGGCAGGCCGGGGCGTTACCCTTCTGGCACTCACCGCCGCTTTGGGAGCAGCCGTTTACTTGAACTGGTCCTTCGCTCAGGACACCCCGCAGACCATTTCCACGCAAACCGGCGACGCCGCCGCGGTATCCGCCGAAACGGAGGAGGAAGCCGACGCCCAGCCTGTGCAGGCGCCGGTTTCGGACGGTTCCGCCGGAGAAAGCGCGCCGGTATACGACCCGCTGACAGGCCAGGTGGAGGAGACCTCTGACGAGCAGGCCGGCGACAAAAACTACGGCGAAGCGCAGCTGGTCAGCGTCAGCGAGGACACCGGGACGGAGTTTTTTGAATCGGCGCGCCTGACCCGCGAAAAAAGCCGCGACGAGGCGCTGGATACCATCGAAAAAACGCTGAAAAACGCATCCCTGTCCGACGAAGAAAAGCAGCAGGCGACCGAGACGCTGCAGGCGCAGGTCACCAACATTGAGCTGGAGGCGGAACTGGAGACCCTGATCCGTGCCAAAGGGTTCGTGGATTGCGTCGTCATGCTGGGGGACGGAACCGCCAATGTGACGGTGATGACCGAAAACGACGCGCTGACGGCGTCTGAAGTGACCCAGATCCGGGACGTGATCCTGGCCAGGTGCCAGAACGTGAAAGCGCAGGATATTACCGTGGTGGAGGTCAAGTGACCCTGCAAAAATCGCTTTGTTTTGCCGCCCTGCATTGGTTGCAATACCCATGGATTTGTGGTAAACTAATTTATAACTTTGATACCACAACGACGGGCATTCCAAGCGGAGCGCAGCCGGCGCATCCCGCCCGCAGGCTAGGAGGCAACTGGAAATGGATGTACGCAACACGGCAGGCGGCAGCCTGCAGATCTCTCTGGATGTCATCGAAAAGATCGCACGGCTTGCGGCGCTGGAAGTCGGCGGCGTGGCCGATGTGTCCAGCGGCAGCACCCAGACCATGCGCGGCCTGCTGAGCAAGACCAAGCTGCAGAAGGACGTGTCGGTGGAAATGAAAGACGGTGTGGCCGCCGTGACGGTGCACATCATCCCCGTGTATGGCAGCAAGGTGATGACTGTCTGCAAAAAGGTGCAGGAAAACGTCAAGCAGACCATCCAGATCATGACCGGCATTACCGTTTCCCGCGTCAACGTGGTGGCCGCCGGACTGGCGGAGCCTGCGCCGGCGGAAGCCGAGTAACGCCCTGATACCACTTGTTTTGGTGAAAGAGGAAGTATGGAAGAAAACAATCTGACCCGCCGCCAGGCGCGCGAGCATGCGTTTCTGGCAGCATTTTCGGTGACGTTCCAGCCTGACGAGCCGCAGGAAGCCCTGCGCAGCTGCGGCGAGATGCAGGAGATCGGCCAGGACGCCTTTACCGCACAGCTGTTGCAGGCGCTGACCGCCCACAGCGCCGAGATCGACGCCGAGATCACCGCCCACCTGAAAGGCTGGACCCTGAGCCGGCTGCCCCGCGTCAGCCTGACGGCCATGCGCATCGCCCTGGCCGAAATGCTGTACGGCGCCGAAAAAAAGCCCGCCGTCGCCATCAACGAGGCGGTGGAGCTGGTGAAAAAATACGGCGCGGAAAACGACTATCAGTTTGTCAACGGGCTGCTGGGCTCGGTCGCCCGGGAACACGGCCTGGTCGATACGGAGCCGGCGTCATGCTGACGCTGGGCCTGGACACCAGCAATTACGCAACCTCTCTGGCTGTGTTTGACACAGACGCCGGAGAGGTTGTTTGCGATGCCAAGCAGTTTTTGCCGGTGCGGCAGGGCCAACTGGGCCTGCGCCAGAGCGACGCGGTGTTTCACCATACCGCCGCCCTGCCCGCTTTGCTGGAACAGCTTAGCCGGCAGGCCGACCTGACGCAGGTCGGCGCGGTGGGCGTTTCGGAAAAGCCCCGCCCGGTGGAAGGGTCCTATATGCCCTGTTTCCTCACCGGCGTCAGCGCCGCCACCTCCTTTGCGCTGGCGCGGGGCGTCCCGCTGGTGCGCACCACCCACCAGCAGGGGCACATCGCCGCCGCGCTGTTTGCCGCGGCAGGGGCTGACCTGTTTGATCGCGATGTTCTGGTTTTCCATGTATCGGGCGGCACCACCGACCTGCTGCGCTGCCACGGCGCAGACCCGCTTGCCTGCCTGGGCACCAGCAGCGACCTGTACGCCGGGCAGGCGGTGGACCGGCTGGGAGTACGGCTGGGGTTCGCTTTTCCCGCCGGCGCTGAGGTCAGCCGCCTGGCTGCCGGATGCGGCGACGAGATTCGCCCCAAAGCCAGCGTACAGGGGACAAACTGCAGCCTGTCCGGGCTGGAAAACCAGTGTGCGCGGCTGCTGGAACAGGGGCACACACCGGAGTATGTCTGCAAATACTGCCTGCTGTGCGTGGCCGAGACGCTTTACCGCATGGCCCGCGCGGCGCTGGAAGAATATCCCGGCCTGCCGGTGGTGTTCGCGGGCGGCGTGATGAGCAGCGGCCTTGTCCGGTCGTACATCACCGCCCGTATGCCGGACGCCCGGTTCGTGCCCGGAAAATTTGCCAGCGACAACGCTATCGGCGTGTCCATCCTGGCGGCAAGGGAGGTGGGCGCATGGCCGACTACATCAGCGTGACGGCGCTGAACCGGCTGGCAAAAGACGTGCTGGCCGACTGCGAACCGCTGAACAGCCTGGTGGTCTGCGGCGAGGTCTCCAACTTTACCCGCCACTATAAAAGCGGCCACCTGTATTTCACTTTGAAGGACGACGCCGCTTCCATCAAGGCGGTCATGTTCCGGGACAAGGCCCGCCTGCTGCGCTTTGCGCCCCAAAACGGCATGCTGGTGCTGGCTTACGGCCGCGTGACGATCTACGAGCGGGACGGCGCGTTCCAGTTTTACGCCGACTATCTGCGCCCCTTTGGCGCAGGCGCGGCGCAGATGGCTTTTGACGCGCTGAAGAACAAACTGGCCTCCGAGGGCCTGTTTGCCCCCGAACACAAGCGCCCGCTGCCCCCTATGCCAAAGTGCATCGGCGTGGTCACCTCCAAGACCGGCGCGGCGCTGCAGGATGTATGCAACGTGATCGACCGCCGCTGGCCGCTGACCCGGCTGCTGCTGGCCCCCGTCAGCGTGCAGGGCGCCGAGGCGGAGGACAGCATCGTGGCCGGGATCCGCGCCCTGGACGCCGACCCCAGGCCGGAACTGATCCTGGTCACCCGCGGCGGCGGCAGCCGGGAGGACCTGTGGGTCTTTAACAGCGAGCGCATTGCCCGCGCGGCCTACGCCTGCCGCAAGCCGGTGGTCTCGGCCGTCGGGCACGAGATCGACTATACCATTTTGGATTACGTGGCAGACCTGCGGGCGCCCACTCCCTCGGCCGCCGCCGAGCTCTGCGTGCCGGACCGCAGCCGCATCCAGGCTGAAATATGCAGTCTGAGTGAAAATATTCAAAAAAATATACAGTATTCCCTGCAAGTGTGCTATAATACTTTCAGTACCGTCCGGCCGGAGGAAGCCCTGCGCCGGATGAACGTCCGCCTGGCTGACCGGCGCAGCCAGCTTTCCGGTTGTGCCGGTCAGCTGATGCGTGCCGGGCGCGACCTTGCCCGCCGCAAAGCTGCGGACCTGGGTGCGGCGGCCGGGCTGGCATCGTCGTTGAACCCCTATGCGGTGCTCAGCCGCGGCTATGCCATGGTGGAGGATGCCGGAGGCCGCTGCCTGACCGTCCCACAGCTGAAAGCAGGGGACCGCATTACTTTGCGCGGCAGCGGCGCTGCCGCAGACTGCACCGTAAATCAAGTGAAGCAGGCGGAGGAAACCCATGAAAAAAGCACCCAAGACCTTTGAGGACGGCCTGGCCCGCCTTCAGGCCATCCTGGCACAGATGCAGGCGCAGGACACCCCGCTGGCCGAAAGCGTCAAACTTTACGCCGAGGCGGCCGACCTGATCCAGTACTGCAATACCGCTCTTGCGACCGCGCAGCTGCAGATCGAGGAGATCGACGCAAAGCTGCAGGCTTCGCCCCAGGCGACGGAGGACGACAATGACGCATGAGGAATACAAAGCGCAATACGGCGCGTTTGTCCAACTGACAGAAGATCGCCTGCAAACGCTGTGCGGCCGTTACCTGCCCGACACAGCCCGTATCGGCCAGGCTGCCCGATACAGCCTGCTGGGCGGCGGCAAGCGGGTGCGCGCCGTGCTGGTGCTGGCCGCCTGCCGGCTCTCCGGCGGCAGCGTGGAAGCTGCCGCTGACTATGCCGCCGCGCTGGAGATGCTGCACTGTTATTCGCTGATCCACGACGACCTGCCCTGCATGGACAACGACGATATGCGCCGCGGCCGGCCCAGCTGCCACCGGCAGTTTGACGAGGCCACCGCACTGCTGGCTGCCGACGCGCTGGTGACGGCGGCGTTCGAGGTGGTGGCCAACGCGCCGCTGCCTGCCG
>DWVD01000111.1 GCA_019120395.1 Candidatus Gemmiger faecigallinarum
AAGCGCAAGATCAGCGTGGGCGACAAGATGGCCGGCCGCCACGGCAACAAGGGCGTCGTCTCCCGCATCCTGCCGCAGGAGGATATGCCCTACCTGCCCGACGGCACCCCCCTGGACATCGTCCTGAACCCCCTGGGCGTGCCTTCCCGTATGAACATCGGTCAGGTGCTGGAGGTCAACCTGGGCTACGTGGCCAAGGCGCTGGGCTGGAAGGTCCAGACCCCCGTCTTTGACGGCGCCCACGAGAGCGACCTGCAGGACTGCTTCAACGAAGCCCGCGAAAAGTGGCACACCGACAATGCGCCCGAGTATCCCACCAAGCTGGACCGCCTGATGGGCGAGAAGGGCCATATCATCGACTTCGGCAAGATCGACCTGACCGACGACGGCAAGACCACCGTCTACGACGGACGTACCGGCGAGAAGTTCCCCTCCAAGGTCACGGTCGGCTATATGTACTACCTCAAGCTGCACCACCTGGTGGACGACAAGATCCATGCCCGCTCCACCGGTCCTTACAGCCTGGTCACCCAGCAGCCTCTGGGCGGCAAGGCCCAGTTCGGCGGCCAGCGCTTCGGCGAAATGGAAGTCTGGGCGCTGGAAGCCTACGGCGCCGCCTACACCCTGCAGGAGATCCTGACCGTCAAGTCCGACGACGTGGTGGGCCGCGTCAAGACCTACGAGGCCATCGTCAAGGGCGAGCCGGTGCCCAAGCCCGGCATCCCGGAGAGCTTCCGCGTTCTGTTGAAGGAACTGCAGAGCCTGGGCCTGGATATTGTTGTGCAGGACCACGAGGGCAACGAGGTCGATATGCGTCAGGAATTTGACGACGACGACACCGGCTTTGACGCCCGCGACATCCCCATGGGCGACGACGTTCTGGTGGAAAGCGAATTGCAGGACGATTACAGCGTGAAGGATGCCGACGACGGCTTTGACAGCGACCTGGACGCCGAGGACATGGAGCCTGACGCCGATGCGCTGGCCAACATCGACGATCTGTTCGACGGCGAATGACAGCCGCGCCGCGCTATGAGTCTTGAGTGAAATGAGAGGGTTCGCTGAATGGAAAATAAAGAGTTCGCTTCAATCAAGATCGGCCTTGCTTCCCCGGACCAGATCCGTGCATGGAGCTATGGCGAGGTCAAGAAACCGGAGACCATCAACTACCGTACCCTGAAGCCGGAGCGCGACGGCCTGTTCTGCGAGCGCATTTTTGGACCTACCAAGGACTGGGAATGCCACTGCGGCAAGTATAAGCGCATCCGCTACAAGGGCAAGATCTGCGACAAATGCGGCGTCGAGGTCACCCGCTCCAAGGTCCGCCGCGAGCGCATGGGCCACATCGAGCTGGCTGCGCCGGTGTCGCATATCTGGTACTTCAAGGGCATCCCCAGCCGCATCGGCCTGATGCTGGACATCAGCCCCCGCCAGCTGGACAAGGTGCTGTACTTTGCCAACTATATCGTTACCGACCCCGGCTTTACGCCGCTGGAGAAAAAGCAGCTTCTCACCGAGCGCGAGTACAAGGAAATGCGCGAGAAGTACGAGGATACCTTCGAGGCTGGCATGGGCGCCGAGGCGATCCAGAAGCTGCTGGCCGAGATCGACCTGGACGCGCTGTCCCAGGAGCTGCACGAGGAGCTGGAGAGCGCTTCCGGCCAGAAACGGGTCCGTCTGCTCAAGCGCCTGGAGTGCGTGGATGCGTTCCGCCTGTCCGGCCAGCGGCCGGAGTGGATGATCCTGACCGTGATCCCCGTGATCCCGCCGGATATCCGCCCCATGGTCCAGCTGGACGGCGGCCGCTTCGCCACCAGCGACCTGAACGACCTGTACCGCCGCGTTATCAACCGCAACAACCGCCTCAAGCGGCTGCTGGAGCTGGGCGCGCCCGACATCATCGTCCGCAACGAAAAACGCATGCTGCAGGAGGCTGTGGACGCCCTGATCGACAACGGCCGCCGCGGCCGCCCGGTCACCGGCCCCAACAACCGCGCGCTCAAGAGCCTGTCCGACATGCTCAAGGGCAAGCAGGGCCGTTTCCGCCAGAACCTGCTGGGCAAGCGCGTCGACTACTCCGGCCGTTCGGTCATCGTCGTCGGCCCCGAGCTGAAGATGTACCAGTGCGGCCTGCCCAAGGAGATGGCGCTGGAGCTGTTCAAGCCCTTTGTCATGAAGGACCTGGTGGAGAAGGGTATCGCCAACAACATCAAATCCGCCCGCAAGATGGTGGAGCGTGTCCGCCCCGAGGTGTGGGACTCGCTGGAAGTGGTCATCAAGGGCCACCCCGTGCTGCTTAACCGCGCGCCGACGCTGCACCGCCTGGGCATCCAGGCTTTCGAGCCGGTGCTGGTGGAAGGCCACGCCATCAAGCTGCATCCGCTGGTCTGCACCCCCTTCAACGCCGACTTCGACGGCGACCAGATGGCCGTCCATCTGCCGCTGTCCACCGAGGCCCAGCGCGAAGCCCGCATGCTGATGCTGGCTTCCGGCAACCTGCTCAAGCCCTCGGACGGCGAGCCTGTCACCGTGCCCACGCAGGACATGATCCTGGGCAGCTACTACCTGACCATGGTCAACCCCGACGACATGGGCCACGGCAAGATCTTCCGCGACGAGGCCGAAGCGCTGATGGCTTACTCGGAAGGGTACGTCACGCTGCAGGCGCCCGTCAAGGTCCGCCGCACCATGGTGTTCGACGGCAGGGAGGAGAGCGCCCTGGTGGATACCACCGTGGGCAACATCATCTTCAACACGCCCATCCCGCAGGACCTGGGCTACGTGGACCGCACCGATCCCGCCCACAAGTTTGACTACGAGATCGGCTTCCAGGTCACCAAGAAGAAGCTGCCGGACATCATCAGCCGCTGCCTGACCAAGCACGGCACCAAGACCACCGCCATCATGCTGGACGCCATCAAGGCGCAGGGCTACAAATACTCGACGCTGTCGGCCATCACCGTTGCGGTGCCGGACGCCATCATCCCGGATGAAAAGCCGGACATCTTGGCCGCCGCCGACAAAAAGGTCGAGAAGGTCATGAAGCAGTACAACCGCGGTCTGATCTCGGACGACGAGCGCTACAAAAAGACCGTCGAGATCTGGCTGGACGCCACCGAGCAGGTCTCGACCGCGCTGTCCACCAACCTGAAGCAGAACCATCAGCGCAACCCCATCTATATGATGTCCGACTCCGGCGCCCGTGGTTCTATGGACCAGATCAAGCAGCTGGCCGGCATGCGCGGCCTGCTGGCAAACACCGCCGGCAAGACGCTGGAAATGCCCATTCGCGCCAACTACCGCGAAGGCCTGAACATCCTGGAATACTTCATCTCCAGCCGAGGCGCCCGCAAGGGCCTGACCGACACCGCGCTGCGTACCGCCGACTCCGGCTACCTGACCCGCCGCCTGGTGGACGTCAGCCAGGAGGTCATCATCCGCGAGGAGGACTGCCACGCCACCGAGGGCATCTGGGTCCGCGAGATCCGCGACGGCAACGCCTCCATCGAGAGCTTCAGCGAGCGCCTGATCGGCCGCTACGCCCTGAACGACGTGGTGAATCCCAAGACCGGCGAGCTGCTGGTCTCCAAGGACAAGATGATGGATATGTTCGACGCCGAGAAGATCGAGGCCGCCGGCATTACCGAGCTGCAGATCCGCAGCGTTATGACCTGCCGCGCCCACGTGGGCGTCTGCGCCCGCTGCTACGGCTCCAACATGTCCAACGGCGAGTGCGTCAAGGTGGGCGAGTCGGTCGGCATCATCGCCGCCCAGTCCATCGGCGAGCCCGGCACCCAGCTGACCATGCGTACCTTCCACTCCGGCGGCATCGCTTCCGCCGAAGACATCACCCAGGGTCTGCCCCGCGTCGAGGAACTGTTTGAGAGCCGCCGTCCCAAGGCTATGGCCATCATGTCCGAGATCCCCGGTACCGTTCACATCGACGACACCAAAAAGACCCGTCATGTGGAGGTTTCCGGCGTGGACGACAACGGCGCGCCCGTTACCAAGAGCTATATCATCCCCTTCGGCCAGCGCGTCAAGGTGATGGAGGGCGACGTTCTGGAGATGGGCGCCCTGATCACCGAGGGCCACGCTTACCCGCAGGATATTCTGGCCATCCTGGGCCGCGTCGCCACCCAGAACTATCTGATCAGCGAGGTCCAGAAGGTCTACCGCCTGCAGGGCGTGGAGATCAACGACAAGCACATCGAGGTCATCGTCCGCCAGATGATGCGCAAGGTGCGCATCGAGGACGCCGGCACCAGCGACTTTATCGTTGGCAGCGTGGTCGACCGCCGCGACGTGATGATCAAGAACGAGGAGCTGCAGGAGCGCATCGACGCCGGCGAAGACGGCGTCAAGCTGGTGCAGTCCAGCCAGGTCCTATTGGGCATCACCAAGTCCAGCCTGGCCACCGACAGCTTCCTGTCCGCCGCTTCCTTCCAGGAGACCACCCGCGTGCTGACCGAGGCCGCCATCAAGGGCAAGGTCGACCCGCTCTCCGGCCTGAAGGAGAACGTCATCATCGGCAAGCTGATCCCCGCAGGCACTGGTCTGCCCGAGGTGGAGGAGGAACTGGCCCGCGCCGAGGAAGCGCGCGACGCCGCCGGCTCCGCCTACGATCACGCCGAATAATCACCCCCGAACGACCGGCATCCGCCGCTGCGCTGCCTGCCCGGCTTTTTGGCCGGCCTGACAGGAAGCGGCTTGCCGCATACGCCCCGCCGCCCGCGCTGCCCACTGGTAGCCGGCCCGGCGGGGCGTTTTGCATGAAGGCGGATGCATTGCGTTTTTGCGGCAAATGCGGTACAATGGGGGACAGTATGAACGGGGCCGCCGCAGGCGGCGCGGGAAAGGGGAGAGTGCCATGCCGGCGCCGGATCGTTCCCGACGGAAGGGCCGCATTTGCGGCGGGCTGCTGTTTGCGGCGTATCTGGCCGTTCTGCTGCGCATCACGGTGTTCCGCAGCGGCGCTGGCAGCGCCCCGCTGATGAGCGGGAGCTGGAACGGTTCGCTGTTCACCGCGTATCTGCCACTTTTGCAGCAGGGGGACTGGCTGCGGATCGTTTACCTGTTTGGCGGCAACCTTTGCTGGTTCGTGCCGCTGGGGTGGGCGCTCCGCCGCTGGACCGGCCGCCTCTGGCCCGCTGTGCTGTGCGGCTTTGCGCTGTCCCTTGCCATCGAGGCGGGGCAGTACCTTCTGGGAACGGGGCAGTCCGAACTGGACGACCTGGTGCTCAACACGGCCGGCGCGCTGCTGGGGGCGGGGCTGGCCGCCCTGTGGGGGAAACTGGCCCGCCGGAAGGGCGGGGAGACGCCCCGGACCTGATCCCAATGTTTACAATTCATTTGTAATATTCCATACTATGAGAAAAAGGAGAGATCACCCATGCCCGAAGCACTGAAAGAACGCTCTGAGATCCAGGAGCAGTACAAGTGGGACCTGACCCGCATGTACGCGGACGACGACGCCTGGGGCAAAGCCCTGGACGCGTTTGACGCCCAGCTCCAGGGGCTGTCCGCCTATGTGGGCAAGCTGAATACCGCCGCCGGCCTGCGCGCCTGGTTCGACGCCCAGACCCAGGCCGAACGCACCCTGTCCGACCTGTTCTGCTACGCCTCGCTGCGCCGCAGCGAGGACACCCGCGCCGAGGCCGCCCAGGTCATGTACGCCCGCGCCATGGCCAAGTATGTCCAGTACGGCGAGGCCGTCGCCTTTGCTGAGCCGGAGATCCTGGCCCTGCCGGAGGAGACCCTCAAAGCCTTTTTGGAGGACAGCCAGCTGGCCCCCTACCGCTTTGTGATGGAGAACCTGCTGCGCCGCAAGCCCCATACCCTTTCCGCCGCCGAAGAACAGCTGCTGGCCAGCTTTGGCGAGGTGCTGACAGCCCCCGGCGAGATCTCGGACAACCTGCAGGACGCCGACCTGGTCTTTGAGCCGGTCGTCGACGGCCAGGGCAACAAGGTGGAGGTCACCGGCTCCAACTATATCCTGCTGCAGTCCTCCACCGACCGCACGCTGCGCGAGAATGCGTTCCGCAGCTATTACAAGGGCTACCGCCAGCACATCAACACCTTTGCCGCCACCTACTCGGCCAACGTCAAGGCCGCCGCGGCCGAGGCCAGGGCCCGCCATTACCAGTCCTCCCGCGCCATGTCCATGGCGGGCGAGAACATCCCCGCCTCGGTCTACGACAATCTGGTCGCCACCATCCGCAAGCATCTGCCCGCCATGTACCGCTATGTGGCGCTGCGCAAAAAGATCCTGGGCGTGGACGAGCTGCACTACTACGACGTCTACGCCCCGCTGATGGCCGACAGCGAGGCCCGCTACACCTACGAGCAGGCCCAGCAGATGGTGCTGGACGCCGTTGCCCCGCTGGGCGAAGATTATGTCGAGCAGGTCAAAAAGGCCTTTGCCACCCGCTGGATCGACGTCTACCCCAACCGCGGCAAGAGCGGCGGCGCCTACTCCTCCGGCAGTTATGACTCCGACCCCTATATCCTGACCAACTTTACTGGCACGCTGGACAGCGTCTCCACCATCGCCCACGAGATGGGCCACTCGATGCATACCTGGCATTCCAACCACGCCCAGCCGCCGCAGTACGCCAACTACACGCTGTTCGTGGCCGAGGTGGCCTCCACCGTCAACGAAAACCTGATGATCGAGCAGCTGCTGAAAAAGGAGCAGGAGCCCCACGCCCGCCTGGCCCTGCTGAACCAGTACCTGGAAAACTTCAAGGGCACCGTCTACCGCCAGACCATGTTCGCCGAGTTCGAGCGCGAGGCCCACGCCATGGCCGAGCGGGGCGAGGCGCTGAACCCTGCCGCGCTCAACGCGCTGTACCGCAGGCTGATCGAGGACTACTTCGGACCCGAGCTGGTGGTGGACGACGAGGTGCAATACGAGTGGGCGCGCATCCCGCATTTCTACCGCAACTTCTACGTCTACAAGTATGCCACCGGCTACTCCACCGCCGTGGCTCTCAGCGAGGGCATCCTGAACGAGGGCGAGCCGGCGGTCAAGCGCTACCGCGAGTTTTTGTCCATGGGCGGCAGCGCCTATCCGCTGGACGAGCTGCGCCATGCCGGCGTGGATCTGACCACCCCCGCCCCGGTGGACGCCGCGCTGAACAAGTTCGAGCGCATTCTGGACGACGCCGAGGCCACCCTGGCTCAGCTGTAAGCCGGAGCAGGGAAGGGCATGCCCCGGGCGTCATTCCCGGGCGGGTTCCCCGGATAGGGACACGCGGCGGGCAGCCGAAACGCCGGCAGACGGCGCGGCTGCCCGCCGTTTTCCGCGCCTGGCGGACCGGGCGGCCCCGGCCTGCGGGACCGGCAAAGGACGCGGCAAAAAATCTCTGTTTTGTACGATTTTTTCGCCATTTTTTTGTGAATACTCTTGACAAGGCCCGTCCAATCGCTTACAATAAATCTTGCGTCGGTCTGGGTGTATTGCGCCAATTTCCGGCACAGTCCGCCCGGTTTTTCCGATGTGAATACGAGAGAAAGGAGAAAAGAAATGCCTACTTTTAACCAGCTTGTTCGCAAAGGCCGCGAGGTCCTGGTCAAAAAGAGCACCGCGCCTGCCCTTCTGCGCAGCTACAACTCCCAGAAGAAGCAGTACACCACCCTGAACAGCCCCCAGAAGCGCGGCGTCTGCACCGCTGTTCGTACCATGACCCCCAAGAAGCCGAACTCTGCTCTGCGCAAAGTTGCCCGTGTCCGCCTCACGAATGGTATCGAGGTCACCTCTTACATTCCCGGTGTCGGCCATAACCTGCAGGAGCACAGCGTCGTCCTCATCCGCGGCGGCCGTGTCAAGGACCTGCCCGGTGTGCGTTATCACATCATCCGCGGCACCCTCGACACCCAGGGCGTTGCCAACCGCAACCAGGCCCGCAGCAAATACGGCGCAAAGCGTCCCAAGGCCGGTGCCAAGAAGTAAGGAAACATCTTTTCGCCATTAAGATAGGGTCAGCAATGGCTCTTCTTGTGGCCTTACGGGAGTTTCTATACTTTCGAGTACCGATGATATCATTTTTGTGAAGGAGGGAAGAAAGATGCCCAGAAGAGGTAACATCGCCAAGCGCGAAGTTCTGGCTGATCCTATTTATAATTCCAAGATCGTCACCCGCCTGGTCAACTCGATCATGCTCGACGGCAAAAAGGGCGTCGCCCAGAAGATCGTTTACGATGCTTTTGACATCGTGAAGGAAAAGACCGGCAACGATCCTCTCGAGATGTTCGAGAAGGCTCTTGAGAACATCATGCCCAGCCTCGAAGTCAAGGCCCGCCGTGTGGGCGGCTCCACCTACCAGGTCCCCCTGGAGGTCAGCCCCGCCCGCCGCGAGACCCTCGGCCTGCGCTGGCTGACTCTGTACAGCCGCACCCGCGGTGAAAAGACCATGTCCCAGCGCCTGGCCGCCGAGATCATCGACGCGACCAATAACACCGGCAACGCCGTGAAGAAGCGCGAGGATACCCACAAGATGGCCGAGGCCAACAAGGCTTTCGCGCATTATCGTTATTGATCTGTTTTTGACCTTAGGAGGTTTCAGCCATGGCAACGCCGAGAGAAGTTTCTCTGCAAAAGACCAGAAATATCGGTATCATGGCTCACATCGACGCAGGCAAAACCACCACCACCGAGCGTATTCTGTACTACACCGGCATCAACCACAAGATCGGCGAAGTGCATGACGGCGCTGCTACGATGGACTGGATGGTGCAGGAGCAGGAGCGTGGTATCACCATCACCTCCGCCGCTACCACCTGCTACTGGAGCCATACCGAAACTCAGCATGACCCGGCCGCCTTCAAGGCGAACCGTCACCGCATCAACATCATCGACACCCCCGGCCACGTTGACTTCACCGTTGAGGTCGAGCGTTCGCTGCGCGTGCTGGACGGCTCTGTGACCGTCCTGGCCGCCAAGGGCGGCGTCGAGCCCCAGTCCGAGACGGTCTGGCGCCAGGCGGACAACTATCATGTCCCCCGCATGGTCTACGTCAACAAGATGGACACCATGGGCGCCGACTTCTTCCGCTGCGTGCAGATGCTGCACGACCGCCTGCACGCCAACGCCGTGCCCATCCAGCTGCCCATCGGCGCCGAGGATACCTTCAAGGGCATCATCGACCTGATCGACATGACGGCTGACGTCTACTACGACGACATGGGCAACGACGTCCGCGTGGAGGAGATCCCGGAGGACATGAAGGCCCAGGCTCAGGAGTACCACGACAAGCTCATCGAGGCTGTCGCCGAGAACGACGAAGAGCTGATGATGAAGTACCTGGACGGCGAGGAGCTGACCAAGGAAGAGATCAAGGCTGCCCTGCGCCGCGAGACCATCGCCAACACCGTTGTCCCCGTCGTCTGCGGCTCTTCCTACCGCAACCGCGGCGTGCAGAAGCTGCTGGACGCCATCGTGGACTACATGCCGGCTCCCACCGACATCGAGGATATCAAGGGCACCAACCCCGAGACCGGCGAGGAGGAGACCCGTCCCTCTGACGACAACGCTCCCTTTGCCGCTCTGGCGTTCAAGATCGCTACCGACCCCTACGTCGGCAAGCTGTGCTTCTTCCGCGTTTACTCCGGCAAGATCGAGGCAGGCACCACCGTCTACAACTCGGTCAAGGACAACAACGAGCGTATCGGCCATATCCTGCAGATGCACGCCAACCACCGCAAGGACATCGACATCTGCTACGCCGGCGACATCGCCGCCGCTGTCGGCCTGAAGAACACCACCACCGGCGACACCCTGTGTGATCCCAACCACCCCATCATCCTGGAGAGCATGGAGTTCCCGGAGCCGGTCATCCGCGTGGCCATCGAGCCCAAGA
>DWVD01000112.1 GCA_019120395.1 Candidatus Gemmiger faecigallinarum
GCTTGTTCCAGCCCTCGCTGGCCTTGGCCTGGTCCACGCTGTCGGGGAAGTTGATGATGAATTCGCGGTGCTGCGGGATACGAGCTTTCATAAGACATTCTCCTTTGTTTCTGACAAAATCTATCATCGGCAGCCGCTGTGAGGCGACTGCGGGTCAGTGAACTTTCAGTCCAGGCCGAACACCCGGCGGGCGTTGGCGGCGGTCTGCGCAAAGACCGTTTCGGCCGGGACCCCTTTGCGCTGGGCGATGTACTCGCCCACATACGCGATCAGGGAGCTGTCGCACCGGGTGCCCCGCACCGGCTCGGGGGCCATGTAGGGGCAGTCGGTCTCCAGCAGGATGGATTCGAGGGGCAGCGCGTCGATGGCCTTGCCGGCCCGCTTGGCCCCCTTGAAGGTGCACGCGCCCCCAAAGCCGAGCAGGATGCCCTGCTTGGCCAGCCAGACGGCGTCCTCGGCGCTGCCGGAATAGCAGTGCAGGATGCCCTTCGGCCGGTACTTTTTCAGCAGGGCGTAGACGTCGGCGTGGGCCTCCCGGTCGTGGACCACGATGGGCTTGTCCAGCTCCAGAGCCAGACGGATCTCGGCCTCAAAGAGGGACAACTGGGCGTCTTTGGGCACCGGCCAGTGGTAGTCCAGGCCGCATTCGCCCACGGCGACCACCTTGGGGTCATCGTAATAGGGGGCAAGGGCGCGCATCTCGGCGGCCCAGTCCCCGCCATAGACCGAGACGGTGGGGGCGGGCGGCGCGGAGCCGCACTTGTCGGCGGGCAAAAGGCTTTCGGGGTGGATGCCGATGGCCGCCCACACCCAGGGGTAGCGGTGGGCCAGCTCCAAACAGTGGGGAGCGTCCCCCGAGTGGGTGGCCTGCTCGCAGACCCCCACCACGCCCCGGACGGGCAGGCCGTCCAGCACCTCGAAGCGGTCGGCGTTGAAGGCCCCGGAGGAATAGTGGGCGTGGGTGTCGAAGATGGGGCCGGCAGAAGGGTAGATGCTCATGCCTTGCGCGCCTCCTTTCCGCGGCGGTTGACCAGCCAGATCCCGGCGCAGACCAGGGCCAGAGCGGCCAGGTACTGCCACTCGAACAGGGGTTCGCCGTTCAGCAGGGCGGACAGCAGGACGTTGACCACCGGGTTGACCAGGCCGAACACGCTGATCCGGCTGACGGGGTTGTTTTTCATCAGCAGGGCCCAGAGGACATACCCTGCCCCCGACACAAAGGCCAGGTAGAGCAGGACGGGGATGCCCAGGGCGCTCTGGGGCGCAAGGGAGCCGCCCATCAGCAGCCCGATCAAGAGCAGGGCTGCGCCGCCCACCCCCAGATTGATGCAGCAGACCATGAAACTGTCGGCCTTTTGGGTCACCGACTTGTTCCAGGGCCCGGCGGAGGTGAAGATGACGGTGGCCGCCATCATGCAGAAGATGCCCCAGCCGCTGCCGCCGCCGTGGTTGCCGATGGTCGCCACCAGCACCCCGGCAAACCCGATGGCGCAGCCCGCCGCCTTGGCGGGGGTCATCCGGTCGTCGGAGCGGTAGAGGAAATGGGCCAGAATGACCCCCAAAAAGCTCTGGGTGCTGTTCAGGATGCCGCCGAAGGCCCCGGTCAGCAGGGCGACGGCCGCGTAGTAGAAAGCGTACTGGGCTGTGGTCTGCCACAGGCCCAGGGCGCAGCACTCGGCCAGCACTTTGCCCCGCGGCAGGGCGGGCAGGCGGCCTTCCAGCGCAAAGCTGGCCAGCAGGACCAGCGCGCTGCCCAGCATGAACCGCACCCCTGCAAAGCAGAGGATGGAGGCGGTGTCGGCGGCGTCAATGGCAAAGAGCCGGTAGCCCAGCTTGATGAAGGGGAAGGCCGACCCCCAAAAGCAGTTGCAGATGACCGCAAAAGTTACCGCGAAAGCCGGCGCCCCGAACAGGGCGTCCAGCCTGGCGGCGCGGGCGTTGGTGTCCGTGGGCAAGGGCGGCCTCCTTTAGTGGATGCGGCTGCCGGGCACGGCGTCGTCGGGGTAGAAAGCGATGGTGCAGCCGCCGTCGGCGGTGTCGGCCGCCACGATCATCCCTTCGCTGGTGTACTTGCCCTTCAGCATGGGACGGGGGGCGAGGTTGGCCACGATGCCCACCTTTTTGCCGACCAGGTCCTCGGGCTTGTACCACTTGGCGATGCCGGACAGGATGCAGCGCTCCCGCTCGCCGTCAAAGACGGTCAGGTGGAGCAGCTTCTTGCTCTCCTTGAGGGCCTCGCAGGCGCGGACTTCGGCCACCCGCATCTCCACCTTGCAGAAGTCGTCGAAGGTGATCTCAGCCTCGTGCTCGATGGGCTCGGCCGGCGCGGCGGGGGCAGCGGCCTTGGCCTCGGCTTCCTCCTTGGCCTTCTGGGCGGCCAGGGCCTCGGCACGGCGCTTCTCGTCCTCCGCCTTCAGGTGGGCGATCTCCTTGGCCACGTCGATGCGGGGGAACAGGGGCTCGCCCTTGTGGACGGTGTAGCGCTCCTGTTTGCCGTAGACGGCGCCGTCCAGCTGGAGGGCGGCGCGGTCCAGGCCCAGCTGCTCCATCATCTTGGGGGCGGTGCTGGGCAGGTAGGCATCCAGCAGGATGGCGGTCACGCGCAGGGCCTCGCACAGGTGGTAGAGGACGCTCTCCAGCCGGGGCTTGTTGGCCTCGTCCTTGGCCAGGGCCCAGGGCGCGGTCTCGTCGATGTACTTGTTGGCCCGCTGGACCACGGCGAAGATCTCGGCCAGAGCCTGGGGGATGGTCAGGCTGTCCATATCGGCGGCCACCTTGGCGGGCAGGGCGCCGATCATCTGCTCCAGCTCGGCGTCGATGGCCTCGGCGCCGGCGGACTTGGACACGGTGCCGCCGAAGTACTTTTCGCACATGGCGACGGTGCGGCTGAGCAGGTTGCCCAGGTCGTTGGCAAGGTCGCTGTTGATGCGGTTGATGAGAGCTTCGTTGGTGAACATGCCGTCGTTGCCAAAGGGGATCTCACGCAGCAGGAAGTAGCGGATGGCGTCCACGCCGTACCGGTCGCAGAGGATGACCGGGTCCACCACGTTGCCCACCGACTTGGACATTTTGCCGCCGTTCATCAGCAGCCAGCCGTGGCCAAACACCCGCTTGGGCAAAGGCAGGTCCAGCGCCATCAGCATGGCCGGCCACAGGATGGTGTGGAAGCGCAGGATCTCCTTGCCCACCATGTGCAGGTCGGCGGGCCAGTATTTGTCGTAGTCGTGGTAGGTATCGTTGCCGTAGCCCAGCGCGGTGATATAGTTGCTCAGGGCGTCCACCCAGACGTACATGGTGTGCTTGGGGTCGAAGGGGACGGGGATGCCCCACTTGACCGAGGTGCGGGAGACACAGGTGTCCTGCAGGCCCTGCTTGATGAAGGCGATCATCTCGTTGCGGCGGGAGGCCGGCTGGATGAAATCGGGGTGATCCTCATAGTATTGCAGCAGCCGGTCGGCGTATTTGCCGGTCTTGAAGAAGTAGGCTTCCTCCTCGGCTTCATAGACAGGGCCGCCGCAGTCGGGGCAGCAGCCGTCCTTGAGCTGGGCCTCGGTCCAGAAGCTCTCGCACGGCTTGCAGTACATGCCTTTGTAGACGCTCTTGTAAATATCGCCCTGGTCGTGCAGTTTGGTGAAGATCTTCTGCACGCTCTTGACGTGGTAATCGTCGGTCGTGCGGATGAACCGGTCGTAGCTGACGTCCATCGTCTTCCACAGGTCCTTGACCGTCGCGACGATCGCATCGACATATTCCTTCGGGGTCACGCCCTTGGCGGCGGCCTTGTCCTGAATTTTCTGGCCGTGCTCGTCGGTGCCGGTCAGGAACATGACTTCTTCGCCCTTGGCGCGGTGGTAGCGGGCCAGCGCGTCGCAGGCGACGGTTGTGTAGCTGTGGCCGATGTGGAGCTTATCGCTCGGGTAATAGATCGGGGTGGTGATGTAAAACTTTTTGGCTTCCATAAAGCGCATCCCTCTTTCAGATGAAAATCCGGTGGCCGGCGCGGCGGCCGGGCGCTGGGCCCTGCGCCAAACAAAAAGCGGCAGGGCGCTTTCTTGCGCTCTGCCGCGGTTGCTTGGCTTTCAGGCGGTGATTCCGTGCGGGAAAGCGGGCAGCCCCGGGGCGCAGTCCTGTCCCATGCACATGGCATCACGGCGTTCAAAGCGGGTCATGACAGCACCTTCTTTCCAGGAAATCACAGTATAACATTATACTGTTAGTATAGCGGGCGGGCGGGGGGATGTCAAGGGGGGAATGCGGCGTTGCGGCGCTCCCTTTGTCGGCGGCGCACTAAAACCCCACGGGTTCCACGCCGCAGGCGCGCAGCGCGGCTTCGCACAGAACCTCGGTGCTGTCGATGTAAAAATCGCCGAGACCCTCATCCCGCTTGACAAGGCTCAGCTCGGTACAGCCGAGCACCGCGTAATCGCAGCCCCGGGCGCGCAGGTCCGCAACCGCTTTGGCCCACAGCGCCATGTCGGCCCGGCGGCCCTGCTTGACCCCTTCATAGATCACCGCCATCACGGCGCGCTGGCCTTCGGGGCCGGGGGCGGCGCAGGGCAGGCCGGCTTCCTCACACACGCGCTGGTACACCCCGGCCTGCACCGTGCCGTCGGTCGCCAGAATCCCGAGCCTGCGGCAGCCCAGCGCCTTGGCCCGGGCCACAACCAGCCGCGGCATATGCAGGATCGGCGCCGGCACATCGGCCGCAAGGCGGTCATAGAAATAGTGGGCCGTGTTGCAGGCGATGCACAGCAGGTTCGCCCCGGCGCCGACAAGCCCTTCGGCGGCGGCCAGCATCGCGGGGTAGGGGTCGGCCGCGCCGCGCCCGAGGATGAAGCCGGTGCGGTCGGGCGTGGAAGCGCGGGAGGACACAAGAAGGTCAATGTGGTCCTGGTCACAGCCGGCAGGGGTGTGAAGGGTGAGCATCTGGTACAGGTAGCAGCTTGCGGCCGGGCCCATACCGCCCAGGATGCCCAGCACCGTTTTTTCAGGTACAGACATGGCAATGCTCCTTTCGGGCGTTTGTATCCACGGGCCCCTTTGCGCGGCGCGCAGGGGGGCAAAACAAAACCCGTGCGCCGCAAAGGCCCACGGGGGAAAGTCGAGGTGACAGGACTCGAACCTGCGGCCTCCTGGTCCCAAACCAGGCGCGCTACCAGCTGCGCAACACCTCGGCGCGGATACCATTATACCCGCTGCGGCCGCAAACGTCAAGATTATGTTCTGTTCCGCTGCACATTTTGGGCGTATTGGGGTGTGAAACCGGCTTGCGGAGGCGGCTGAATCCGGCTATAATGGAGAGTATTCACCGCGCCGGAAAAACCGGCGCACAGCAAACGGGGCGGCGCCTTTGCGCAAAGCGGGGCGGCACGCAGGCCCCGGGCCGGAAAACGCCGAAAAAAACGGCGTGCCGGTCCCTGTTCCGGCACGCCGTTCCCGAAAAGAAGAAAAGAGAAAGAGGAGTGGATGAAAAAGTTTGTCTGCTTCCCAGCGGACGAAGAACCCGGGTCCCTGTTCCCGGGGTGTTCCTTTTGGGAACATCTATACAATACAGGAAAGATGTGACAAAATCGTGACAAAACTTTCAACAAATTACGAAATCTTTTGCGGAATCTTTTTCCGCCTCGCTGTGTCTGTTTTTTTGCATACGGAAGGAGCGCTCTTTGGCTAACCGCATCAATTATGAACTGGAAATGCAGCGCACAATGGCCCGGCTGCAGGCCGCGGGGCAGCGCCCGGCCCTGCTGCTGCACGCCTGCTGCGCGCCCTGCTCCAGCGCAACGCTGGAACGCCTGGCCGATGCGTTCCGGGTGACGATCCTGTACTACAACCCCAACATCGCCCCGCCGGCCGAATACCGCCGCCGGGAAGCCGAGCTTGAGCGCTTTGTGCGCGACGCCGGCCATGCGGCGCGCGGCGTGCAGGTGGTGGAGCTGCCGTATGACCCGCAGCAGTTCTATGAAGCCGTCAAAGGCCTGGAAGCCGAGCCGGAACGCGGCGCGCGCTGTACCGCCTGCTACCGCCTGCGGCTGGAACAGACCGCCCGGTACGCGGCGCAGCACGGCTTCGGCTGGTTCACCACCACCCTTTCCATCTCCCCGATGAAGGACCCCGTGCGGCTCAACGCAATCGGCTGCGCGCTGGGGGCGCAATACGGGGTGCAGTACCTGCAAAGCGAGTTCCGCAAAAAGGACGGCTACAAGCGCAGCCTGGCGCTTTCGGCCGAATACGGGCTGTATCGGCAGGAATACTGCGGCTGCATCTTCAGTAAACTGGAGCGGGAAGCCCGCGCCCGCCCCGAAGGAGGTTCCCATGAAAGCTGACAGGATCCTGGCGGCGCTGCCGCTGACCGAAGCCCACCGCGCCCGGCTGCGCGCGGCGGCGCCCTGGGCGCAGTTCCGCTTTGCCGAAACCCCGGCGCCGGACGATGTGCGCTGGGCCGACATCATCTTCGGCAACGTACCGGTTGAGATGATCCGCCAAAACGACCACCTTGCCTGGTTTCAGAGCAACTTCGCCGGGCCGGACGCCTACCTTGCCCCGGGTGTGCTGCCCGAAAACTGCCTTGTCACCAACGCGACCGGGGCCTACGGCCTGGCCATCAGCGAGTGGATGCTCGGGATGTGGCTGGGGCTGTGCAAGGATTTGTTCCTCTACCGTGACAGGCAGAACGCCGCGCACTGGCAGGCCATTGAGCGGCCGGTGCGCAGCGTGGCCGGGGCGCGGCTGCTCTGCGTGGGGCTTGGGGATATCGGGTCTTCGCTGGCCAGGCGGGCCCACGCGCTCGGGGCCGAGGTGGTCGGGGTGCGGCGCACCGCCCA
>DWVD01000113.1 GCA_019120395.1 Candidatus Gemmiger faecigallinarum
TGGGCGGAGCCTTCATCACCAAGGCCACCGCCCAGCTGATGCGGGACTTCGGCTGCACCCAAAGCCCCATCAACGCCTACATGATCAACCTGGGGCTGGAAAGCCTGCACGTCCGCATGGCCCGCCACTGCGAGAACGGCCAGGCCGTGGCCGAGTTTTTGGCCAATCATCCCAAGATCGCCTACGTGGACTACTGCGGCCTGCCTGGCAACGCCTACCACGAGACGGCAAAGAAGTACCTGCCCAACGGCAGCTGCGGCGTGGTCAGCTTCGGCGTCAAGGGCGGGCGCGAGGCCGCCAAGGCTTTCATGGGCAATTTGAAGATCGCCGCCATCGAGACCCACGTGGCCGACGCCCGCACCTGCTGCCTGCACCCTGCCAGCACCACCCACCGCCAGATGAACGACGAGCAGCTGGCCGCCGCCGGCGTCAAACCCGACCTGGTGCGCATGAGCTGCGGCCTGGAGGACAAGGCCGACCTGATCGCCGACATTGCCCAGGCGCTGGACAAGATCTGAACCGAAAAAGGGGCTGCCGGGAACGGCGCAGCCGCCGTGCAGCACATTACCTTTGCAAAAGGAGAACCCGATGCCGCTGATCATCCCCCGAGAGCTGCCTGCTTACGAGGCGCTGGCCGAAGAAAACGTCTTTGTCATGCGGCGCGAACGCGCCCAAAGCCAGGAGATCCGCCCGCTGCGCATCCTGATTTTGAACCTGATGCCCACCAAGATCGTCACCGAGACACAGCTGGCCCGCCTGCTGGCCAACAGCCCGCTGCAGGTGCACATCACTTTCCTGCAGACGGCCACCCACTCCACCACCCACACCCCCCAGGAACACATGAAGGCCTTTTACAAGACCTTCGACGAGGTAAAAAACGAGCGCTACGACGGCATGATCATCACCGGCGCGCCGCTGGAGGATATGGACTACGAGCAGGTGGACTACTGGGACGAGCTGTGCGGCATCATGGACTTTTCCAAGACCAACGTCTATTCCACCATCCATTTGTGCTGGGGGGCGCTGGCCGGGCTGTACTACCATTTCGGCGTGCGCAAGGTGCACCTGCCGCAGAAAATGTTCGGCGTGTTCGAGCACCGGGTCACCCGGCCGTCCAACCCGCTGGTGCGCGGCTTTGACGAGGTGTTCTACGCCCCCCACAGCCGCTGGGCCGGCCTGAACGAGGACGACATCGCCGCCTGTCCGGAGCTGCGGGTGCTGGCCCGCAGCGATGTGGCCGGGCCGATGCTGCTTTCCACCGATTCGGGGCGGCAGATCTTCGTCATCGGCCACCCGGAGTACGACAAGTACACGCTGGACGCCGAGTACCGCCGCGACCTGGCCCGCGGCAAGGACATCGCCGTGCCGGTCAACTATTACCCCGGCGACGACCCGGACAAACCGCCCATCTTCCGATGGCGCGCCCACGGCCACCTGCTGTACACCAACTGGCTGAACTATTACGTCTATCAGAACACCCCCTACGACCTGGCGGAGCTGCAGGCGCTGAAAGACAGCCGCAGCGCTGCCCGGGCGGGCGGCGCGAAAACAGAATAAATCCGGCTGCCCTGCGGCGGATGCGCGAAGCATCCCGCTGCGGGGCGGCTTTTTGCGCGCCGGCTCCGGGTGGGATTGCTATTTGTGGGAATAGTATGGTATGATATATAAGATACATCCGGGGCCTCTGCCGACGCAGGGGAAAGTCTCCTGCCGGGCGGCGATGCCCGGCGGGCGGGACAGGCCCGGAGCGCGATGAAAATGCGGGCGCTGCCCGCGGAGCATCCGGCCGTACGCCGAAGCCGGCAGACGGCTGCAGAACCGTTACGGGGAGTTCGATCCAACATGGAAAAACGCGAGAAGCTGCAATACGCGATGGTATTTGCGGTGGATCTGCTCAGTCTTATTATCAGCACGGCGGTCGCATGGCTGTTTTTGGACGGCGTGCTGGGGGTCATTCTGGAGTATTCCGGCGAGGATATCCTGCAGTTTGTGCTGATCCTGCTGATGTCTTTTCTGCTGATCTTCCTGTCCGCCCAGAGCGCCCAGGAGATCACCCGCAGGGGCGCGGCGGCGGAATTTGCCGACTGTGTGCGCGTGGACGCGCTGTTTGCCGCGGCGCTGGCGGTGTTTTTGCTTATCACCAAAGCGCCGCTTTTGGAGTCGCGTTACCTTTATGTCGGCGTGGTCGGCTGCAATTTGCTGGTCCAATACGGGCTGCGCATGTGGCTCAAGCGCTATCTCAACCGGAAGTTTTATAAAGGCAGCATGGCGTCGCTGGTCGGGGTGGTCACCACGCAGGACCGGGCGCCGGAGTTCCTGGCCAGCCTGCGCAAGGACTGGAGCCTGCGCATCGTGGGCGTGGCGCTGGTGGACGCCGGGGCGGACGCGCCGGAAAAAATCGACTCGACCCCGGTCAAGGCCGGGTTCGACAGCTTTATGGAATGGCTTCGCCGCGATTCGCTGGACGAGGTGTATATCAATCTGCCCTACGCCACGGGCGAGTCGCTGGCGCCTTATCTGGAAGAGATGGAAAGCATGGGTCTGACCATCCACCTGAACGTCCCGGCGCTGGAGCGCTTTTTGAGCGGGAACCAGAAAGACGTGCTGGCTCCGCGCCTGCAGGGCGGCGTCGAGGAGCTGGGCGGCGTGCCGCTGGTGACCATTGCGCCGACCGTGCACAAGACCGGCGACATGATCTTGAAGCGGGCCATTGACATTGTGGGCAGCATCGTGGGGCTGATCATTTCGGCGCCGATCATCGCGGTGGTGGCCATCCCGCTCAAGCTGGAATCCCGCGGTCCGCTGTTTTTCAAGCAGAAGCGGGTGGGGCTGAACGGGCGCGTGTTTTATATCTACAAGCTGCGCAGCATGTACCAGGACGCCGAAGCCCGCAAAAAGGAACTGATGTGCAAAAACAAAATGCAGGGCCTGATGTTCAAGGTGGACGACGACCCGCGCATCACCAAAGTGGGGCGGTTCATCCGCCGCACTTCCATCGACGAGCTGCCGCAGTTCTGGAATGTGCTGCGTGGCCAGATGAGCCTGGTGGGCACCCGCCCGCCCACGCTGGACGAGTACGAGCAGTACCAGAGCCACCACAAGCGCCGGCTTTCGATGAAACCGGGCATCACCGGCGTGTGGCAGGTCAGCGGCCGCAGCGACATCCAGGATTTTGAGGAGGTCGTCCGGCTGGATGTCTGGTATATCGACAATTGGTCGCTCCGGCTGGATGTGAAGATCATGCTCAAGACCATTGCCGTGGTCGTCAAGCGGACCGGCGCAGAGTAAGCTCGCGGAAGCGCGCGAAAAGCGCTGTGCCATAAAGAAACAGAGAGCGAGGCCCCAGGCTGCGGGCCTCGCTCTCTGTTTTGCGTTTTCAGACCAGATTTATTCTGCCGGATCGCCGCCGGCATCCAGCCCTTCCAGCTCCTTCAGCCACAGCGCGCTTCTGGCGTCGCTGGGCATGCGCCAGTCGGCGCGGGGAGACAGCGTGACCGAGCCGACCTTGGGGCCGTCCGGCAGGCAGCTGCGCTTGAACTGCTGGGCAAAGAACCGGCGGTAAAAGCTGCGCAGCCAGTACAAAAGCACCCCGTCGTCGTACCGGCCGGCGAAGGCCGCACGGGCCAGCCGGTAGATCTTGGCCGGGCCGAACCCGAACCGCAGCACGTAATACAGATAAAAGTCGTGCAGCTCGTAGGGGCCGACCAGCTGCTCGGTCTGCTGGCTGAAACTGCCGTCCCGGGCGGCGGGCAGCAGTTCCGGGCTGACCGGCGTGTCCAGAATATCCAAAAGCACCCGGCGCAGCGTTTCGCTGCCGGCGCTGTCGGCCGCATACTGCACAATGTGGCGCACCAGCGTTTTGGGCACGCCGGCGTTGACGCCGTACATGCTCATGTGGTCGCCGTTGTAGGTGGCCCAGCCCAGCGCCAGCTCGCTCAAATCGCCGGTGCCGATGACAAAGCCGCCGTTTTTGTTGGCGTAGTCCATCAGTTCCAGTGTGCGCACGCGGGCCTGGCAGTTCTCAAAGGTCACATCGTAGCAGGCGGGGTCCTGGCCGATGTCGGCAAAATGGCTCTGCACCGTGGCGGTGATGTTGATCTCGGCAAAGCGCACCCCCAGCGCGGCGCACAGCGTTTCGGCATTTTGCCGGGTGCGCCTGCTGGTGCCAAAGCAGGGCATGGTGATGGCGTGGATGGTATCCGCCGGCACGCCCAGCAGCCGGCAGGCCCGCACCGCCACCAGCAGCGCCAAGCAGGAGTCCAGCCCGCCGGAGATGCCCACCACCGCGCACTTGGCATGGGTGTGCTCCATGCGGCTGGCAAGGCCCTCGGCCTGGATGCGCAGGATGGTTTCGCAGCGGGCGGCGCGGTCGGCGGTGTCCTGCGGCACAAAGGGAGCGGGGGAGACCGGGCGGGTCAGGCGGACCTCGGCCGGTTCCAGGTCAAACTCCACGCGGGTATAGCCTTCCGGCCGGGGCTGGAAGCTGGTGTTGCGGGTGCGCTCGCGCAGCATCCGGTCCAGATCCAGCTGGGTCTCGGCTGCGCTGCCGCCAAAGGGGCCGGTCTCGCAAAGCAGCGTGCCGTTTTCGGCGATCAGGTCATGGGCGGCAAACACCATGTCGGTGGTGCTCTCGCCGTGGCCGGCGTCAGCGTACAGGTAGCCGCACAGCAGCCGGGCGCTCTGGCCGCAGACCAGCTGGCAGCGGTAGTCCGCCTTGCCGATGGTCTCGTCGCTGGCCGACAGGTTGGCAATGACGGTGGCCCCCGCCAGCGCCAGCCCGCAGCTGGGCGGCACCGGCGCCCACAGATCCTCGCACAGCTCCACGCCCAGCACAAAGCTTTCCATCTGGCGGCAGGCAAACAGCAGGCGGGACCCAAACAGAGTCCGCTGCCCGGCAAAGGTCAGCTCCCGCACCTCGGCGGGGCCGGGGGAAAAGTGGCGCAGCTCGTAAAATTCGCTGTAATTGGGCAGCCAGGTCTTGGGCACCAGGCCCAGCAGCCTGCCGCGGGCCAGCACCGCCGCGCAGTTGTACAGCTTGCCGTCCACCGTCACGGGCAGCCCGGCCAGCACCACCATGTCATGCTCCTGCGAGGCGCGCAGCAGCTCGCGCAGGCCCGCCTCGGCGCCACGGAGCAATGCGGCCTGCAAAAACAGGTCGCCGCAGGTGTAGCCGGTCAGGCAGAGTTCCGGCAGGCACAGCAGCCGGACGCCCGCCCGGCCGGCGTCCTCCATGGCGGCCAGGATCTGGGCGGTGTTGTATTCGCAGTCGGCCACGCGCAGCGCAGGCGAGGCCGCGCGTACCGCAAGAAATCCGTCTTTCATAGCAAAGCCATCCTTTATATCAGCGTTTTGGTCCTGCCGGAGCACGCCCGGCGGGGGCTGCATCTTTTTTTGTATTTATATTAGTATCATAACACAGTCCGCCCCTCAGCCGCAACTGCGCCGGGGCATGGCGGCTGGAGAATTTCCAAAGAAAGACGGGCGACAAAAAGTAAAATTATAAGATAAAAAAGTAATATATACTTGACAATATGGAATGCGTGTGTTATTCTGTATCCAGAACGGAGGTGGCCCGATGGCAAAGAACCTGAAGCTGAAAGCCGCCCGTGCTGAGAAGGACATGACGCAGGGGGACCTTGCCGCGGCGGTGGGGGTCTCGCGCCAGACGATCCACGCGATCGAGAAGGGCGAGTACAACCCCACCATCCGCCTGTGCCGTGCCATCTGCCGGGTGCTGGGCAAATCTTTGGACGAACTGTTCTGGGAGGAGGACGAACCGGAATGAATTCCATCTTCAAGCGCAGCAAGCTGGACGAGATGCAGGAGATCAAGCAGCTCAAGATCGAGCATTACGGTTACTGGGTGCTGTACGGCGGTCTGGTGGTTTCCATCGTGGTGCAGGCGGCGCAGGACGCGCCGCTGGCCCAGTACCTGCCGGAGGGCATCCTGCTGGTGGGCACGTCGGCGGTCATGCTGGCGGCCAACCTTTGGTCCGGGCTGTGGGACCGCACCTTTCAGCCCACAGCAGGCGCCAACGCCATGACGGCGCTGATCGCGGCGGCCATCGCCGGCGCGATGAACTATGATTACCTGCCCGGCGCGGTCATTACGGCGGTCTTTACCTGGGCGCTGGCGTTCGCCGCGCTGCAGGCGGCCTCGGCCGTTTACAAAAAGCGGCGCAAAACGCTGGACGATATTTCAGAAGAATCCGAGGAGGACGAAAAATGAACGCAAAAAGCGCATCCCGCACCCGTATGGTGCTGTTTTTGATCATTGCCTTTGGCCTGACGTATCTCATGGGCATCCCGCTGTATTTCGGCTATGCTTCCGGCGCGGATGTGAACGTCTTTCCGCTGGCGCAGATGATGTACCCGGCGGCGGGCGTCATGCTGGGGTACCTGGTCACCCGCCGCGCCGACCCGGACCTGCCCCGCGGTTTCTTTGTGCTTTACCTGCTGATCACCGCGGTCATGGTGGTTTCCGCCATTGCGTCGGTAGCCGCGCCGCAGCTGCCCTGGCTGCTGATCAGCAACTTTATCGTCATGGGCGGCAGCATTGCCGCCTGGGTGGGGCTGGCGCTGACCAAACACCCCAAGCGCGCCGCCTACGGCATCGGCTGGCGCAAGGGCAGCACAAAGGGCGTCGTCATCGGCAGCCTGGCTTTTGCGGGGCTGTATGTGCTGCGCATCTTTGTGCCGGCGTTCCTTACCGGCACCCAGGGTGAGTACCCGGAGTATCTGGCCACGCCGGTGCCCTATATCATGCTGGTCAACGTCATCCTCAACTTCTTCCTCAGCTTCCTCTGCTTCTTTGGCGAGGAATACGGCTGGCGCTACTATCTGCAGCCGCACATGCAGGCAAAGTTCGGCAACCGGCTGGGCGTGGTGCTGCTGGGCGTGATCTGGGGTCTGTGGCATCTGCCGCTGAACCTGTTCTACTACGCGCCGGACACCCCGCTGCAAAGCATTGCCGCCCAGGTCGGCTGCTGCATCTGCTACGGCGTCGTCATGGCCTGGGGCTACATGAAGACCGGCAACATCTGGGTGGCCGTCCTCATGCACTTCATCAACAACAACCTGGGCCTGGTCTTTGTCCCGGACCTGACCTTCCAGAACAACGTCTACACCTGGCCTGACGTGGCTTTCTCGCTGGTATTTTTGGGCATCCTGCACCTGCCGTTCTTTGCAAGCAAGGTGTTTGCCCGCCGCCAGCCGCTGCCTGACGCCGACGCGCCGGCAGGGGAGGAAGCTGCGGAATAACATCCGCCCCCAAAGCCAACAATACCCCCGGCGCGGTATGTCCCGTGCCGGGGGTCTGCTGCGCCGGGAAGAACGTCGAAGCGGGGGAGCGGACCTGCCAAAACCGCCGCGGACCCGTCCCAATACAGAGAGTCCGGCAAAAAAGTGCAGATTTGCAGCAAAATCCCCTTGCAATCCCCAAAACCTTGTGCTATTATATTACGGCAATACACACGCATTGCGTTGTTTTTTTGTGCCTTTTTCCGTTTTGGGAACGGGTTAGGAAACGATCACGCGGTGCGGAGGGTAAAACTAAATCATATTGGAGGAAAATCACTATGGCAGTCGTATCCATGAAACAGCTTCTCGAGGCCGGTGTCCACTTCGGCCACCAGACCCGCCGCTGGAACCCCAAGATGGCGAAGTACATCTTCACCGAGCGCAACGGCATCTACATCATCGACCTGCAGAAGACCGTGAAGAAGCTGGACGAGGCCTACAATTTTGTCCGCGAGACCGTCGCCAACGGCGGCGACATCCTGTTCGTCGGCACCAAGAAGCAGGCGCAGGAGTCCATCCGTGACGAGGCCAACCGCTGCGGCATGCACTACGTCAACGCCCGCTGGCTGGGCGGCATGCTGACCAACTTCCGCACCATCCGCAAGCGCATCGACCGCATGGACCAGCTGAAGACCATGCAGGAGGACGGCACCTTTGACCTGCTGCCCAAGAAGGAAGTTGTCAAGCTGGAGCTGGAGATGTCCAAGCTGGAGAAGTACCTGGGCGGCGTCAAGAACATGAAGGGTCTGCCCAAGGCCATGTTCATCGTTGACCCCCACAAGGAGCGCATCGCTGTGGCCGAGGCCCGCAAGCTGCACATCCCCATCATCGCCATTGTCGATACCAACTGCGATCCCGACGAGATCGATTACGTCATCCCCGGCAACGACGACGCCATCCGCGCTGTCAAGCTGATCTCCGGCGCCATGGCCGACGCTGCCCTGGAGGGCAAGCAGGGCGTCCAGGACAACGCCGAGGAGGCCCCCGCCCAGGAGCAGGCCGAGGCCTGAGCCATCCCCGCCCCAACGCGATCCACATGAACTTTTGAAACGGAAAGGACAAACAGTATGGCTATTTCTGCAAAAGACGTTATGGAACTGCGCCGCCAGACCGACTGCGGCATGATGGAGTGCAAGAAGGCTCTGACCCAGGCGGACGGCGACTTTGCCAAGGCTGTGGAGATCCTGCGCGAGCAGGGCCTGGCCACTGCTTCCAAGAAGGCCGGCCGTATCGCCGCCGAGGGCATGGTCTACGCTGTCGCTTACGACAACTGCGCCGTCGTCGTCGAGGTCAATGCCGAGACCGACTTTGTTGCCAAGAACGACAAGTTCGTTGATTTCACCAAGCAGCTGGCCAAGGTCGTTGCGGACGAGAACCCCGCCGACCTGGACGCTCTGATGTCCTGCAAGATGGGCGAGGGCACCGTTGACGACGCCCTGAAGGCCCTGATCCTGGTCATCAAGGAGAACATCAAGGTCCGCCGCTTTGCCCGTTACGAGGGCCACTGCGCCGCCTACGTTCACGGCGGCGGCACCCACGGCGTCATCGTCAAGTTCGAGACCAGCGACGAAGTCGCCGCCAAGCCGGAGTTTGTCGCTTTCGGTAAGGACATCGCCATGCAGATCGCTGCGGCCAACCCCAGCTACCTGAACCGTGAGCAGGTCCCCGCCGACGTGCTGAACAAGGAGAAGGAGATCGTCCTGGCCCAGATGGCCAACGATCCCAAGACTGCCGGCAAGCCCGACGCCATCAAAGAGAAGATGGCCATCGGCAAGCTGGGCAAGTTCTACAAGGAGTCCTGCCTGATGGATCAGGCCTTCATCAAGGACGGCAGCATGGACGTGACCAAGTACGTGGCTGCCACCGCCAAGGAGCTGGGCGGCGACATCAAGATCGCCGAGTACACCCACTACGTCAAGGGCGAGGGTCTGGAGAAGCGCAGCGAGGACTTCGCTGCCGAGGTCGCCGCTGCCATCAAGGGCTGAGCCGACCATATAACGCAATCGCAAAATGCCTGCCGGAAAAGCCGGCAGGCATTTTCTGTTTCATTGACGGCTGTCAGGGGGCTAAAACCCGAAAAGCGAACGCTTTGGCGGGCGGGCGGCGGCTTCCGGGGCGTCCACCATCACCACGTCCAGTCCGATGCTCTTGATGTCCTTCCAGGCGATCTCCAGGTCGTCGTCCCGGCCCAGCAGGCCGAACAGGTGCCGCCGCCCGTGCAGCACCACCCCCTGCATCTGGGCGCTGACTTCGTCAAAGCGCACATCGTCGATGCGGCCCAGGTTTTCGCCGGTCTTGAACTGGATCACATCCTTGCATTTCAAATCGTGGAGCGTCATGGCGGTCACCTCTCTCTTGGCTGCGGAACGCTGTGCCCTGCGCAGCGTCATGGTACAATATATGACGCGGGCTTCAATTTGTTCCCACGCCGCAGGTGACAGCGGACGGATTTTCGTGTATAATGGCAGGGTAATGCTTTGAAGAAAGACGCAGGCGCCGGCGTTTCGGCCGGACGCTGGCGCAGGACTAGGGCAATCCCGGCACGGAGGCTTATCCCGTTATGTATAAAAATATCATCTTTGATCTGGGCGGTGTCGTCGTCGACTTCAACCCCCGCGATTTTCTGCTGGACTACTTTATGAACAAGACGGCGGAGGACGCGGTCTATGACCTGACCTTCGGCAGCAAGGAGTGGGAGGACCTGGACGCGGGACTGATCACCCGGGCGGCGGCCAACCGCATCATGCTGGAAAACGCCGCCCAGGTGGGCCGCACTTTTGAGGTGCAGACCGTCATTGACGAGTGGGAAAAGATCTTGCGCACCAAGCGCTCCACGGTCAAGACGATGATGCAGCTGAAACTGGCCGGCTATCACCTGTATTATCTGTCCAACATTGCCGCCGACACGATGGAGCATATCCGGGAGCGGGAGTTTTTCCCGCTGTTCGACGGCGGCGTCGCCTCCTGCGACGTCCACGTGAATAAGCCCGACCCCAGGATCTACACCCTGCTGATGCAGAAATACCATCTGGTCTACGAGGAATCTATCTTTGTGGACGACAGCCGCGCAAACGCCCAGGCCGCCTACAACCTGGGCATCACCGGCATCCTGTATAAAAATAAAAAATCCTTCAACCGAGCGCTGGAGCGCTGCGGCGTGCAGCTGCCCGATCTGCGCGCAGCGCTGCAGCAGCGCAAGCGGGAACAGCAGCGCCGCCGCCAGCAGCAGGCGGCACGTCAGCGCCAGCAGCAGGAGGCGGGACAGGCCGGGGAAACCTCCCGCAGCGAAACCGATGCCAAAAGGCCAGAACAATAACGGAACCATAAAAAGCGCAGGCGGGCCGCCGGGAGGACGATCCCGCGGCCTGCCTGTCTGCGTCCCGGCGCGGCCTGTTTCAGCCGGCCGAGATCTCCTCTTTGATGCGGCGCAGGGCGTTTTTCTCCAGCCGGCTGACCTGCGCCTGGCTGATGCCGATCTCCCGGGCTACCTGCATCTGCGTTTTGCCGGCCAGATACCGCAGTGAGATGATCTTTTTCTCCCGCGGGCTCAGCGCCCGCACGGTGTCGCGGAACATGATGTCGCTGATCCAGCTTTCCTCGCTGCAGCCCTCGTTGACCTGGTCCAGGATCGCGATGCTGTCTTCGCCGTCGGAATAGGCCGGCTCGTACAGGCTGGCCGGCTCCACCACCGACTCCAGCGCCATGGCCACGCTTTCCGGCGCGGCGCCCACATACTCGGCGATCTCGGAGATATGCGGTTCCCGGCCGCCCTTCTGCTGAAGCGTTTCTCTGGCCTGCATCGACTTGTAGGCCAGGTCGCGGATGGAACGGCTGACCCGCACGGCGTTGTTGTCCCGCAGAAAGCGTCGGATCTCGCCCACGATCATCGGCACGCCGTAGGTGGAGAACCGCACGTTCTGCGCCGGGTCAAAGTGGTCGATCGCTTTGATCAGGCCGATGCACCCGACCTGGAACAGATCGTCCAGGTTTTCGCCCCGGCCGGAAAATTTCTGCACCACGCTCAGCACCAGGCGCAGGTTGCCCTGGATCATCTGCTGGCGCGCCCCGCTGTCTCCGCTGTGGGCGGCGGCCAGCAGCTCGGTTTTCTCCTTCTCGCTCAAAACGGGCAATTGTGCGGTGTTCACGCCGCACAGCTCTACTTTTCCTGCATGCATCTTCGCCATCCTCCTGTCCTGTGTTTGGGAGTATAGGCGCAAACGCGTCCGGGCAGACAGCACAAATTCTGGAAAAGCGTCTGCACGCGGCGGGGCACATTTGGACGCCGCCCGGCATAAGATGGCGCAAGAGGGAGGGAAGGCGTTATGGAACAAACGATCTGGATCATACTGACGGCGGTATTTGCCGCCTCCACAGCGGGGATGGCCGTCTTTCTGGTGGTGGTCAGACGCGCGTCGCGCAGCCCGGACCGCACGGACGGCCGGGAGACTTATGTGGAGTATAAAACGCCGGAATACGTGGGGTACCGGGGATTCCGGTTGAACGGCCTGCCGGACAGCGACGTCCTGACGCCGACCCGCTACTGGCTGGTGGACGGCGGCGTGGCCGAAGTGGAGTACTCGGTGGCGCACAGCGACGATGTGACGCTGCGGGCCGCGCCGTCGGGGACGCTTACCCTGCCGCTGGAATACAGCAAGCACGAGTACGAAAGCGTCCACGAGTTCCCCGTGGGGGACGTGAACGTTACGCTGAGCCAGTCCCCGGGACGCGAGTCCATCTTTACCTGGACGCAGGGCGGCTTTGATTTTGCGGTGTTTGCCCCCGGCGCCGAGATGAACGTGATGGGCGGGCTTTCGACCGAATTTGTCACCGAGACTTCCGGTATGATGAAACGCTGAACCGGATACCGCAGCGGCGCGCCGGCGCGGGGCAGGCTTTGCCCGCAGCGCCGGCGCGCCGTGTCTGTTTTCCGGCAGGGCGGCATGCGGGGCGCGCCGCCGTCACACCGCGGCTTCCAGCTCTCGGCGGAGCCGTTTGATGATGCGTTTTTCCAGGCGGGAGATATAGCTCTGCGAGATGCCGATGATGTCCGCCACTTCTTTTTGGGTATGCTCGCTGCCGCCGTGCAGGCCGAACCGCAGCTCCATGATCTGCCGCTCCCGCGGGGCGAGCTGCTGCACGGCCCGGCGCAGGGCGGCGCGCTCGGCGCACCGTTCCAGCTCCTCGCCCACCTGGGCGTCCTCGCTGACCAGCACGTCCACCAGCAGCAGTTCGTTGCCGTCGGAATCGGTGTTCAGCGGTTCATCGATGCTGGCGTCCTGCCGGCGGTTGGAACCTTTGCGCAGATACATCAGGATCTCGTTTTCGATGCAGCGGCTGGCGTAAGTGGCCAGTTTGATGTTCTTGTCCGGCTCAAAGGTGTTGACCGCTTTGATCAGGCCGATGGCGCCGATCGAGATCATGTCCTCGATCCCGGCGGAGGCGGTCTCGAACTTTTTGGCAATGTACACCACCAGCCGCAGGTTATGTGTGATCAGGGTGTCGCGGGCTTCCGGCCGACCGGCCGCCAGGGCGTCGAACACTGCTTTTTCCTCCTCCGGAGAAAGCGGCGGCGGCAGCGTGTCGGGGCCGTTGATGTAGTGCAGCGCCTGCGGGGCGGTGAACTGCAGGAAAAACTGATACAGCCGTTGTTTCATCTGCGCAATGGTCATACAAAAGCCCTCCTTTGGACACAAACTGGAATGCGGGGCGGAGCGCCCCGGGACTATGTAGCGAAAAGCGGTCTGCGCCGCTGTGCCGGTCAAAGAAAATCCGGGCCGTACAGCGCCTCGTACCGCTCCGTGCCGAAACTCTGGCGGGAGAAAGCGACCGCCGTACGGTCCAGGGGCATGACGCCCTGCGGCGAGATCAGCCCGATACGCCCCGCGGCAAACCCCGGCAGCAGTGACGCCTGCTCGGCGGTGGTGCAGGGGATCAGCCGCAGGCGCAGCCCCTCCGGCGGTTCGGCAGGGGGATCGCCCCGGTACCATGCGTCCAGGAATTCCCGCACCGGCGCAGGCAGGCGGGTCTCGGCGTCCGGATAGCTGACCAGCAGGACCGGCAGGCAGGAGACGGGGTCTTTCAGGTGGCAGCCGGTGTCCAGCATGGCGCGCAGGCAGACTTTGGAGCCGCAAAGATCCAGCTCGACCCCGATGCACCTGGCGGGGGGATCGTTTTGTCCCAGCAGCCGCAGTACGGCCTCCACCGCCAGACAGCAGATGCCGGCCAGCACCAGCAAAAGCAGCGGCGACACCCGCAGGTATACGGCCAGATTGTTGGTCTGCACAAAGGGCGCGCCGGTCTGGACGATGGCCAGCAGGGCAAGCCCGGCCAGCAGCAGATTGAGCGTGACATACCAGAACGCGGCGCAGAGGAACCGGCGCAGGCTGCGCGCCCCGAACGCCGCCCAGACAATGGCCGCCCCGCTGCCCAGCTTGTACAGGATCTGTACCGGGTAGGGCAGCTCCGGCGCAAACAGGATCAAAGCGGACAGGGCGGCCAGCGCCGAAGCGACCAGAAGCCGGGGCAGCTTTGCCCTGCAGCCGGCCAAAAGCCCGGCGGCCAGAAGCAGAAAGTACCCGGCCAGGAAATTGACCAGCAGCAAAACGTCCAGATAGATCACCGTTTTCACTGGCGGGGCCTCCTTTCGGGGACGGACGGGCAAGGGGCAGGCCGGGGCTGCCGGCTTTTCCAGTGTATGCGATGGCGGGGGAGAAAATGCGGGAAAGCAAGTGCTGACCAGATCCGGCAAAAAAGGCGTCCTCCGTGCGCATTGCGCACGGGGGACGATTGCGGCGGCGGGAAAGAGGACCGCATGGCAGGGCGGGGCTGTCATGCGGCTGTTCCCGCACAGAGTTTTGTTCTTTCGGGGCGGCAAAAGCGGAAAATGGCCGCCGGCCGGTTTGGCTTTTGTGCGCGGTGCTCCGCCGCGGTTTTGCTTTTGCGGGTCACAGCAGCTGCACGCCGGCGGCCTTGCAGGCGGCGATGGTGTCGGCGTCCCACAGGCTGACCTGGACCTCGCCCACGTGGGCTTTGCCCAGCATCAGCATGCACATGCGGCTCTGGCCGATGCCGCCGCCCATGGTCAGCGGCAGTTTGCCCTCCAGCAGCATTTTGTGGAAGGGCAGCCCGGCCCGTTCGGGGCAGCCGGCCTCGTCCAGCTGGCGGCGCAGGCTCTCGGCGTCCACGCGGATGCCCATGCTGGAAAGCTCCAGCGCGCAGCCCAGCGTCTTGTGCCAGAACAAAATGTCGCAGTTCAGCGCCCAGTCGTCGTAGTCGGGGGCGCGGCCGTCGTGGGGGGCGCCGCTTTTCAGCTTGCCGCCGATCTGCATGATGCAGGCGGTGCGGTGCTCCTTCACAAAGGCGTTCTCCCGCTCTTTCGGCGTCAGGCCGGGGTATTTGTCCTCCAGCTGCTGCGCGGTGATAAAGGCCACGTCCCGGCTCAGAGCGATCTTTTTCAGTGCCGGGAACTTCCAGCGCAGCTCGTCGGCGGTGCCGCAGACCGCGTCCACAATGTCGTGCACCGTGTCCTGCAAAAAGTCCAGCGTGCGCTGGCGCTCGGTAATGACCCGCTCCCAGTCCCACTGGTCCACGTAGATGCTGTGCAGGTTGTCCAGCTCCTCGTCACGGCGGATGGCGTTCATGTTGGTGACCAGCCCCTGCCCGGCGCGGAAGCCGTACTTGCCCAGGGCATACCGCTTCCACTTGGCTAGGCTGTGCACCACCTCGCCGGTCTCGTTCAAAAAGGGCACGTCAAAGGCCACCGGGCGCTCGACGCCGTTCAGATCGTCGTTCAGGCCGCTGCCGTGGGCGACGAACAGCGGCGCGGTGACCCGCTTCAGGTGCAGCGCGGCGCAGAGTTTTTCCTGAAAGATGGTGTTGATCAGGCCGATGGCCTTCTGGGTGTCGTACAGGCCCAGGGTGCTTTTGTAGTTTTTGGGTATCACGGTCTTGGACATGGCAATCTTCCCCCTCTATGGTATTCCAATCCTGCGCCCCGCGGGGACGCCGGCTCCGCACAGCAGCCGACAGGCAGGGCGACGATCTTATTATACAACTGTATCCTGCCTGCGTCAATTTGTACGCAGTTGGCGGACGGACCCGCGGCTGCGGCGGGGCGGGCTCGGCGTCAGGCTTTGGCAAACTGGCTCTCGTACAGCCGGGCGTAAAAACCGCCCCCGGCCAGCAGCTCGTCGTGGGTGCCGCGCTCGATGATGGCGCCGTCCTTCATCACCAGGATGCAGTCGGCGTTTTTGATGGTGGACAGCCGGTGGGCCACGATAAAGCTGGTGCGGCCTTTCATCAGCTCCTCAAAGGCGCTCTGCACCAGGATCTCGGTGCGGGTGTCGATGGAGCTGGTGGCCTCGTCCAAAATCAGCACCGGCGGGCGCTGCAGCATGACGCGGGCAATGCACAAAAGCTGTTTCTGCCCCTGGCTGATGTTGCCGCCGTCCTCGGCGATGGGGGTGTCGTAGCCCTGGGGCAGCCGGCAGATAAAGCTGTGGGCGCGGGCCTGTTTGGCCGCGGCGACGATCTCCTCCCGGCTGGCGTCCGGCTTGCCGTAGGCGATGTTCTCGGCCACGGTGCCGGCTTTCAGCCAGGTCTCCTGCAATACCATGCCAAAGTTGGCCCGCAGCGAATCCCGCGTCAGTTTGTCGATGGGCAGGCCGCCCACCCGGATCTGCCCGCCGTCGATCTCGTAAAAGCGCATCAGCAGGTTGACCAGCGTGGTCTTGCCGCAGCCGGTGGGGCCCACCAGGGCGATGCGCTGGCCGGGCTTTGCCTCCAGGCTCAGGTCCTGGAACAGCGTTGCCTGCGGCGTGTAGCCAAAGCGCACATGGTCAAACTGGACGCTGCCGTTTTCGGCCGCGGCGGGGTCCAGCGCCCTGGCGCCGGGGGCGTCGGGGCGGATGGGCGTTTCGTCGATCAGGTCAAACACCCGCTGGGCGCAGGCCAGGGCGTTCTGCAGCTCGGTCATCACGCTGGAAATGTCGTTGAAGGGCTTGGTGTACTGGTTGGCATAGTTGAGGAAGGCCGACAGCCCGCCCACCGTGATGGCGCCGCCGATGGCCAGAAACGCCCCGATGACCGCCACCGCCGCATAGACCAGCGCGTTGACAAAGCGGGTGGCGGGGTTGGTCAGGGAGGAGAAGAACACCGCCCGGACGCTGCATTTCTGCAGATCCAGATTGATGCGCTCGAACCGCTGTTCGGCGCGGGATTCGTAGCCGAAAGCCCGCACCAGGTGCTGGTTGCCCACCAGCTCCTCCACCAGCGAGGTCATCTCGGCGCGGGTCTCGCTCTGCACCTTGAACATCGAGTAGGTGCGCTGGGCGATGAACCGCGCCACAAAGATGGACAGCGGCGTCAGGACCACCACCACCAGCGTGATGCGCCAGTCGATGGTCAGCATAAAGATCAGGGTGCCCAATATGGTCAGCACGCCGGTGAACAGCTGGGTGAAGCCCATCAGCAAACCGTCCGAAAACTGCTCCACGTCGGTGGTGATGCGGCTGATGGCATCGCCGGGGCGGTGGCCGTCGATGTAGGACAGCGGCAGCACCTGCATGTGGTCAAAGGCCTGCACCCGGATGTCCCGCACCACCTGGTAGGTGATGCGGTTGTTGCACAGGCTCATGGCCCACTGGGCCAGGGCGGTCACGGCGATGGTCGCGGCCAGCCGCACCCCGATGCCGGCCAGCGCGGCAAAATCCACCTGGCCGGGGCCCAGGATCTCGTCCACCGCGTCGCCGGTCAGGATGGGGGCGTACAGGGTGGAGGCCACCGTCACGGCGGCCAGCGCCAGCACCAGGACGACCCTGGCGCGGTAGGGGGCGATCAATGCCAGCACCCGCCGGATGGTGGCCGGGTCGGCGCGTTTGGTCTGTTTGCTCATACCGTGCGGGACACCTCCTCTTTGGAAAGCTGGCTCAGGCAGATCTCGCGGTAGACCGCGCAGCTCTGCAGCAGGCGGGCGTGGCTGTCCAGGCCGGCGGGCGCGCCGTCGTCCAGCACCAGGATGCGGTCGGCCTGCCGCACCGCCGCGGCCCGCTGGGATACGATAAACACCGTCATGCCCTGCGTTTTTTCCTTGATGGCTGTGCGCAGCGCGGCGTCGGTGGCGTAGTCCAGCGCCGAGGCGCTGTCGTCCAAAATCAGGATGCGGGGCATGGGCACCAGCGCGCGGGCAATGGTCAGCCGCTGGCGCTGCCCGCCGGAAAAGTTGCGACCGGCGGTCTCCACCGGGGCGTCCAGGCCGCCGGGCTTGGCGCGGACAAACTCCGCCGCCTGGGCGATCTCCAGCGCCGCCCAGATCTCCTCGTCGGTGGCGTCGGGCTTGGCCCAGCGCATATTGTCCCGGATGGTGCCGGTAAACAGCACCGCCTTCTGGGGCACCACGCCGATCATCCGCCGCAGCTGGGCAAACCCGTACCGGCGCACGTCATGGCCGAACAGCAGCACCCGGCCGCCGGTGGCGTCGTAAAAGCGGGGGATCAGGCTGACAAAGGTGGTCTTGCCGCTGCCGGTGCCGCCAATGACGCCGATGGTCTCGCCGGGGGCGGCGGCCAGCGTCACGCCGGTCAGGCTGGGCGCGCCGGCGCCCGCATAGGCAAAGCCGACGTCCTCAAAGGCGACGGCGGGCGCGCCCGGCACCGCGTCCAGTTCCGGCGCGGCGGGGTCGGGCATGGTGGTGGGGGTGGCAAGCACCTCGCTGACGCGGACGGCGCTGGCCACCGCGCGGGTCATGATGATGACCAGGTCGGCGATGCGCAGCAGGTTCAGCAAAATCTGGCTCAGGTAGTTCAGCAGCGCCATGACCTCGCCCTGGGTCAGCGCGCCGGCGTCCACCTGGCGGCCGCCGTGCCACAAAATGGCGATGGCCCCCAGGTTGACGATCAGGTAGGTGATGGGGTTCATCAGGGCCGAGATGCGCCCGGCGGCCAGCTGCACGTTCCGCAGGCGATCGTTGGCGGCGGCAAAACCGGCCATCTCGTCCTTTTGCCGGCTGAAGGCCCGCACCACGCGGGCGCCCACGTAATTCTCGCGGGTCAGCTGGGTCACCCGGTCCAGCGTGGTCTGGGCGTCGTGATAGATGGGCACCGTCGCCCGCATGATGGCCCAGATCACCAGCGAGATCACCGCCGTGATGCCCAAAAACCACAGCGTCAGCACCGGGCTGATGGTCAGCGCCATCAGGATGGCCCCAATGACGATAAAGGGCGACCGCAGCAAAAGCCGCAGCGTCATGTTCAGGCCGTTCTGCACCTGGTTGACGTCGCTGGTCATGCGGGTCACCAGCGTGGGGGTGCCCATCCGGTCCAGCTCGGTGTGGCTCAGGGTATTGATGTGGGCAAACAGGTCCCGCCGCAGTGCCGTGCCAAAACCCAAAGCGGACTTGGCGGCAAAGTACTGGGCGGTCAGGCTGCTGGCCATGCCCACCACGGCCAAAAGCACCAGCAGGCCGCACTGCCGCCAGATAAAGGGCAGGTCGGCGTTCTGGATGCCCTCGTCCACGATGCGGGCCACCACAAGGGGCACCAGCAGCTCAAAACAGGCCTCCAGCATCTTGAACAGCGGGGCGATGACAGTTTCCTTCTCGTACCCCTTGATATAGCGGAACAATCGGCGCATGGGCAGCACAGCCTTTCTTGGATGGGATAGGACGCCGCAGCCGGGCGCGGCTGCTTTATTATAGCACGCGGCAGAGGGTTTGTCATATGGGTTGCCCGCTTTCGATGATTATTTGCGCGGCGGCCGCCTATACTGTGTTTGAGCACAGGGCTGCGGGCTGCGCCAGGGCCAGCCGCCCGTCCGCATGCCGTACACAGGACCATGCGCGCCGGGATACCGCCTGTGCCAGAGGGAGAACCGTCTATGTTTTATTTTCACAAAGGGCTGTCGCGGCGCACCTGCCGCACGGTGGGCCGGGCGCTGACCCTTGCCGGGCGGGAGGGCTGCCCCGCCGCCGATACCGGCCATCTGCTGCTTGCCATGCTGGAAACAGACGGCGGGCCGGCGGGGGAATTCCTGCGCGCAAAGCGGGTGACCGGGGTCGCCCTGCAGGAGTGCAGCGCCCGGCGCAGCTGCGGCGGAAGCCCGGTGCGCCTGGGCTGGCGGGACCTTGCGTCCGAAAGCCGCAAGGCGCTGGAGTTTGCCCAGCTGGGCGCCCAGGCGGCCAGGGCGCCGCGTGCCGAGAACGAGCACCTGCTCTGCGCCATGCTGGAGGACTGCGCCTGCACCGCCAGCGTCTGGCTGGCCGAGCTGGGGGTGGAGGTGCCCCAGGCCGCGCGGGAGTGCCGGCAGCTTTCCGGCCAGCTGGTGCTGCCCGCCCAGCCGCGGATGAGCGCCTCCCGCGGCAGCCGGCCCAGCGAGAAATACGGCCGCGACCTGACCCGCCTGGCGCAGGAAGGCCAGCTGGACCCGGTGCTCTGCCGCGACGCCGAGCTGGAGCGGATGATCGAGATCCTGTGCCGCCGGCAGAAAAACAACCCCTGCCTGCTGGGCGAGCCCGGCGTGGGCAAAAGCGCGCTGGCGGAGGCGCTGGCCCAGCGCATCGCCGAGGGCCGGGTGACCCGCAGCCTGCAGGGCAAGCGGGTGCTGGCGCTGGACATGGCGTCGATGGTGGCGGGCACCAAGTACCGCGGCGATTTTGAGGAGCGGTTCAAAAACCTGCTGGAGGAGCTGTACCGCGACCGCTCCACCATTCTGTTCATCGACGAGATCCACGTCATCGCGGGGGCGGGCGCGGCCGAGGGGGCCATCGACGCCGCCAGCATCCTGAAGCCGATGCTGGCCCGCGGCGAGATCCAGCTGATCGGGGCCACCACGCCGGAGGAATACCGCAAGACCATCGGCAAGGACTCGGCGCTGGACCGGCGTTTCGGCAAGGTGATGGTGGAGGAGCCTGCCCCCGCCGACGCCGAGAAGATCCTGGCCGGGCTGATGCCCCGGTACGAGCGGTACCACGGCGTCACCATCCCGGCGGAGGCCATCCACGCCGCGGTGGAGCTGAGCGTGCGCTATCTGCCGGGGCGCTACCTGCCCGACAAGGCCATCGACCTGCTGGACGAGGCTGCGGCGGCCGCGCGCATCACCGGCCGGGGCGGCGCCGGGCTGACGCCGGCGGACATCGCCCGCGTGGTCAGCAAGGCCAGCGGCGTGCCTGCCGAGCGGGTGGGCGAGGCCGAACGGGAACGGCTGAACCTTCTGGAGGAGCGGCTCTCCCAGGAGGTCATCGGCCAGCCGCGGGCGGTCCATGCGGTGGCGGCGGCCATCCGGCGCAGCCGCACCGGCCTGCGGGAACCGGGGCGGCCCATCGGCGCCATGCTGTTTTTGGGGCCCACCGGCGTGGGCAAGACCCAGCTGGCCCGCACGCTGGCCAAAAGCTGGTTCGGCAGCGAAAAAGCCCTGCTCCGCTTTGACATGAGCGAGTATATGGAAAGCCACACCGTCGCCCGGATGCTGGGCTCGCCGCCCGGCTACGTGGGCCACGACGAGGGCGGCCAGCTGACCGAGGCCGTCCGCCGCCGCCCCTACAGCGTGGTGCTGTTTGACGAGATCGAGAAAGCCCACACCGACATCCAGAACGTGCTTTTGCAGATCCTGGAGGACGGCTGCCTGACCGACGCCCAGGGCCGCAAGGCGGATTTTTCCAACACCATCATTCTGCTGACCTCCAACCTGGGGGCGCGCTGCCTGGCAGGGCAGACCGCGCCCATGGGGTTCGGCGCCGCCGCCGAGGAGACCGGCCGCCGCGCCAAAAAGGCGCTGCAGGAGGCGCGGGACTACTTCCGCCCCGAACTGATGGGCCGCCTGGACGAGGTGGTCCTGTTTGACCCGCTTGGCCCGCAGCAGCTGGCGCATATCGCCGACCGGCTGCTGTGCGAACTGGAGGACCGGGCCGCCCGGCAGGGCTACACGCTGCGCCATACCCCCGCGGCGGCGGCCGCGCTGGCCGGCGACGAGACCCCCGCCTACGGCGCCAGAGAGCTGCGCCGCAAGGTGGGCCGCGCGGTGGAGCAGGCGCTGGCCGACCGCATCGCCAGCGGCGACGCCGGGCCGGGGGCCGCCTTTACCGCCGACGCCGGCCCGGACGGGCAGATCGTGCTGGTCAGCGGCGACATGGCCGCCTGCGTGTAAATCCGGCGCGGCCGGCAAAACAAGCTATAAAACAAAACGCCCCCGCTCCGCCGGTCTTGCGCCGGCGGAGCGGGGGCATTTCTGCGGTTGGGCAAACTGGGGACAGGGGCGTTACCGGGCCTGCCCGGCGGCAGCCGGCTGCGGCTGTTCCGCCCTGGGGCACAATACCGGCAGCGGCCGGTCCGGACGCGCAAAGAACACGCAGGGCAAAAGCAGCACCAGCGGGTTGGCCGAAAGCAGAAACGGCTTGTTTTCCATAAACAGATAGGCCAGCAGGGCGGTCATGCACAAAAGCTCGCCGGTATGGCGGCCTTTTGCCAGCCGCCACAGCAAGATCAGGAACACCGCCGCCACCAGGACGGCCCCCAGCACGCCTTTGTTCATGGGCAGGGCCAGATACATATTGTCGATGGAGCTGTGCTCGTCGCCGTCGGTGGGCACGCCGCCCAGCAGCGACGCCGGGGTCTGCCAGAACACATTGTGCCAGATCTCGAACCGGCCGGACAGCAGGCGGTCGATCGCTTTCAGGACCGGCGTGTGGTCGGGATCGGCGGTGTCAAACAGGTATCCGGTCAAAAGGCTGAGCGCCGTCAGCAACGGGTAGACGGCCAGGACCAGCCCGTGGTACAGCCGGCTTTCAAACAGGCGGGGCAGCAGCTTTTGGGCTGCAAACAGCGCCAATAGCAGCAGCATGGCGCCGCCGGCCCCGCGGCAGACGGGCACCGTGAGCGTATAAACGGCCAGCGCGGCCAGCCCGGCCCAGTCGAACCAGCGCAGGCGGGGCCAGCGCAGCCAGCCCCAGGCCAGAAACACGCCCATCAGGCGGGCACCGTAGCCGTTGTAATGCCCGTAGCCGAAATCCCAGTTGCGGCAGTAGAACTTGAAGGGCACCAGCGGCGTCAGCAGGTGCAAAAGCTGCACCAGCACAAGCCCGGCGGCGGCAACGGCCAGATAGACCCGCGCCAGCCGACGCAGATCGGCGTCCTTGGCGGCCAGCCCCACCAGGGCGGCCAGCAAGAACCATTCGTCGCCGCCGTACAGGGCGGCAAAACCGGTGTAGGCCAGCGTCAAAAACAGCGCGGCCCACTGGCCCCGGGTCTCGTACCGGGTCAGGAACAGGCATTTAAAGCCAAGCAGCAGCAGCGCGCCGCCGGTCAGGCACAGCCTTGCCGCTGTGCTGAAAGCTGGCAGCGTGGATTGGATGTTGGAGCTGAACACTTCGCTCAGCACCAGCAGCAGGGCCACGCCTGCCTCGGTGCAGCGCTGCGCCAGGCGGCGGCAGGCGCTGTCGGAAAGATGAAATCGTCCCAGATGCTGGATCAGCATGGCGGGTGGTCCTCCCATATATACAGGTGTGAAAGGCGGGCAGGGAAAAAGCGGGCGGGTTCAGCCTTCCGGCTGGAACTCCGGCAGGCTTTGCAGCACTTCCAGAAATTTCTCGGCGGCCTTGGAAAAGACCTGGTACTTTTTCCATACCAGATACATCCCGATGTCCATGCGGGGGGTCAGCGGACGGAAGCACAGCCGGCTGCCGGTGGTGTTCACCAGCTTGTCCAGCGTCAGGGCGTAGCCCAGTCCCTCGTCCACCAGCAGCGAGGCGTTGTAGATCAGGTTGTAGGTGGCCACAATGTTCAGCTGGCTGCGGCTGCGGCGCAGCCAGTGGGTCAGGTCGGCGCCCTTCTGCCGGCTTACGATCAGCGGCTTGTCCCACAGATCCTCCGGCGCAACGGCGGCCTTTTGGGCCAGCGGGCAGCCGGCGGGCATCAGCACGCCCCACACGTCCCGGGCGGGCAGCGGCAGCGCGTCGTATTTGGACAGGTCCGGCGTGCCGATCAGCACCCCAAAGTCGATCAGCCCCTTGTCCAGCTGTTCGGTCACCAGCGGGCCGTCGCCGCTGGTGATGTGGTACTGGATCTGAGGGTACTGATCGTGCAGCGCGCGGGCGGCGCGGGCCAGCAGCCGGATGCCGTCGGTCTCGCCGCTGCCGATGCAGATGTCGCCGGTGATGGTCTCGTCCGAGTCGATGATCTCGCTTTCGGTCTTATGTACCAGGTCGATGATCTCCTCGGCCCGCTTGCGCAGCAGCATGCCTTCCTCGGTCAGGGTGATGCGCCGGCTGCCGCGGACCATCAGCTGCTTGCCCAGCTCCTCCTCCAGCTCTTTCAGCTGGCGGGAGAGCGTCGGCTGCGAAAGATGCAGCGATTCCGCCGCGCCGGAGATGCTCTGCTCCCGCGCAACAGCCAGAAAATATTGCAGCACCCGCAGTTCCATGTAGATCGTCGCCCTCCAAAATATCGCGCTGACATGTGCTCTGCCATGCGGCAGAGCCCGCCCACACTATACCACCTGCTTTTTATAGCTGTCAAGCATAGAATGGTATTTGACATAGGTATTTGATATTGCAGCGCCGATCCGCTACAATACATACAGAAAAATCAGCGGACTGCGCCCGCCTCTCAAAAGGCGCAGGTCCGCCGCGGCGGGCGCTGCCCGCCGGATAGAGGAGGAAGGTCCCGTACCTATGATAGATAACCGTATTTTGGACCTGCTGGTCGATTCTTTCGGCAGGATCCTGATCCCCGGTCTGATCATGACCATCCCGCTCACCGCAATCTCGTTCTGTTTTGCCATGGTCATCGCCATCGCGGTGGCGATGATCCAGTTCGCCCAGGTCAAGGTGCTCAAGGACGTCGCCCGGTTTTACATCTGGGTGGTGCGGGGCACGCCGCTTCTGGTGCAGCTGTTCGTGGTGTTTTACGGCCTGACCGACTTCAACATTATATTGGAGCCGTTTGTGGCGGCGGTCATCGTCTTTTCGCTCAACGAGGGCGCTTACGCCGCCGAGGCGGTGCGCGGCGCGCTGGAATCCGTCCCCGCCGGCCAGATGGAGGCCGGCTACTGCGTGGGCATGAGCTATCTGCAGACGATGCGCCGCATCGTGCTGCCCCAGGCGCTGCGCACGGCCTTCCCGTCGCTGGCAAACTCGCTGATCTCGATGCTCAAGGATACCTCGCTGGCGTCCACCATCACGGTGGCCGAGATGTTCATGGCCACCCAGCGCATCGCCGGCCGCACCTTTGAGTATATGCCGCTGTATCTGGAAGTGGCGGCCATCTACCTGCTGTTCTCGACGGTGCTGACCAAACTCCAGCGCCTGGGCGAAAAGCGCCTTGGCGCCTACGAAACACAGGAGGTCAAGTAAATGCTGGAAGTACACGGCATCCAAAAATCCTTTGGCAGCCAGCCGGTGCTGAGGGGCGTGGACCTGAGCGTGGAAAAGGGCGACGTGGTGGCTATTTTGGGACCCAGCGGTTCCGGCAAGACGACGCTTCTGCGCTGCATCAATTTCCTGGAGCAGGCCGACGGCGGATCCATGACCTTTGACGGCAAGACCTACCAGTTCGGCTATGTCGGCAAAAAAGAGCAGAACGCCATGCGCCGCAAAACAGGCTTCGTCTTTCAAAATTACAACCTGTTCCGCAACAAAACGGCGCTGCAAAACGTCACCGAAGGGCTGATCATCGCCCGCAAAATGCCCAAAGCCCAGGCCGAGGAGATCGGCCGCCGGGCGCTGGACCGGGTGGGCCTGTCCGACCGGTACGACTACTATCCGCGGCAGCTTTCGGGCGGGCAGCAGCAGCGGGTGGCCATTGCCCGTGCCATCGCCACCGGGCCGGACATCATCTTTTTTGACGAGCCCACCAGCGCGCTGGACCCGGAGCTGACCGGCGAGGTACTGTCCGTCATGCGCCAGCTGGCCGACGACGGCATGACCATGCTGGTGGTCACCCACGAGATGGGCTTTGCCCGCAATGTCTCCAGCAAGGTCGTCTTTATGGAAGGCGGCGTGGTGGTGGAGGCGGCCCCGTCGCAGGAGTTTTTCCAGGCGCCGAAGCAGCAGCGCACCAAAGCCTTTTTGCAGATGATCGAGCAGCACGGCATTTTTGCCTGATGCCCGCCCGGCAGGGCAAAACAGCCTGCCAATACACTGATATACAAGACACAACAGGAGGGTTTCCCAATGAAAAAACGTATGATCTCCCGCATCGCCGCGGCGGTGCTGGCTGCCGGCCTGCTGACCCTGACCGCCTGTTCGGGCGGCGCTTCCTCCGCCGGCGCGGCGGACGCAAGCTCCTCCGCTGCGCAGGGCGCCGCCTCGGCCGAGGACGCCGCCGAGGCGGGCGACCTGCTGGCCCGCATCCAGGCCCGCGGCGAGCTGATCGTTGCCACCGAGGGCACCTGGGCCCCCTTTACCTACCATGACGAGAACGACGAGCTGGTGGGCTACGACGTGGAGGTGGCCCGGCTTGTGGCCGAAAAGCTGGGCGTGACCGCCACCTTTGTGGAGGGCGAGTTCGACGGCCTGCTGGCCGGCGTGGAGGGCGGCCGCTACGACATGGTGGCCAACGGCGTCAACGTCACGCCGGAGCGCGCCGAGGCGTACAGCTTCAGCGACCCGTACCTCTACGACAGCACCGTCGTCATCGTCCGGGACGACTATGACGAGATCCGGTCGATGGAGGACCTGGCCGGCAAGACCACTGGCAACACCATCACCAGCACCTACGCCATTTTGGCCGAGAGCTACGGCGCCACCACCCAGGGCGTGGACGACTTTGCCCAGACCATCGAACTTTTGGAGGCCGGCCGCATCGACGCGACGCTGAACTCTTCGGTCACTTACAGCTATTTCATGAGCCAGCAGCCCGACGCCGCCATCAAGGTGGCCTGCAGCGACGACCCGCAGCAGCTGGCGCTGGCTATGCCCAAAAGCGACGACGCCGCCACGCTGGTGGAGGCGGTGAACCAGGCGCTGGCCGAGCTGCGCGACTCCGGCGAGCTGGCCGCGCTGTCCGAGCAATATTTTGGCACTGACCTGACAAGCGCAGGCTGAAAGGAGCGGCAAAATGGGGATGCATGGTTGTTGTGACCCGCTGGCCCGCCAGGCCGTAGCGCAGAATCTGCGGGATGCAGGCTGCCCGGAGGCCGACGTGGCGCGCATGATGCAGCTTTTGGACGAGGGCAGGACCGCCGAGCTGGTGCAGTCGCTGAAATGCCAGCGGTGCCGCCTGATCGAGGACCTGCACAAGCAGCAGAAAAAGGTGGACTGCCTGGATTACCTGATCTACCAGCTGAAAAAGTGCGCCTGCAGACCCAGGGGGGACCAGGCCCCCGCCGACCCCTGCCCGCCGCAGGACTGCGGTGGGGAATAAACCCGCGCCGGCAGGCCGGGAACAACACAGCGCCGGCGCAAAGGCGGCCGGGCAACGGGCTTTTGGAACAAACCGAAAGCACGGGCGCCGCCTTTGCGTGGACGATACAGCGGCCAACCGCCGCAAAACGGGGGTATGCCCCCAAAAGGAGGAAATTGCTGTGATTTACAAGGAATTTCAGGACCTGAAGCTGTCGGCGCTGGGGTTTGGCACCATGCGCCTGCCGGTGGTGGAAGGCAACGACGGGCGCATCGACGAGGCCAAAGCCGCCGAGCTGTTCGACTATGCCATCCGCCACGGCGTCAACTACTTTGACACCGCCTACGGCTACCACAACGGCCAGTCGGAGGTGGTCACCGGCAAGATCCTGGCCAACTACCCGCGGGACAGCTACTATCTGGCGTCCAAGTTCCCCGGCTACGACCTGGCCAACATGGGCAAGGTCCGGCAGATCTTTGAGGAGCAGCTGCAGAAATGCGGCGTGGACCACTTTGACTTTTACCTGTTCCACAATGTCTACGAGCGCAACATCGACCCCTATCTGGACGAGAAAAACGGCATCCTGGAATACCTGCTGGAGCAGAAGAAAAACGGCCGAATCCGGCACCTGGGCTTCTCCTGCCACGGCGCCATGGACGTGCTGACCCGCTTTTTGGACGCCTACGGCGAGTACATGGAGTTCTGCCAGATCCAGCTGAACTATCTGGACTGGAACTTCCAGGACGCCAAGGCCAAGGTGGAGCTGCTGAACGTGCGGCACATCCCCATTTGGGTCATGGAGCCGGTGCGGGGCGGCCGGCTGGCCAGCCTGCCGGAGCACGCCGTTCAGCAGCTGAAAGAACTGCGTCCTGACGAGGACGTGCCCGCCTGGGCCTTCCGCTTCCTGCAGTCGGTGCCCGGCGTGACGATGATCCTTTCCGGCATGAGCAGCCTGCAGCAGGTGCAGGACAACGTGGCCACCTTTGCCGAGGACCGGCCGCTGAACAAGCAGGAGTTCGACGCCATCGTTTCCATTGCCGACAACATGGTCAAGAGCGGCGTGCTGCCCTGCACCGCCTGCCACTACTGCACCAGCCACTGCCCCATGCAGCTGGACATCCCCCGGCTGCTGGCGCTGTACAACGAGCACGCCTTTACCGGCGGCGGGTTCCTGGCGCCCATGGCGGTGGAGGCCCTGCCGGACAACAAAAAGCCTTCGGCCTGCATCGGCTGCCGCAGCTGCGAGGCCGTCTGCCCGCAGCAGATCAAGATCTCGGAAGCCATGGCGGACTTCTCCCACAAGCTGGGTCTGAAGTAAAACCGGAGAGTCCCCGGTTGCCCGGCGCAGCGCGATACAGGGCGCTCCATTTATATACTAAAAAACAGGCGTCCGCCTCTCTGCACGGGTTTCCGGCAGAGGGGCGGACGTCTGTTTTGCAATGCGGGTAACAGGGGTCGAACCTGCACATCGTAAGATACCAGATCCTAAGTCTGGCGCGTCTGCCAATTCCGCCATACCCGCACGGCGCCGAATGGGCGGGGCGCTTGAAAAAGCCCTTATACAGCATACCAAGCCCGCCGCCGTTTGTCAAATGCTCCCTGCGGGACATGAAAAATTTGCCGAAAGGCAAAATCGGCAATATTTCGCCGTCCCCTGCACATACTGTAAGGCAGGGAGATGATACACATGCACAAGCTATGCCGGCGCGTGGCTGCACTGGCGCTGGCTGCCGCTTTGCTGGCCGGCGCGGGCCTGTACGCGCTCAACCGTTCGCTGCCGGACGCATTTTCGGTGCAGCCCGGCGAAACGCTGACCATCGCCTCCATGCCGTGGCTGACCGCAGAGCCGGCCGCCGTGGAAGGGGAACTTCCGGTCAGCGCCCGCGCCGCCGACACCGGCGGCAGCCAGACCCTGTCGCTGTTTGGCCTGATCCCGGTCAAGACCGTGCAGACCGTCAGCGCGGAACGCCGCCAGGTCACGGTTTGCGGCACGCCGTTCGGGGTCAAGATGTTCTCGAACGGCGCGCTTGTGGTGGCGTTTTCGGACCTGTACACCGACCTTGGCAGCGAGAACCCTGCCAAGGAAGCGGGGCTTCGGCTGGGCGACCTGATCGTCTCGGCCGGCGGCCGTACCGTGCGGAACAACGACGAGCTAAGCGCCGCCATAAACGCTGCGTCCGGCCAGCCGATGGAGGTGGTCTATCTGCGTGACGGCACGCGGTGCGCCTGCACGCTGACGCCGGTCTGCGACCAGGACGGCAGCTACAAGGCCGGCGTCTGGGTGCGGGACTCCTCGGCGGGGATCGGCACGCTGACCTTTGCCGACACCGGCAACGGGACCTTTGCCGGGCTGGGGCACGCCATCAGCGACACGGATACCGGCGCGTCCATCTCGCTGCTTTCGGGCGAGATCGTGCCTGTGACCATTACCGGCTGCATTGCAGGCACGGCGGGGTCGCCCGGCGAGCTGCGGGGCGAGTTTTCCGGGGAAATGGTTTTGGGGACGGTGCTGGCCAACGACGCCACCGGCGTTTACGGCCGGCTGAACGGCAGCGTTGAGGGGGAGCAGTATCCGGTGGCCAACAGCCAGGAGGTGGAGCCGGGGGCCGCGCAGATCCTGGCCACGGTGGACGGCAGCACGCCGCAGCTGTACGAGGTGCGGATCGAGCATGTCGATTTGAACGCCGCAGATCCCAACCGCAATATGCTGATCCGGGTGACGGACCCGGAACTGCTTTCGAAAACCGGCGGCATCGTCCAGGGGATGAGCGGCAGCCCCATCCTGCAAAACGGCATGCTGGTGGGGGCGGTGACCCATGTGCTGATCAACGACCCCACCCGCGGCTATGCGATCTTTGCCAGAACGATGCTTTCCGCCGCAGACAGCGCCGCGGCGGCAGAGTGACCCAAAAAGTGACGGGATTTTCCAATAATGGGAAATAAGCCCAATTATTTACCAAAATGTGAAACCGGGCGTTTCCTGCCGAAAGGCGGGGGACGCCCGGCTTTTTCGGCAAACGCTGTCGAGAGCTGACGACCGGTGGGGAACGAATTTTCTGCCGCCGGGCGGATTTTTTTGGAAATACCACTTGAAGAAACTGGAAAATTATGGTAATATTACCACTGTCACGAGGACACAGACATTCACATAAAGGAGACTGCGTGTTATGGAGAGAATCAAGTTTGTGATGACGGATACCGGGTCGGACGTCTCGGCGCTGTGCAGGGCGGCCCTGGAAGAAAAGGGGATCGCGGTGACCGTGTGCGAGCGCAACGGCTCCAAGGCGCTGGAGACCCTGCTGGAGCAGCGTCCGCAGGTGGCCATGCTGGATGCGTTCATGCCGGATCTGGACGCCATAACGGTCAAGCAGCGGTACGAGGCGCAGGCGGGCCACCCCAAAACGACGTTCTTTGTGACAGGCGCTTTCCAGAACGAAGCGGTCGAACAGGAGCTGTTGGACAACGGATTCTCTTTCTTTTTCGTCAAACCGTTTGACGAGACGGTGCTGGCCGCCCGCGTACTGAAAGCCGCCGGGACGCCCGCGCCCCATGCCGCGTTCCCGCAGGACAGCGACGAGCTGGTCGTCACCGAGATCCTGCATCAGATCGGCGTGCCGGCCCACATCAAAGGCTATCAGTTCCTGCGCGACGCCATTTTGCTGACCATCGACGACCACGAGTACATCAACGCGGTCACCAAACGTCTGTATCCGGAGATTGCCAAGCGCAACGGCACCACGGCCAGCCGGGTCGAGCGCGCCATCCGTCATGCCATCGAGGTGGCGTGGGACCGCGGCGACGTGGATACGCTGAACAGCTACTTCGGCTATACCATCCACAATCTGCGCGGCAAGCCCACCAACTCGGAATTTATCGCCATGATCGCGGACAAGATCCGCCTGGACAAAAAGCGCCGCGCATGAGAGCGTTCCATTGCCATCCCCGTATATCGGTTGTCATACCCCATTCAACCCCATTTCCTGACAGCAGGCCCCTTCCGGCACCCCAAATCGCCGGGAGGGGCCTGCTGCATTTTGCGGATTTGTGATGTCCGCCCGGTGGATTTTTTGCCCGATTGCCTGTATAATAAAAACCACGAATCCAAACCGGGAGGGAACTATCATGCAGGCAGCAGAAACAAAAAAAGTCGACGCCGTGCTTGTGGCCGCCGGGGCCTCGCGCCGGATGGGGTTTGACAAGCTCAGCTTCCGGCTGCCGGACGGCCGGACGGTGCTGGAAACAAGCCTGGCCGCTTTCGCGTCGCACCCCGCAGTCAGCCGGATCGTGCTGGTGGCGGGCGAAAACCGGGAGATCTGCCTGGCGCTGGCGGCTGCCTGCGCCAAGCCCGCCGTTGTGGTACAGGGCGGCGCAACGCGGGCGGACAGCGTGCGCGCCGGGGTGCTGGCCGCCGAGGGGGACCTGGTGGCCATCCATGACGCCGCGCGCCCCTTTGTCAGCGCGGCGGTCATCGACCGCGCGCTGGAGGCGGCTGCCCGCACCGGGGCCGCCGCCCCGGCCGTGCCGGTCAAGGATACGGTCAAGATCGCGGCGGCGGACGGCCTGGTGCAGTCCACCCCGGACCGCAGCACGCTGTACGCCGTGCAGACGCCGCAGTGTTTTGACCGGGCCAGGTATCTTCAGGCGCTGGAGCGGGTGAAAGGGGAGCAGGCTTCGGCCGTTACCGACGACTGCAGCCTGTTTGAACTGGCTGGGTTCCCGGTACAGCTGGTCGAAGGCGAGTACGCCAACCGGAAAATAACCACCATCGAGGATTTGAAAGGGGAAAGCTGCATGCGCATCGGGCACGGATACGACGTTCACCGGCTGGTGGAGGGGCGCAAACTGATTTTGGGCGGCGTGGAGATCCCCTACGAGAAAGGCCTGCTGGGACATTCCGACGCCGACGTGCTGCTGCATGCGATCTCGGACGCGCTGCTGGGCGCGGCCGCGCTGGGGGATATTGGCAGGCATTTCCCCGATACCGACCCGCGTTACAAGGGCGCCGACTCGCTGGAGCTTCTGCGCCAGGTGGGGATGCTGCTGCGCCGGTCGGGCCATACCGTCGGCAACATCGACGCGACGGTGCTGTGCCAGGCGCCCAAGCTGGCGCCCCACATCCCGGCTATGCGGCAGAACATTGCCCGCGTGCTGGAACTGCCGGAGGATGCAGTCAGCGTAAAGGCGACGACGGAAGAAAAGCTGGGCTTTACCGGCGCGGGAGAGGGCGTTGCCGCCCATGCGGTGGCGCTGATCCTGTGACGGGCGGCCGGTGAAAATGCGCCGAAAATGCTTTGCGCACAGCGTATTCTATGCTATACTTAAACTGTATCTGAAAAGATCCGGTACTGCCCGGTCCCGCTGGGGGCGCGGCCGCACGCCTGCTCCCTGACGCGCTTTTGCGCCTGCCGGCGCGCAGCCGCGGACCGCGCGCAGCGGCCCGGGAACAAAATGGGCTGCCCGGCGGCAGCATGGGGAGAGGAGGACCGCGCGCTGATGAACAACGAACTGCTCAACATCATCAGCAATTTCCGTTCCTTTGACTGGACGCGTGACCTGATCGACGTGATCATCATTGCCATCGGGTTTTATGTGCTGATCCTGTTCGCGCGCAAGTCGCGCGCGGGCCAGCTGGTCAAGGGCCTGCTGCTGCTTTTGGCGTTCTATGCGCTGGCGTATTATTTCCGCCTGCGCACGGTGCGCTGGGTGCTCAGCAACGTAATGCAGATCGGCTTTATCGCGGTGGTGGTGCTGTTCCAGCCCGAGATCCGCCGCACGCTGGAGCGCCTGGGGCAAAGCACCAGCTGGGCCAGCAAGATCTTTTTCACCCGCAGGATGGAACCCACCCTGCGCGGCCGCTGGCAGAGCGCCATCGTGGCCATCTGCGATGCGGCCGAACAGCTCTCCGACACCCGTACTGGCGCGCTGATGGTGCTGGAACGGAAAAACAACCTGGAAGAGATCGTACATACCGGCACCCAGTTCAACGCCAATGTGATCCCGGAGGTGCTGGGCACCATCTTTTACGAGGGCACCCCCCTGCACGACGGCGCCGTCGTCATCCGCGACGGCCAGATCGTGGCGGCGGGCTGCGTGCTGCCGCTGTCCAATAACCTGGAAATGGGCAAGGACATGGGCACCCGCCACCGTGCCGGCCTTGGCATGAGCGAAAACTCCGACGCCATCGTCGTGGTGGTCAGCGAGGAGACGGGCATCATCTCGCTGGCCAAAAACGGGGTGCTGATCCGCAGACTGGACCGGCAGAACCTGTTCAGCCTGCTGCAGGAGGAGATCATCCCGCCGGAGACCGGCAGTGCCAAGGAGCCGGGCATCCTCAAGCAGCTTTTTGGCAAAGGAGGGAACGCCGCCAATGATCCGCAAGAATAAATCGGCGCCGGAACCGGATCAGCCGGTCAAAAAGCGCTCGCTGTGGGACAACCGCCTGTTCCTTATCGCTGTCTCGCTTTTGTGCGCCATCATTTCCTGGAGCATCGTCACTTTGACCTTTGACTCGGAAGGCGCGCTGGAGTTCACCGTCTCGGAGATCAATTACACTTACAACTCCAACCTGTACACCGCCGCGGGGCTAAGCATCGTGGACGCGCCCCAGGTGGGCAGCGTCCGCGTCCGGGTCGAAGGCAGCGGCACCGTCATCGGTCAGCTGAGTTCCAGCGATCTGATGGTATACCCCAACTATTCCACCGTGACCGGTTCGGGCGAGCAGACGCTGACCCTGCAGGCCCGGATCGCAAACAGCCAGTTTGCCAGCAACGCGGGCAATGTTGACCTGACGGTCATCTCGCCCACCCAGGTCACCGTCGTGTTCGACCGCGTGAGCGAAAAGACCCTGCCGGTGACCATCGACGCAGCCAACCTGCGGGTGGCCGATGATTATATGCTTTACCGTTACAGCGCGGTGCCCGCCGAGGTCACCATCACCGGCCCGCAGTCCGAGCTGGACGCCATCACCTCGGTGGTGGCGCCGGTCCAGATGGACGGGGAGCTTTCGGACAGCACCAGCGTGACCACGGCGCTGGAGCTGCGGGACGAGAGCGGCAACACCATCTCGCCGGAATACGCCGAGCTGGACAACACCAGCGCCAACGTGACGCTGACGGTCTATCAGGTGCGGGAGCTGCCGCTGGCGATCGACTTTATCAACGTGCCCACCGGCTTTGACACCTCCAGCCTGAACTACACTCTCAGCCAGGAGACGATGCGCGTGGCGGGGCCGACCCGCACCGTCAGCGCGCTGACCGAGCTGAGCGTCGTCAGCTTTGACCTGGGCCAGCAGTTTGCGCTGGACCGGGATTACCAGCTCCAGGTGGAACTGCCCAGCGGCCTTGTGGCGCTGGACGATACCACCAACGTGACGCTGAGTTTCGACACCTCCGAGATGGGTTCCATCACGCTGAACGTGCCCAACATCCGCACCGTCAACATGCCCAGCAACTACGACATCGAGGTGATGACCGAACGGGTCACCAACGTGACGCTGTACGGCCCGGCGGACGAGATCGCCGAGCTTTCGCCGGACAGCGTGGTGGCCCAGCTGGACTGCCAGAACCTGCAGATCACCGCCGGCCAGCAGACGCTGCCGGTCACCATTCAGGTGCCGTCCTCCAGCCGCATTTTTGCGGTGGGCAGCTACACGGTCACCTGCCAGATCACCTCCCGGTAACATCCGGCAAAAACCGCCCAAAGGAAAGGAGACGCGCAGGCCCATATGCTTCTTGTCCGCAACATCCGCCTGCCGCTTTCCTGCGGCGAGGCGGAAGCCATCCGCAAAGCACAAAAGATTCTGCATCTGCCGGCAGACCGCGCGGCCGGCTGCGGCGTCGCCAAACTTTCGGTGGACGCCCGGCACGGCACGCCGGTGCTGGTCTATACCATTGCGGTCACGCTCAAGGACGAGGGTGAGGAATCGGCGTACGCCGGGGCCTCGCCCTGCGTCGCTGTTACCCGCAGTCCGCGGTTCGACTTCCCGGTGGGCGCCGTGCCGCTGGCCGACCGGCCGGTGGTTTGCGGCCTTGGCCCGGCGGGGCTGTTCGCCGCGTTGCTGCTGGCCCGGTACGGCTACCGCCCCATCGTGCTGGAGCGCGGTCCTGCGCTGGAACAGCGCGTCGCCGCCGTGGAACGGTTTGAGCAGACCGGCCTTTTGGACCCGTCCGCCAACCTCCAGTTTGGCGAGGGCGGCGCGGGGACTTTCTCGGACGGCAAGCTCACCACGCGGGTGGGGGACCCGCTGTGCGCCTTTGTCACCCGGGCGCTTCTGGACCACGGCGCGCCGGCGGACATCGCCTGGCGGCAGAAACCCCACGTGGGCACCGACCTGCTGCGGGGCGTTATCACCTCCATCCGCAGGGAGATCGAGCGCCTGGGCGGCACGGTGCATTTCAACACGCCGCTCACCGGCCTGCGGGTGCAAAACGGCCGCCTGGCCGCCGCCGTCACGCCGGCGGGGGAGATCCCCTGCAGCCGGCTGATCCTGGCGGTGGGCCACAGCGCGCGGGACACCTTTGCCATGCTGCGCCGGATGGAACTGCCCATGGAGTGCAAGCCGTTTTCGGTGGGGGTGCGGGCCGAGCATCTGCAGGCAGACATCGACCAGAGCCTTTACCACGCCGCCGCCGGCCATCCGGCCCTGCCCAAAGGCGAGTACCAGCTCAGCCAGCATGTGGGGGAGCGGTGCGTTTACACCTTCTGCATGTGCCCCGGCGGCCGGGTCATGGCCGCCGCCAGCGAGGCGGGCGGCGTGGTCACCAACGGCATGAGCTACCATGCCCGCGACGGCCAGAACGCAAACGCCGCCGTGGTGGTCAGCGTGGACGGCCGGGATTTTGGCGGCGACCCGGAAAAGGCCGTGGCCTTCCAGCGCCGGCTGGAGCAGGCAGCCTGCCGGGCTGGCAGCGGCCTGGCCCCCTATGCCGCCCCCGCCGAGACGGTGGGCAGTTTTCTGGAAGGCCGGGGCAGGCTGGAGCTGGACCGGGTGCAGCCCACCTACCCGCGGGGCGTGACCCCCTGCGACCTCGGCAGCCTGCTGCCGGGCGACCTGGCCGACGCCATGCGCGCCGGCCTGCGGGCCTTTGGCCGCAAGCTGGCCGCCTACCGCGCCCCCGACGCCGTGCTGACAGGGCTGGAGACCCGCACTTCCAGCCCGGTGCGGCTGCTGCGCGGGCAGGACCTGCAGTGCGCCGCGCTGCCCGGCCTGTACCCCTGCGGCGAGGGCGCCGGCTACGCGGGCGGCATTATGACCGCCGCCGTGGACGGTGTGCGCTGTGCCGCTGCCCTGATGGCGCAGAACGCCCCGCCGCCCGGCTGACAGCCGCCCGACAAGAGCTGACAAGGTGTTTTGCTTTACGCCGATCGCCGCCAAAATGCGGCGGGAAACCAGGTGTGCAGCAAAATGACTTTACACCACAAAATGCCACACAAAAGCGCGAAAAAAAGGAATTTTCCAGGAGAAGCGACCATGCCATATTCCCACCCTTACAAACCAAACCCCGGCCGGAGCGGCGGGCAGGGCCAGCCCTATGCCGCCAATGGCCGGGACGCCCGCACCGACAACCGCGGCTTTGAGCAGCGCGCCGGGGACCTGGGCCGCCGCATGGACGAGAAGGCGGCTGAATTTGAGCAGAAGGCCGGGGACTGGAGCCGCCGCGTTGACCGCAGGGCGGACGACCTGGATCGCTCGGTGGACGATTTTGTCGACCGTGTGGTGGACCTTGGCACCAACGTGGGAGCCGGCGTGCTGGGGGCCATCTCGGATGTGCTGGCCAGCGCCGGGGACGCCATTTCCGGCTGGGCAAAGCCGGACAAAGAGCTGACCTTCGCCCAGTGGCGCGCCCGCATTGACCGCCGCCTGAAAAACAGCGAACAGGGCGGCTACCTGGCCATGGCCATCACCGGCGCGGTGTTTGCCGCGTCTTTCGGCATTGCGGCGCTGGTCATGTTCATCCTGTCTGCCGTGGGGCCGGAGGCGCTGAACCTTGCCTACGACAATTTCGTGGTCTTTCCCATCCTGATGGCGGTGTTCACGCCGATGACGGTGGGCTTTGGCATCATGACCGGCGTCGGCGTCAAAAAGTACCGCTTTTTCGGCCGTATCCGCAGCTACCTGCGCGCCGCCCATGACTGGGTGTGCGGCCTGCCGGCCATCGCCCGTGCAGCCGGCCGCAGCACGGCCCAGGCGCAGGCAGACTTGGCCAGGGCTATCACCGACGGCAAGCTGCCCGGCGTGTTCCTCAGCGAGGACGGCGGCACCGTCTATTTCAAGGAGGAACTGTTCGCCGCCGACCAGGCCCGCCAGGCCGGGGCCGAAGCGGACGCCCGCCGGGCCGAGACCCAGCCGGACGCCGCGCCCCTGACCCCGCTGGAGCAGTTCCAGCGCGACGGCAGCGACTTTTTGAACTACCTGAAAAGCTGCCAGGGCCGTCTGGATGACGCGGCGGACGAGGAACTGGCCGCCATGCGCAAAAACTGCGCGGTCATTTTGGGCTTTATCCACAACCACCCCGACCAGCTGGGCCGGGTGCGCCGCTTCTCGGACTATTACCTGCCCACCACCCGCAAGCTGCTGGACACGGCGCTGGGCCTGGGCGACGCCGAGGCCGAGAACGCCCGCGCTATCCGCCGGGACATCACCGGCATCCTGCACACGCTGAACACCGCCTATGTCCGGCTGTATGACACGCTTTTGCAGGACGTCTCGATGGACGTCTCCACCGAGATCGACACGCTGGAAGCCATGCTGCGCCAGGACGGCCTGGCCGGCGGCTTTGCCAGCGATTTCGGCGCCGCCCGCTGACGGGCAGGCGCCGGACCATACCATAAGTGACCGCCGCGCGCCGGGTTCTCTGCCCGGCAGGCGCGGCATACAGGAGAGGGATGAGGAACACCATGGGGTATCGCATCTGGCAGCCGAAGCCGCTGGATGAGCAGGCGGCGGCCGCTTTGCAGCAGTCCGGCTGCGGCAGGCTGCTTTCGCGGGTGCTGGCCGCGCGGGGCTGCCAAACGCCGCAGCAGGCCGCGGCGCTGCTGGAGGGGGAAACGCCCCTGTCCGACCCGTTTGCCATCCGGGATATGGACAAGGCGGTGGAGCGGCTGCACCGCGCCGTGGAGGAGGGCGAGACCATCGTCATTTACGGCGACTACGACGTGGACGGCGTCACCGCCACCGCCATTTTGTACGAGTATCTCACCAACCTGGGCGCGCAGGTGCGCTGCAAACTGCCCCTGCGCACCGAGGGCGGCTACGGCATGAACAAGGACGCGCTGAAAAAACTGGCGGACAAGGGCTATACCCTGATCGTCACGGTGGACAACGGCATCGCCGCCGTGGAGGAAGCCGCCTACGCCAGGGAGCTGGGCATCGACCTGGTCATCACCGACCACCATCTGCCCTCCGGCCCGCTGCCCGACGCGGCGGCGGTGGTGGACCCCAACCGCCCCGACGACGAGAGCGGCTGCGGCAGCCTGTGCGGCGCCGGCGTCGCCTTCAAGCTCTGCGCCGCCATGGAGGGCTGCGACCCTGCCGAGATGCTGGACGTCTGCGGCGACCTGGCGGCCATCGGCACGGTGGCCGACGTGGTGCCGCTGGTGGGCGAGAACCGCACCCTGGTGCGGGAGGGCCTGGCCCTGCTGGCGGACACCGTCCGCCCCGGCCTGGCCGCCTTGCTGGAAGCCGCCGGCTGCGGCGGCAAGCCCGTTACCGCCGAGATGATCGGTTACAGCATCGCCCCGCGGCTCAACGCCGCCGGACGCATGGACACGGCCGCCACCGCCTTAAAGCTGCTTTTGTGCGAGAACGAGGAGCAGGCCGACGGCATCGCCGCCCGCCTGACCGAGATCAACACCGCCCGCCAGCACACCGAGCAGGAGGTTCTGGCCGCCGCCCTGGCCCGGCTGGAGGCGGAACCCGCCCGCGCCCATGACCGGGTGCTGGTGGTCTGGGGCGAAAACTGGCACCCCGGCGTGCTGGGCATCGTGGCCAGCCGCCTGATGGAGCGGTTTGGCCGCCCGGCCATCGTGATCTCGCTGGCCGACGGCGAGGGCCGGGGCAGCGGCCGCGCCCCCCGCAGCTTTGATTTGCACGGCGCGCTGGAGGCCTGCGCCGGCCTGCTGACACGCTACGGCGGCCACGCGGCCGCCGCCGGCCTGACGCTGGAGGAAGAAAGACTGCCCGCTTTCCGCAGCGCCGTCAACCGCTGGGCGGCCGAGCGCCATCCCCGGCCGGAACCGCCGGTGCTGGAGCTGGACGCCCCTGCCGCCGTGGCCGAGCTGACGCTGGACGAGGTCGGCCAGCTGGAACGGCTGGCGCCCTTTGGCGGCGGCAACCACCAGCCGCTGTTTTTCATCCAAGACGCCGTGGTGGACGGCGTCTGGCCCATGGGCGCCGAAAAGCGCCACAGCCGCATCCGGCTGCGCCAGGGGCAGGCCACCTGCTTTGCCTCGCTGTTCGGCACCCCGCCGGAGGACCTGCCCTACCGGGTGGGCACAGCGGTGGACGCGGCGGTGGAGGCCGGCATCTTCAACGGCCGCAACGGGCCGGGGGTGTCGCTGCATATCCGGGCGATGCGCCCCGCCGGCATGGGGGACGGCCCCTGCCGCCAGGCGGCGCTGCTGGATGATTTTCTGGCCGGGCGCAGCCTGACGCAGGATCAGGCCGCCGCGCTGAGCCCCACCCGTGCCGACACGGTGGCATTGTACCGGCTGGTGCAGTCCGGCGCCGTCTTTGCTGAAGACCTGCAGCCCGCCTTTGCGGCGCTGGGGGCGGAATACGCCGGCAAGACGCTGGTCAGCCTGGAGGCGCTGCGGGAACTTGGCCTGGTGGAGCGCCGGGGCGCCCGCTGGATGCCCGCCGCTGTCAGCGGCAAAAAAGACCTGACCAGCGCGCCGATCCTGCGGCGCATGGCGGCCATGGCCGCACAGGAAAACCAAGAGAGGGGATGACCGCATGGCGGAGAAGATGCAAAACATGGAAAACATGGAAAAAGATCCGGGCGCCAACGAGGGGAAAATGCCCATCACCTACGGGCAGCTGCGCAGAGACCTGCAGGAAAGCGGCCGCCCCTACGATTTTGACATGATCGACCGGGCCTACGCCCTGGCCGAAAAGGCCCACGACGGCCAGCGCCGCCGCAGCGGTGAGCCGTATATCTGCCACCCGATGTGCGTGGCCCAGATCCTGATCGAGCTGGGCATGGACAGCGAGAGCATCTCCGCCGCGCTGATGCACGACGTGGCCGAGGACACCGCCGTCACCATCGACGAGATCCGCGCCCAGTTCGGCCCCGAAGTGGCGCTGCTGGTGGACGGCGTCACCAAGCTGACCCAGATCAAGTTCTCCAACGTCGAGGACCGCCAGGCCGAAAACCTGCGCAAGATGCTGTTGGCCATGAGTCAGGACGTCCGCGTCATGATCATCAAGCTGGCCGACCGGCTGCACAACATGCGCACCGGAGACGCCTGGCCGGAGCAGAAGCGCCGGGACAAGGCGCTGGAAACGATGGAGGTCTACGCCCCCATCGCCCACCGTCTGGGCATCTCCAACATCAAGGAGGAGCTGGAGGACCGCAGCCTGCAGTATCTGGACCCCATCGGCTACTCCACCATCCAGGGCCTTCTGGACGAGCACGGCGACGACTTCCTCAACGACGTCTGCAACACCATCCAGGAGCATCTGGCCGAAAACGGCATCACCAACGCCTCCATCAAGCACCGCATCAAGAGCGTTTACGGCATCTACCGCAAAATGTTCGTGCAGAACAAGGTGTTTGAGGAGATCTACGACGTTTACGCCGTGCGCATCATCCTGGACTCGGTGGCCGAGTGCTACACCGCCCTGGGCCTGATCCACGATATGTACCATCCTTTGCCCAACCGGTTCAAGGATTACATCTCCACCCCCAAGCCCAACGGCTACCAGAGCCTGCACACCACCGTCATCGGCCACGAGGCCCTGCCCTTTGAGGTGCAGATCCGCACCCGCGACATGGACCGCCAGGCCGAGTACGGCATCGCCGCCCACTGGAAGTACAAAGCCGGCCTGACCTCCGGCGGCAGCGACAAGCTGGACGAGCGCCTGGCCTGGGTGCGCCAGCTGCTGGAAAGCCAGCGTTCCAGCGCCGACGCCACCGACCTGCTCAGCGACATCAAGAGCGATCTTCTGCCGGAGGAGGTCTTTGCCTTCACCCCGCGGGGCGATGTCATCAACCTGCCGGCGGGGGCCACCGTCATCGACTTTGCCTACGCCATCCACTCGGCGGTGGGCAACCGGATGATCGGCGCCAAGGTCAACAACCGCATCGTGCCCATCGACCACCAGGTGGTCACCGGCGAGATCATCGAGATCATCACCGGCCCCGAAAACCGCGGCCCCAGCCGGGACTGGCTGAACATCGTCAAGACCAGCGAGGCCAAAAATAAGATCCGCAACTGGTTCAAGAAGGAGCGGCGCGAGGAGAACATCGCCGAGGGCAAGGAAGCCCTGGAGCGGGAGATGCGCCGCAACCTGATGAACGTGCCGGCCGAGCAGTACGACGAGTTCATGGCCAGCCTGGCCCGCCGCAACCGCTGCAACTCGGTGGATGAGCTGTATGCGGCGCTGGGCTACGGCGGCCTGCAGATGTCCCGCGTGCTGCCCAAGCTGAAGGACGAGTACGCCCGCCTCAGGCCGCCGGAGCCCAAACCGGTCACGCTGGACATCAAGCGGGTGCACTCCTCTGACGGCGTGGTGGTGGAGGGCATCGACAACTGCCCCATCAAGTTTGCCAAGTGCTGCTCGCCGCTGCCGGGGGATGACATCATCGGCTTTGTCACCCGCGGGTTCGGCGTGTCCATCCACAAAAAGGACTGCAAAAACGTCCGCGAGAGCATGCGCCACCCGGAAAACACCGAGCGCTGGGTCCGCGCCTACTGGGACACTGCCGCCAGGGAGCAGTACAGCGCCACATTGGAGCTGACCTGCATGGACCGCGCCAACCTGGTGTCGGACATTGCGCTGGCGCTGGGGGATATGCGGGTGCCCATCTACTCGCTGGCCGCCCGCGCCGCCGAGCAGGGCCGCGCCCACATGAGCGTGACGGTGGGCATCACCAACACCGAACACCTGAACAACGTGGTGGCCCGGCTGAAAAAGGTCAAGGACGTCATCAGCGTCATCCGCACCTGACACGCCTGCCGCCCCAAACAGAAAACCATGACGATCCCACAGCACAAAAACCGCATACGCACCCTGGCCGCGGCGCTTGCCGGCGCTGCGGCCGGCGTTGCCATATTCTTCTGGCTGTACGGCGCCATGACGCTGGACGTTACCAGCGACGCATGGATCCTGAACGGCTACGACGAGACCGACATTTTGCAGCATTACGCCGGCTGGGTGCTGTTCCGCAACTCCCATTGGGCGCTGCCGCCCGGCCTGTGCGACACGCTGGCCTGGCCCCAGGGCACCATGATCGCCTATACCGACAGCCTGCCCTGGGTCAGCATGGCGTTCAAGCTGCTGCGCGGGGCGCTGCCTTCCACCTTCCAGTGGTTTGGCTGGTACACGCTGTTCTGCTTTGCCATGCAGGGGGCGGCGGGGGCGCTGCTCTGCACCCGCGGCGCAAAGTCCGGCGGCTGGGGCGGCCACCTCGCCTTTGCCGCGCTGGGCGGACTGCTGTTCGTCTGCCTGCCCACTTTGTGGGAGCGGGCCTTCCGCCATGTGGCGCTGGCGTCGCAGTATCTGTTTTTGTTTGCGCTGTATTTTTATCTCGAATACCGCGCCGCCCTGGCGCAGGGGCGGCGGCCCCGGTGGGGCTGGGTCTTTGCGGCGCTGCCCTTTGCGGCGGTGGGCATCCACCCCTATTTTCTGCCGCCGGTCATGCTGTGCACGCTGCTGGCGGGCATTGAGCTTTGGCGCGCCGCCAAACGGCCGCTGGCCGGGGCGGGGCTGTTCGGCGGCGGGCTGCTGGCCGCGCTGGCCGGGGCCTGGCTCACCGGTGCGGTGGGCGGCGGGGTGGAGGTCTCCCGCCACGGTTACGGCGAGATCTCGATGAACCTCAACGCCCTGTTCAACCCCAGCTCCCGCGGCGGCTACACCTGGTCGCGCCTTCTGCCCCAGCAGGCGCAGAACCCCAGCCAGTACGACGGCTTCAACTACCTGGGGCTGGGCGTGCTGGCGCTGGTGGCGTCGGCGCTTTTGTACAGCGTATGGCGCACGGCGCGCTGCCCGGCGGATACCGCCGCCTGGTGGCGGCGCAACGGCCCGCTGTTTGCCGCCTGCGCGTTCCTGACGCTGTTTGCCGTCACCAACAACATCACCTTTGGCAGCTGGACGCTGTCTATCCCCATTCCGCAGGCGCTGACCGACCTGTGCGGCATCTTCCGCTCCAGCGGGCGGATGTTCTACCTGGTGGCCGCCTGCATGGTGCTGTTCGGCGTGTACACGCTGCGCGGCGCCTGCGCCTGGTCGCACCCGGCCGCGGGGCGGGGCAGGGCGCTTGCCTGCGGGCTGCTGGCGGTGGTCTGCGCCGTGCAGCTGTGGGACCTGTCCGCCGTGGCGGCCCAAAAACGGGCGCTGTTTGCTCAGGAGCCCGCCCCCAATGTGGTCACCGCCGCCGAGACCCAGACCCTGGGCGCCGGCCACATCCGCCTGCTGGCGGCGTCCCCCCTGCGGGAGGATCGAACCCGCCGTCTGGCCATCCTGGCCGGCAAGCAGGGGCTTGCCACCAACATCTCCATCGCCGTTTCGGGCCAGTATCCCGCCGCCGAGGCCCTGGCCCTGCAGGCCGGCGAGCAGCTGCTGGCGGGGCAGTACGACCCCGAGACCGTCTACGTCACCACCGACGGCGCCCAGTACGAGCAGTGGCAGTCGATCTATGCCGGCGACCCCGGTGTGACGCTGTTCGTCACCGATTCCTGCTATTTCCTGGTTCCGCAGGCGGCGGGCTGAGCCGGCGTGCGGTTCCCTTGATTTATTGTTATAACAAAAAGGAAGGCTTTTATGCGTGCAGTGATCCAGCGTGTATCCCGGGCGTCCGTCGCAGTCAACGGGGGCGAGCCCCGCGCCATCGGGCCGGGCATCGTCATCCTTTTGGGCGTGGGCGAGCACGACACCCTTGCCATCGTGCCCAAACTGGCCGAAAAATGCGCCCAGCTGCGCATTTTTGAGGACGAGGACGGCAAGCTCAACCGCAGCGCCGCCGAGCTTGGCTATTCGGCGCTGGTGGTCAGCAATTTCACCCTGTACGGTGACACCGCCAGGGGCCGCCGTCCCAGCTTTATCCGCGCCGCAAAACCGCCGCTGTCGGTAGAGGCCTACGAGGCGTTTCTCCGGGAAATGCAGCGCCAGGGCCTGAAACAGGTGCAGCACGGCGAGTTCGGCGCCGATATGCAGGTCTCGCTGGTCAACGACGGCCCCGTCACCATCGTCATCGACACCGACGACTGGGCAAAGCATTGACAAACCCCGGCAAACATGGTATCCTGACCCATCCTATCTCACCCACCACGCCGCGCGCTGCGCGGGGGAGGCAAACCCATGAAACTGATCCATATCCTTGGCCCGGCCATGCTGTACACCAACACCTTTCTGGTGCTGACCGAGGCCGGCCATGCCGTCGCCATCGACCCGGCGGCCGACCCGCAGCGGTATCTGGACCAGCTGGAACAGAACCACGCCGTGCTGACCCATATCCTGCTGACCCACGGCCACTACGACCATGTGGGCGCGGTGGGGGCGCTGCAAAAGGCCACCGGCGCAAAAGTGTATCTGGAACCTGCCGACCGGCAGGGCAGCCAGATGTTCCCGCTGGCGTCCGCCGACGCGGCTTACCCCGCCGACGGCAGGCTGACCGTCGACGAGCTGACCTTTACCGTCTGGCGTACCCCCGGCCACACGCCGGGCAGCGTCTGCCTGTACTGCAACGGGTATCTGTTCAGCGGCGACACGCTGTTTGCCGGCAGCTGCGGCCGCACCGACCTGCCCGGCGGCAGCACCGCCGATATGCGCCGCAGTCTTTCGCTGCTGGCGGAACTGCCGCTGCCGGAGGACACCCGCGTGCTGCCCGGCCACGGCGAGGACACCACCCTGGGCGAGGAAAAACGGCACAACCCGTATATGATGGGGGCGTGGTTTTGATGGAGGAAGAAAACAATGCCATGCGGCTGATCCTGTGCGGCACCGCCGGCTACGAGGCCGAACACACCGCGCGGATGTTTTTCCAGATGCAGCGGACCGACTGCCCGCCGCCGGACGGCGATTATCTGCTGGTCTCGGCCAAGCCCTACGCGTTCCTGGCGCTGCTGCGCCGGGACGGCGTCTCCCGCTGGCAGGCCCAGCCCGCCGACCCGGACGCAGACCTGCAGGCGCGGGAGTATGCGCTGTGCAAAATGCTGTATCAGTTTTTGCAGCGGCAGACCGGCATCCGCCCGCCCTGGGGCATGATGACCGGCGTGCGCCCGGTGCGCATCATCCACGATATGCGCGCCGCCGGCGCCACCGAGCAGCAGATCGAGGAACGTTTTAACGGCCACTTTGACTGTACCCGCCAGCGGTTCGATATGGCAAAGCGCATCGCGGACCTGCAGCGGCCCATTTTGGAGGCCGCCCGCCCCATGGACTGCAGCCTGTACGCGGGCATCCCGTTCTGCCCGTCCCGGTGCAGCTACTGCAGCTTTGTCTCCCGCACGGTGGGGGACAAGGCCACCCGCGCGCTGGTGCAGCCCTATGTGGACTGCCTGTGCCAGGAGCTGGAAACGATGCGGCAGGTGGCAGCCGACTGCGGCCTGGACGTAAAAACGCTTTACATCGGCGGCGGCACCCCCACCAGCCTGTCGGCGGACCAGCTGCGCCAGCTGATGGGGAAACTGTCCGGCCTGTTTGACCTGGGCAGGCTGCAGGAATATACCGTCGAGGCCGGCCGCCCCGACTGCACCGATTACGAGAAACTCTGCGTGCTGAAGGAGTACGGCGCCACCCGCATCTCCATCAACCCGCAGACCTTCTCGGACCAGGTGCTCAAAAACATCGGCCGCAAACATACTGCCCGGGACATTCTGGACTGCTTTGCCGCCGCCCGCAGGGCAGGGCACGGCAACATCAACATGGACCTGATCGCCGGCCTGCCCGGCGACACGGTGGAAGGGTTCCGCAAAAGCCTCAAGACCGCCATCTCGCTGGAGCCGGAGAACATCACGGTGCACACCCTGACGCTCAAGCGCGCCTCCAACCTGGTGGTGGAACACCGCGCCGCCGCATACGATGACGTAGCCCGCATGCTGGAAAGCTGCACCCTGCTGGAACAGGCCGGATATGTGCCCTATTATCTTTACCGGCAGAAAGGCACCCTGCAGAACCTGGAAAACATCGGCTGGTGCAAGCCGGGGTACGAGGGGCTTTACAACATCTACATCATGGAGGAGGTCCACACCATCCTCTCGGCCGGCGCGGGCGGCTCCACCAAGCTGGTGCAGCCGGGCGTGCGCCATGCCCGCATCGAGCGCATCTTCAACTACAAATACCCCACCGAGTATATCGACCATTTTGACACGGTGCTTTCCCGCAAGGAAGGAGTGAAGGACTTTTATGCCGAATTCTCCGACACGGATCCCCAAACGGCTGGTGGGCGGTAACCTGATCAACTTTGCCGCCGCCCGCCCGCAGGAATTTGTCGACCTCTGCGAGGCCGAGTATGACGCCCGCATCCGCCGCATCTCGCAGGCGGTGCTGGACTCCGGCTGCGCGGTGGTGCTGCTGACAGGGCCTTCCAGTTCCGGCAAGACCACCTCGGCCAACCGGCTGGCCCAGGCCATCCGCGCCGCCGGCCGCCGCAGCGAGGTCATCAGCCTGGACGACTTTTTTGTGGGCGAGGGCCGCTATCCCAAACGCCCCGACGGCTCGGACGACTACGAGTGCGTCGAGGCGCTGGACATCCCGCTTCTGCAATCCTGCCTGCGGGACCTAGCCGAGACCGGCGAATGCGATATGCCGCAGTTCGACTTTTTGACCCAGCTGCCCAGGCCGGAGCGCCGCCATGTGGACTGCCGTGACGGCGTCGCGGTCATCGAGGGGCTGCACGCCTTCAACCCGCTGCTGACCGACCACCTGCCCAAAAGCGCGGTGCTGTTGGTCTATGCCGGCATGCGCGAGGAGTACTGCGACGACGCCGGCGCACGGGTGCTGGCCACGCGGGACCTGCGGCTTGCGCGACGCATCACGCGGGATTACCTCTTCCGCGGCCACGACGCGAATTTTACGCTGAACCTGTGGCCCCACGTCATCAGTTCGGAAAACAAATACATCAAGGTGTTCAAAAACCGGGCCGACCTGGTGCTGGATACGTCTTTCAGCTACGAACCCGGCCTGTGGCGTCAGGTGCTGCTGCCGCTGGTCGAAAAGATGGCGCCGGGCAGCAGCCGGGCCGCCCGGCTGGCTTCGCTGTGCGCGCAGCTGCGGCCTTTTCTGCCGGTCGACCAGACGCTGGTGCCGCAGCGCAGCATCCTGAGAGAGTTTATTGGGAAAACGCCCTGAAATTGCCCTGGATGGCCAAGAATTAACGAAACGTACACACATTCTGCACTGCAAAACGTTGCAAACCGGCAGGCGATAGGCTATAATGCAGATAAACAAGGCCGCCGGCGCGGGGATTTCGCGCCGTTTTGCTGCTGCCGCGGCCAACGCTTTTGCAGAGAAAGAGGTGCATCCCATGTTTGAAGTAGATATCGAAATGCTGAAGGAACAGGGCCTCCAGATCATGGATACCGCCAAAAAGACTGCGCTGGACATCGCCGACAAGGGCAAGAACCAGCTGGAACTGCTGAACCAGCAGGCCCGCCTGTCCAAGGCGCAGCGCCAGCTGGGCGCGCTGGTGTACAGCCTGCATAAGGCCGGCGAGGAAAACCAGCCCCTGGTGGACAAGTACATCGAGGCCATTGCCGAGATCGAAAGCACCATCGAGGCCATCAAGGCCCGCATGACCCCCGCCGAGCGCGCCGAGGCCGAGGCGGAAGCGGATGCCGAAGAAGAGGAAACGGTCGAGGAGCAGCCCGCCGCCGAGGAAGAAGCCGCGGAGGACGAGGAGATCATCGAGGAAGAGCCGGACCGCCCCCGCGGCGAGACCAAGGTCTGCCCGGTCTGCCACTCCGAGGTGGACGCCGAGGCGCTGTTCTGCAACCACTGCGGGGCGCAGCTGTGACCCAGTATCCCCGCAAGGAGCACTACACCGCGGACGACCTGGTCGAGATCATCCGCATCCTGCGCGACCCGGACGCCGGCTGCCCCTGGGACAAGGTGCAGACCCACGCTTCCATCCGGATGAATTTTCTGGAGGAAGCCTACGAGGCGGTGGACGCCCTGGACCTGGACGACCCGGAACTTCTTTGCGAGGAACTGGGCGACGTGCTGATGCAGACGGCTTTCCACGCCGAGATGGAGGAGGAAGCCGGACGCTTTACCTGGCAGGACGTCTGCGACGGCGTCTGCCGCAAGCTGATCTTCCGCCATCCGCATATTTTTGGCGCTCAGCCCGGTGTGGAAGGCATAAATGACTGGGATGCGCTCAAAAATAAGGAAAAGGGCCGCACCACCCTGGTCGGGGACCTGGAAAGCGTTCCCAAAGCCATGCCGGCCCTGATGCGCGCCGCCAAGCTGCAAAAGCGGGCGGAGCGGCGGCTGGGGGCCCTGCCCCCGGAGCCGCTGCCCCGGGCGGCGGAGGCCGTGGCTTCTGCGCCGGACCGCGATTCCGCCGAAGAGGCGCTGGGCCGGCTGCTGTTTGAGGCCGTCCGCCTGGCGCGGTCCGCCGGGCTTGATCCCGAGCAGGCCTTGCAGCGGCAGAACGAGCGCTTTTTGCGCGAACAGTCCGCGCAGTCCCGGTCCCGGGAAGAAAACGGGGCGGACGCCACCGTTTGAACAGCCAGTAAAAAGTATGCCCATGGGAGGCTGTGCCTCCCGGATCGTTTTGCCGGGCGCTTTTTGCATATAAATTACTTGGAGGTATAAAAAATGACCAAAGTTGAACTGATTGCCGCTGTTGCCGCCGATGCTGGCCTGACCAAAAAGGACGCCGAGAAGGCTGTCAACAGTGTTGTCAACGCCATTACCGAGGCACTGAAGCAGGGCGACAAGGTTTCGCTGGTCGGCTTCGGTACCTTTGAGGTGCGCGAGCGCCCCGAGCGTAAGGGCCGCAATCCCCAGACCAAGCAGGAGATCGTGATCCCTGCATCCAAGCTGCCCGCTTTCAAGGCCGGCAAGGCGCTGAAGGATTCGGTGCAGTAAACCAAAGCCACGCTGCGGCCAGGGCCGCGGCATGCCCGTCGCTTTTGCCCGACGGGGCGCGCATCAGGAAGCGATCGCCGCAGATCCAACCCCGCAGGCCGGTGCACGGCTGTGCGGGGGCGGGCCGCGGCACCGCGCGGTTTTGCTGCCTGCGCGGCAGGACTGGCGCTTCCTGCAAAGCGTGCTCCGCGGTAGAAGGCGGCGGGCTGTTTTTGTTCGGGCCCCTGCGCCCAAAAAAGACACAGAAAAGGAGAACGATCCATGCGTTTGGATAAATATCTCAAGGTCAGCCGCCTGATCAAGCGGCGCACCCTGGCAAACGAGGTGGCCGATGCCGGCCGGGTGCTGGTTAACGGCAAGGCGGCCAAGGCCAGCTATACCGTAAAGACCGGCGACGAGATCGAGATCACCTTTGGCAATTGGCCGGTCCGGGTGCGGGTGCTTTCGACCGAGGAACCCCGCGGCAAGGACGTGGCCCGCGAACTGTACGAGGTCCTGGCGGAATAAAAAGCGGACGGCATATTTCTCTGCGGCGGCGCATATATAGTTAGGGAGAACCGGACCGGCGGGCGGCGCGCAGACCCTCTGCCCGGCCTGACGGTCCGGTCCGGACGCCAGAAGGGAAGGTGCCGCCCATGCAGGCCAGACAGAACGAGACCCTGCCGGTGGAAACGCCGGCCCAGACCCATACCCTGACGCTGGAAAACCGCCGTACTCTGACGGCCACCGGCGTGACCCGGATCGTCAGCTGCGACGAGACCGGCGCCGCTCTGGACACCGCCCAGGGGCGGCTGACCATCGGCGGGCAGGGCATCCAGGTGGGGGAGCTGTCTGTCCGCACGGGAGAGGTGCGGATCTCCGGCAAGATCGAATTCCTGCAGTATGCCGAAAACCGGGAAAGCTCCGGCGGCTTTTTCAGACGGCTGTTCGGGTGAACCGGCATGACGGCCTCGCCTCCGCTTTGGGCGGTTTGGACGGATGTGCTGTGGTGTTTGGGCCTTGGCCTGGCGCTGGGCGCTGTGCGCGACGCGGCGGGGCTGCTGTTTGGGGAAAGCCGCCCGGTCCGGTTTGTGCTGGACCTGGCGGCATTCGGGCTGGCGGCGGTGCTGGCCTGCGGGTTTGCCGCGGGGCTTTCGGCCAGCGGCGCGGTGCGCTGGTACATGGCGGCGGCTATGGCGCTGGGAGCGCTGGGCTGGCGCTGGGCGGCGTCCGGCGCGCTGCACCGGCTGACGGCAGGGCTTTTGCGGCTGCTGGCCGCGCCGCTGCGCCTGGCCGGACGGCTGCTGCAACCGGCAAAACGACGATTTGCGGCGGCGCTGGAACGGCGGGCGGAGCAATCCGCCGAAAAACGGCAAAAAGGACAAAAAAAGCGTAAAAAAATCTTGCAAAAACCGAAGCGGATATTATATAATTAAACATACGCAAGCGTAGCAATACGTCTGCCGCTGCATGCCGGAAGGGAGGCTTGGGCACCGCGATGAAACATCATAAAGTTCTGCCCCGATGGGTCGGGCCGGCTGTCATTGTCGCCCTGTGCGGATATTTGTTCATCAACGTGCTCCAGTGCCAGATGACCATCAGCACCAAGCGTCAGGAGCTTGCTTCGATCCAGACAGAGCTGTCGGAGCAGCAGGCCCAGAACGAGGAGCTGTCCCGTTCGCTGGATGATGACGAAGACGCCATCATTGAGCGCATTGCCCGCGAGCAGGGATATGCGCGCCCGAACGAGCGGGTCTTTTACGACATCGGCGGCAAGTAAAACGGAACTGCCCCGGAAATTTGCGGATCCGGGCAGCTGAGCACACAGAAAAAGGGGTATCACAGTTTGGCATTTCAGGTAGGGGACATCGTCGAAGGAAAAGTCACCGGCATCAAGCCGTTCGGCGCGTTTGTTGCGCTGCCGGACCACAAGAACGGCCTTGTCCACATCTCGGAGGTTTCGTACGAATTTGTCCAGGATCTGTCCACCGTCCTGTCCGAGGGGCAGACGGTGCAGGTCAAGGTCATGAGCATCGCGCCGGACGGCAAGATTGCGCTGTCCATCAAGCGTACCCAGCCCGCGCCGGAACGCAGCAGCCGCCCCCAGCGGCAGCCGCACCAGGGTGCGTCGGCCGGCGGCGCCCGGCCCCCCCGCCCGCAGCGCAAGGAACCGGCGCCCCGCGTCTGGCAGCCCAAGCCGGCCCAGCCCAAAGGGGATTTGAGCTTTGAGGACATGATGTCCCGTTTCAAATCCCAGAGCGAGGAGAAGATCGCCGACCTCAAGCGCGTGACGGAAAACCGCCGCGGCGGTTATTCCCGCCGCCGTGGCTGAGCGCGCCAGAACGAAACGGTAAATACAAAAGGCTCTGCCGTGGCAGCTGTGCCGGCGCAGGGCCTTTTTGCCTTGCCTGGCGACCGATACACCGCATTTACAGAAAGGACAAACCATGCCTGAACCGTATACACTGGTCGCGCCCTGCTTTTTCGGGACCGAATCCACCCTTGCCTTCGAGGTGCGCCGCCTGGGCGCCGAGAACGTCCAGGTCACCGACGGACGCGTCGCTTTCCAGGGCGGGGCGGGGCTGATCGCCGCCGCAAACCTCAACCTGCGCACCGCCGAGCGGGTGCTGCTGCTTCTGGCCACCGCCCGCACCACCACCTTTGACGAGCTGTTTGACGCCGTCTACGCCATCCCCTGGGAGGAGCTTCTGCCGCCGGACGCCGCCTTCCCAGTCAAAGGCTCCAGCCTGTCCAGCCAGCTGTCCAGCGTGCCCGCCTGCCAGAGCATCGTAAAAAAGGCGGTGGTCAAGCGGCTGATGGCCGGCCACCACGTTTCCAGCCTGCCGGAGACCGGCGCGCTGTACAAGCTGCGCTTTGCCCTGCGCAAGGACCGGATGGAGATGTATCTGGATACCTCCGGCGACGGCCTGCACAAGCGGGGCTACCGCCGCAACGCCACGCTGGCCCCCATCAAAGAGACGCTGGCCGCCGCCATCGCCGACCTGGGCCGCGTGCGGCGGGACAGCATCGTGCAGGACCCCTTCTGCGGTTCCGGCACGCTGGTGATCGAGGCCGCCCAGAAGGCTCTGAACATCGCCCCCGGCCTGCGCCGCCGCTTTGCCGCCGAGTCCTTCGGCTTCATTCCCCGCCAGGTCTGGGCGGAGGAGCGGGCCAAAGCCATCGCCGCCGCCCGCCCCGACGCGGCGTTCGAGGCCTTCGGCTATGACATCGACCCCGCGGCCGTGGCCCTGGCCGAAGCCAACGCCAGGCTGGCCGGCGTGGGGGACCGCTGCCATTTCCAGGCGGCGGACGTGCGGGATTTTGCCCCCCGCCCGGACGCCATCGTGCTGACCAACCCGCCCTACGGCGAGCGCCTGGGCGACGCCCGCGAGGCGGCCGAGCTGGCCGGCGCGCTGGGCAAAGCCTGGCAGGCGCAGCAGGGGGCGGGGCTGTATGTCATCACCGCCGACGCGGCGTTTGAAGCGCACTTCGGCCTGAAAGCAGCCAAACGGCGCAAGATCTACAACGGCATGATCCCCTGCCAGCTGTATATGTACTTCCAGCCGCGCGGCGGGAAATCCGGCGCCGCAGACCAGAAGGCCGCCGCCCCCGCGCGGCCCGCAGAGAACGGAGGACGCAAATGGAAGACCTGAAACTTGCCGTATTGATCGACGCGGACAACATTTCGCCCAAGTATGTCAAGGTCATCATGGACGAGGCCGCCTCCTTCGGCGTGGCGACCTGCAAGCGCATCTACGGCGACTGGAGCGACGTCCGGCTGAAAAGCTGGAAAGATACGCTTTTGAACAATTCCATCATCCCGGTGCAGCAGTACAGCTACACCACCGGCAAAAACGCCACCGACTCGGCCATGATCATCGACGCCATGGACCTGCTGTATTCCGGCAACCTGGACGGGTTCTGCATCGTCTCGTCGGACAGCGACTTCACCCGCCTGGCCGCCCGCCTGCGGGAAGCCGGCAAGCTGGTCATCGGCATGGGCGAGAGCAAAACGCTGGGTCCCTTTGTCAAGGCCTGCGACCAGTTCAAGTACCTGGACCTGATTTTGAACAGCGCCGAGCCGGAGGACGAGCCTGCGCTGCCTGCCATTGACAGCGCCGAGCCTGCCGCCAGCGACGACACCGCTATCAACCGGGATTCCATCGAGCGCCTGGTCCGCGGCATGATCGACGAGATGGACGACGGCACCGGCTGGGTGCGCACCAGCCGCATCGGCGACCAGCTGATCAAGCGGTACCCGGACTTTGACGTGCGCAACTTCGGCAGCAAAAGCCTGAACAAATTCCTGGCGACGCTGCCCGGCATGGAGGTGGAGGAGCGTCTGCTGGCCAACGGCAACCCCATCCAGTTCGTGCGCATCCGCCCCCAGCCCGCCCCCAAAAAGACGGTCCGCAAGACTGCCGCCCGCACCGGCGGCAAAAAGCGCGCCGTACGCAAAAAGTAAAGGGCATGCCGGTAAGTCTTCCGTAAAAAGGCAGGTGTCCGCAAGGCAAAAACGATTTTCCCCCTCTGCTCCTGCACGATTTGCATAAATCCTGTATATAGCTGCGCCAAAACAGCGCATAAAACGGATAAATTTCCGTGCAGCCCTTGCGAAACGGGGCGGAGTATAGTAACATGGTATATGTCGCTGGTTTAATGTGCGAAAGTGTATCCGGAAGCCGGCGCAAACAAGAGGAGGAGAATTGTTATGAAACGTATTATCAGCATCAGCCTGGCGGCTGCGCTGGCGCTCAGCCTGGCCGCCTGCGGCGCCCCCGCCAGCGAGTCCGCCGCGCCGTCCGAGTCTGCCTCGGCCAGCGAGAGCACCGCCGGCACCCAGGAGGCTGCCGACGCCGGCTCTGACGCCGCCGAGAGCGACCTTGCCTATGTGCAGGACAAGGGCACGCTGGTCATCGGCTACACCGTCTACGCCCCGATGAACTACACCGACGAAAACGGCGAGTTCACCGGCTTTGACACCGAGCTTGCCACCGCCGTCTGCGAGCAGCTGGGCGTCACGCCGGAGTTCCAGGAGATCAACTGGAACACCAAGGTGGTGGAGCTGGACGCCAAGAGCATCGACTGCATCTGGAACGGCATGACGCTGACCGAGGATATTCTGGCAAACACCGCCTGCACCGAGCCTTACGCCAAAAACGCGCAGGTCGTCGTGATGAAGGCGGACGCCGAGTATGCCAGCACCGCTGACCTGGCGGACGGCGTGGTGGCCTACGAGGCCGGCTCCGCCGGTCAGGACACGGTGGAAGGGGACGAGTACCTGTCCCAGGCCGAGGGAGTGCCCATGTCGGTGCAGACCAACTGCCTGCGCGAGGTGGAGGCCGGCACCGCCACCGCCGCCGTGCTGGACCTGACCCTGGCCAACGCCATGATCGGCGAAGGCACCGACTATGCCGACCTGGAGATCAAGGACGAGCTGAACGTGGAGGAATACGGCGTCGCTTTCCGCAAGGGCAGCGACCTGGCCGAAGCGGTCAACCAGGCCTTTGCTGCCCTGCGCGAGGACGGCACCATGCAGGCCCTGGCCGACAAGTACAATCTGGAGCTGGCCGACTGAGCCGCCCGTAAGTGCAAAAACGACCCGTGCGCTGCGCTGCAGCGCACGGGCTGCCTTGCGTCTGCCGGAAAACGGCGGGCGACATAAGCCGGCGCGGCCGGCGGGGAAGTGGGAACTATGAGTGAAGCCTTGGTGATTTGGGGCCGCCTGACAGAGAGCTTTCTGCTCAACGCCCAGCTGTTTGGCCTGACGCTGCTGTTTGCGCTGCCGCTGGGCCTGGTGGTGGCGTTCGGCTCCATGAGCCGGTTCGCGCCGCTGCGGGCGGTGGTGCGCACCTTTGTGTGGGTCATCCGCGGCACGCCGCTGATGCTGCAGATCATTGTCATCTATCTGGGCCCCGGCCTGATGGGCTGGGGCACCCCCTGGCCGGCGGGCAGCTTCGGCCGGCTGACGGCGGCGGTGGTGGCTTTTGTCATCAACTACGCCTGCTATTTTTCCGAGATCTACCGCGGCGGCATCGAGAGCGTGCCCAAAGGCCAGACCGAAGCCGGCGAGGTGCTGGGCATGACAAAGTCGCAGATCTTTTTCCGGGTGACGCTGCTGCAGGTCGTCAAACGCATCCTGCCCCCCATGGGCAACGAGGTCATCACGCTGGTCAAGGATACCTCGCTGGCCAACATCATCTCCAACAAGGAGATCATCATGATGGCGCAGGAGTACAGCGCCCGCGGTTTGATCTGGCCGCTGTTCTCCACCGCCATCTTCTTCCTGGTCTTTGTTGGCGTGCTGACGATTTTGTTCGGCGCGCTGGAAAAGAAGCTGGACTATTTCAAGTAAGGGGGCGACGAGTATGGCATTGCTGGAAGTGACCGGCATCGGCAAACGGTTTGGCAGCACCCATGTGCTGGAGGACATCTCGCTCTCGCTGGAACAGGGCGAGGCGCTGGCCATCATCGGCTCCTCCGGTTCGGGCAAAACGACGCTGCTGCGCTGCCTGAATTTTTTGGAGACGCCCGACGCCGGCCGCATCGTGGTGGACGGCGAGACCTTGTGGGACGCCGCCGACCCCGCCACCCACAAGGAGAGCGAAAAGCGCAAAAAGCGGCTGCATTTCGGCCTGGTGTTCCAGAACTTCAACCTGTTCCCCCAGTACACCGCGCTGCAGAACATCATGCTGGCGGGCGAGCTGCTGGCCAAGGAACGGCCCGACTACAAGCAGAACCGCCGCCAGATCCACGATCAGCTGGAACAGAAAGCCCGCGGCCTGCTGGCCCAGATGGGCCTGAGCGACCGGGCGGACCATTACCCCCATCAGCTGTCCGGCGGCCAGCAGCAGCGGGTGGCCATAGCCCGCGCGCTGGCGCTGGAGCCGGACATCCTCTGTTTTGACGAGCCCACCAGCGCGCTGGACCCGGAGCTGACCGGCGAGGTGCTGCGGGTCCTGCGGGACCTGGCCGCCCACAAGACGACCATGATCATCGTCACCCACGAGATGGCCTTTGCCCGCGACGTGGCCGACCGCATCCTGTTCATGGACGGCGGCGTGGTGGTGGAGGAAGGCCCCGCCCGCCAGGTCATCGACCACCCCAGGGAGGAGCGCACCCGCCGCTTTTTGGCAAACTACAATACCTGATATACAAACAAACCGCTCCCGGCCTGCCGCTGACAGGCCGGGAGCGGTTTTGTGTATGCAGATGGGACCGGAACGATACGTTCCGGCATAGTCTGAAAAAGCGGAAAAACCATTGTATGCAAAAAACGCAAACATTATGCGCAGAAAGGAGGCGTGCCTATGCGCCGTGCCACCCCGCTGGCGCCGCGTCTGCGGGCAAGGCTGCGCCTGCCGGCGCTGCTGGCAGCCCTGACGCTGCTTTTGTATGCGATCGCCCGGCTGGACGCCAAGATCCAGCCCATCCTGCAGGAATTTGCCGAGTACGAGACCCGCTCTGCCGTCGTCCGGCTGATGAACGACGCCGTCGCGCAGGAGATGGCGCAGTCCCCCGAACGCTACCGGGAACTGTATGCAGTCACCACCGGCGCGGACGGCGGCGTGCAGACGGTGCAGAGCGACCCGCAGGCGGTCAACCTGGCGCGGGCGTCGCTGATTCAGGCTGTCACCGCCGCGCTGGACGCCGCGCCGGAACAGCGGCTGGAGATCCCGCTGGGCAGCCTGCTGGACAGTGCCATCTTGAACGACCTTGGCCCGGCCTGGACGCTGACCATCCAGCCCAGGGGCTATGTGGACGGCGAACTGACCGAGACGGCGGAGGCGGTGGAGATCAACCGGGTGGAGTACCGCATCGACCTGACGCTGACCGCCTCGGTCAATATGATCCTGGAAGGCCGTGCCCATGTGCTGATCGCCGAGACCACCGTGCCGCTGGTCCACGTTCTGCTGGACGGGCAGACGCCCGGCTACTACTCGCGGGAAAGCTGACGCATTGCCCCAAAGCGGTCACCGCAGTTCCATCAGGCGGGCGCGGCTGCCGCGGAACACAAAGGGCAGGGCGAACAAGATGGCCTTGCAGACGTTGTCGGCGATCATGCAGTACCAGACGGCGCGCAGGCCCAGCCCCCACACCCGGACGCAGAGGAAGGTGAACAGGATGCGCACGCACCACATGCCCACTGTTTCCACCACAAAGGCATAGCGGGTGCGGCCCAGGCCGTAAAAGATGCCTTCCAGCACCACCATCAGGCCGAAGAACGGCTCGGACAGCGCCACCAGCCGCAGCATCTCGGCGCCCAGATCAATGACCGCCTGGCTGGGGGTGAACACCCGCATCAGCAGCCCGGCCCCAAAGAACAGCACCGTGCCGCTGAGGATCATAATGCCCACCGTAAGCCCAACGCTCAGCTTGGCCACGGCTTTCAGCTTAACGGCGTTGCGCTCGCCGCGGGCGTTGCCGATCAGCGTGCTGGCCGCCGACCGCAGGCCGTAGCCCGGCACATAGAAGATGGTCTCGGCCGTCACTGCGATGGAGTGGGCCGCAAAAATGGTGGTGCCCATGCCGGACACCAGGCTGGCAAACACCACGTACCCCAGGCAGGACACCAGGCTGGTGCCCAGCACCGGCATGCCCACCTCGGCGGTTTCCCGCAGCAGGGGACCGTCCACGGCAAAACTCTGCCACGGCCAGTGCAGCTGGGCATTGCGGCGGTAAAACCAGAAAAGCAAAAGCCCCGCCGCCGCGTAGGAAATGGCCGAGGCGATGGCCGCGCCGGCCACGCCCAGGCCGAGGATATAGATAAACAGCGTGTTCAGCACCACGTTCATGCCGTTGGAAACGGCGCTGATGATCATGGGCGTTTTGGTGTCCCGCACCGCCCGCAGCGTGTAGCCCAGCACCGTGCTGACTGAGCGGAACACCAGCGGCAGGCTGACGATGAAGAAATACCGGGACGCCTCGGCTTGGATGGCCGGCTCGGCGCCCATCCACACCGGGATGTAAGGGCACAGCGCAATGGAAAGGACCTCCAGCACTGCGCCGGCCGCCACGGCCAGCAAAAGCGCCTGCTGGGACAGCTTGCGCACCTGGTCCTCGTCGCCGGCACCCGCCGCGCGGGAGATCAGCACCATCATGGCGGTGCCGATGGCGCCGGGAATGCTGTTGACCAGCCAGGTCACCGTGGTGGTGGTGCTGACGGCGGCGGTGGCCTGCTCGCCCAGCTGGCCCACCATGGCGGTGTCCACATACTGCAAAAGGGTCGAGAGCACCTGCTCTACAATGGTGGGGATGGACAAAAACACCAGCGTGCGGAACAGCGCCGCAGTGGCCGGCGGAAACAGGGCGGAGCGTTTGGTCATACGGGGGCAACTTCCTTGCAATGGATTTTCGGCCGTCCTGCGGGGCAGCCAATTACAAGTATACGGCAGCGCCGGCCAAAAGGCAAATACCTGCTTGCCATGGCAGGGGATAGCAAATTGCTATGGCAGGCAAAAAGCCCTGCCGGGCGGCAGGGCCAGGATGAGTTTCTCAAAGCAGAAGCGCAGCAAGCAGCCAGAAATGCCGCGTGCATGCTTCTGCTTTGCGCCGGGCGGCTCAAGTGCGCCTGGCCAGCCTGCGGCGCAGCCAAAACACTTTGAAGCGGCCGTACCCGTTGGGCTTGTCGCGCTCGAACTCCTCGGTGCGCAGATAGCGTTTGCGGGCGCCGTCAAACTGCAGGGCGTCGCCGTTTTCCTGGATGTCGGTCAGCACGCGGGGGATGGCCTTCTGGTCGGTCTCGAATTCCGGTTCCTTCTCCCACAAAATGCGGCCGTCGGCGTCCAGGCCGCGGGCCCACAGGCTGAACACCAGGCAGGCGGCCTCGCCGTAGCAGTAACGTTCAAAGCGGATGCGGCCGTCGATGTAAAACAGCAGGCAGTCGCGGAAATGGGTCTCCAGTTCCTTCTCGTAGCGCCGCCCGCAGAGCGTTCCGGCAAAGTCGGCGGCATGGGCAGTGATCGGCATGGCGGGGCACCTCCTGACGCCGCGGGGACGGGTTGCTCCGCGGCAGAATCCATGCCCCTATTATACCGGCTTTGCGCCGAAAAGAAAAGGGGCCGGCCGGCATCCGTCGGCCGGCGTCCCTCTCATTCCGCCTTCACGTCCCGCCTTGTCAGCAGCTGCTGCGCCAGCAGGAAAAATACGGCCAGGAACAGGGCGGTGCTTACGGCAAAGCCTGCCATGCCGCCGGCCAGCATATCGTCGCTCTGGTTGGAGTTCATGCCCACGATCATCAGCGCGTAGGGCCAGAACAACCCCAGGTCCATGGTGTTGGTCAGCAGCCCCAGCACGCTGCCGCCCAGGGCGATCAGCACCGGCGCCGCAAAGCTGCGCATCACCATCGAGAAGATCAGCTGCAGCGCGATCACCGGCAGCGCGCCCAGCGTGCCGCGCAGGCACCACCACAAAATCTCCGGCGGCGGCAGCCCCGGCAGCCCGGCCACCAGCTTGCCCAGCGCCAGGTACAGCACAAACACCCAGGCCTGCGTCAGCAGCGTTACTTTGCAGGCCACCGCAAACTTGGCAAAGTACAGCGCAAAGGGCCGCACCGGCGCGGTCATGATCAGGTTCCAGTTGTGGCCCATGTGCTCCAGCCGCCACAGGTAGGAGCAGTACACCCCGATCAGCGGCGCATAGAAAAAGGTGGCGTAGAACAGCGTGTGCTGGGTCCACAGGCTGTACCATTCGCTCTGCAAAAGCCCCAGGTTGTTCAGATAATTGAAGGTCCCCATCACGGCGGGGAAAATCGGCACGATCAAAAACGCCAGCCACAGCACGGCGCCGCGGAGCTTGCGGTTTTCGGCACGGATACAACGCAGCATCTTTTATACCTCCCTGTTCTTTATCAGCAGGCCGCCCAGCGCGCACAGCGCCGCGGCCAGCGCCGCCACAACGCACAGCAGCCCTACCGGGAGCGGCTGCGGCAGATAGGTGGTCACGCGGGTGGCTTCGTCCCAGGTATAGCCCATGGCGCTCAGCGCGATGTAGTAGCCCCAGGGCGTAAGATACCCCAGCGGCGGCGGGAAGAACGCCGAAAACAGCCCCACCAGTGCGCCGTCCAGCCCCACCGCCAGCGTGGCGGCCTGGGCGGCAAACGCCATGCTGATGCACAGCGACAGGAAAAACAGCGCCATGCTGACAACAAACGTGCAGGCAAACAGCCATGCCAGCCGCCCGATATCCAGCGGCTGGGTAAACTGCAGCCAGCCGCTCAGCGCAAAGATGCCGGCCAGTTCCAGCACGCACAAAAGCAGCAGCTCGGCCGCGCCCAGCAGGATCTTGCCGCCGTACAGGCTGGCGCGGCTTTGCAGGGTAAACAGCAGCTTGCAGGTGTTGCCCCGGTTCTCCACATCCCAGATGCGGCTGGCCAGCACCGCCGTCACCACCGACAGCACGATGGTGTTGACGGTGGGCATAACGTAAAACAGCCCCGAAAACCCCTGCGCCCGGTCCTGGACGCCCATGCCGCGCAGGCTGTACGCCACCCAGGCCAAGATCACCAGCGCCGTGCCGGCGATCAGCAGCAGGTCGCGGCGGCGGCGCGCCTTTTTCAGCTCAGACAAAAATCCGTGCAGCATGTTATTCCGCCTCCTTGCGCTCGGTCAGGCTCAGGAAGATCTCTTCCAGCGTTTTGGTGCGGCTGCCCACCGCCACCACACCGGCGCCGTTCTCGGCCAGGGCGCGCACCACCTGGGCCAGCGCCTGCTCCTGCATGGCGGGCAGCACAAAGGCGCCGTGTTCCCACCGGGCGCCGACCCGGCAGCGGGCCAGAGTGTTTTTGGCGCAGGCCGGGTCCAGTACCCGCAGCACCGTATCGCCGCGGCTGTGGCGCTGCAGCTGCTCCAGCGGGCCTTGGAACAGCAGCCGCCCTTTGTTGATGATGCCCACCTGGTCAATGATCTGCTCCAGCTCGCTGAGCAGGTGGCTGGAGATCAGCACCGTGGCGCCGCAGCGGCGGGGCATGTCGGCGATCAGCTCCCGCATCTCCTGGATGCCGGCGGGGTCCAGGCCGTTGGTGGGCTCGTCCAGCACCAGCACTCTGGGGCTGCCCAGCAGCGCCTGCGCAATGCCCAGCCGCTGTTTCATGCCCAGCGAATACTGCCCCACCTTGCGGCCGCGGTCTTTGGTCAGGCGGACGATGTCCAGCACGCGCCCGATGTCCCGCCGGGGCACCCCTTTCAGGTCGGCCACGACCTCCAGATTTTCCTGCCCGGTCAGGTGGCCGTAGCAGGAGGGCGACTCGATCAGCGAGCCGGTCTGCCGCAGGATGGCCAGCCGGTTCTGCGGCGTCATGGTCTGGCCCAGCACCTGCACCTGCCCGGCGGACGGGTGGGCAAGGCCCAGGATCAGTTTCATGGTGGTGGATTTGCCCGCGCCGTTGGGACCGATAAAGCCGTAGACGCTGCCCTCCGGCACCGCCAGCTCCACGTGGTCCACGGCAAAGTGCGCGCCGTAAGCTTTGCACAGGCCGGTCGTCTCGATCACATTCATAAACAGACACTCCCTCTTTTTGGGCTGGCCGGAGCCGCCGCCCGGCGGGCGGGGCGTTCCCGGCTGCTGAGGGTATTGTAGCGCCCCCGGCTTATCTGCACGGTAAGCCGGGCTTAAGTTTGCCTTAATTTTTGCCCGGCCCGGTGGCGCGGGACGGCGGGCCGCGGTATAATAAGGCTGGCAGAAAACGCCGGGGCGGCTCAAAAGCGGAGCGCGCGGCCGGCTGTTTGCCCAAACCAACGGAAACGGCGCGCCCTGCCAAACGGCCGGGCGCGCCCGAAGGGGGAAACCGCCTTGCGGCAGATCCAAGACGCCAAAATACTTCTGGTGGACGATAACCGGGAGCTGCTGGAACTTTTGCGCGAGACGCTGTCCGGCGCAGGCTACCGCAGCCTGGCCACCGCCGAGACCTGCGCCGAAGCCCGCGCCGCCTTTGCGGGCTGGCAGCCCGATTTTATGGTGCTGGACATCAACCTGCCCGACGGCGACGGCTTTGCTCTGTTCCGGGAGTTGCACGCCAAAGCGGACATCCCGGCGCTGTTCCTCTCGGCGCGGGACGAGGACAGCGACCGGTTGTTCGGCCTGGGCCTTGGGGCGGACGATTACCTGACCAAGCCGTTTTTGACCCAGGAGCTTTTGCTGCGCATCCAGCTGATCCTGCGCCGCGCCTACCGGGCCGAACTGCAAAAGGGTGCGCAGTCCGCTCTGCAGCTGGGCGGCTGCCGGGTGGACCTGGACGCCGCGTCGGTGCGGCGTCCCGACGGCAGCGCCGCCGCCCTGACCGCCACCGAGCGCACCCTGCTGCAAAAGCTGGCCGAAAACCGCGGCCGCATCGTCACCTTTGACGCGCTGTGCGAGGCGGTCTGGGGGGACGGCTACTATGGCTACGAGAACAGCCTGAACGTGCACATCCGCCACCTGCGGGAAAAGATCGAGGCGGACCCCTCCCACCCGGTTTACCTGCTCACGGTGCGGGGGCTGGGCTACAAGCTGGCAGGGGAGGGCGCGCAATGAAAACGCTGACCCGCATGATCTGGCGCTACATCGTGTCGGCGGCGCTGATCGTCATTCTGGTGCTGGCGGTGAACCTTGTGCTGTTCGGCACGCTGGCGCTGCGCTACTCGCAAAGATCCCCCGACCGCAGCGATATTGTGGAGCTGTCCGACCATTTCACCTTTGACGAGACCGGCGCGCCGGCGCTGGACGATGCGGGGCGGGAGCTGCTGCAGCGGTGGGAGTGGGCCATGCTGCTGGACGCGGACGGAAACGTCATCTGGCAGTGGCGGCTGCCTGCGGAGCTGGATCGCCATTATACCGTGGGGGACGTGGCGGGCTTTAAGGGATGGTACCTGGACGATTACCCGGTGCGCTGCTGGCGCACCGGCAGCGGCCTGCTGGTGACCGCTACCCCCCGCGGCAGCGAGTGGAAAAGCGGGTACGTCATCGACCAGCAGCTGATGTACGGCGTTATCGGGAACCTGGGCTGGGTCCTGCTGGCAAACCTGGCGGTGGTGGTGCTGCTCTGCCTGCGGCTGGGCTGGCGGGGCAGCCGGCAGCTGAAAACGGTGGCCGAGGGTGTGGAGCAGCTGGCCGAGGGCAAACCGGTCTGCCTGCCGGAGAAGGGCATGACCGCCGAGCTGGCCGGGCGGCTCAACCAGACCAGCCGCCGCCTGCAAAGCCAGAGCGAGCTGATCGCCCGGCGGGACGCCGCCCGCACCAACTGGATCGCCGGCGTTTCCCACGACATCCGCACGCCGCTGGCGCTGATCGCCGGCTATGCCGAGCAGCTTGCCGCCGACGATACCCTGGCCGTCCCCCAGCGCGAGAAGGCAAGCCGCATCCACAGCCAGAGCCTGCGCATCAAGACGCTGGTGGAGGACCTGAACCTGACCAGCAAGCTGCAGTACAACGCCCAGCCGCTGCGCCGCGCGCCCTGCCGCGCCGGGGCGCTGCTACGGGGCTGCGTGGCCGATTTCTGCAACAGTGGCACAGCCGGTCAATGCCAGGTAGAACTGGAACTGGGCGAGAGCGCCGACGCCGCGGTATTGGACTGCGACGCCGCGCTGCTGCGCCGCGCGCTGGAAAACCTGCTGAACAACGCCGCCCGCCACAACCCCGGCGGCTGCCGCGTCACCGTGCGGGCGGTGCTGAGCCCGCGGCCGGAAGGCCCGCTGCTGCTGTTGGACGTGGCCGATGACGGCCAGGGCTACCCGGAAGCCGTGCTGGAACTGCTGCGCCGCCCCGACGGCGCAGAGGACGCCGGCGGGAACGCGCCCCATATCCTGGGCCTGCATGTGGTGCAGCAGATCATCGCCGCCCACGGCGGCCGGGTGCGCTTTGCCCAAAACACGCCCCGCGGCGCCTGGGCGGGCATCGAGCTGCCGGCCCTGCCGCCGCAGGCCGGAAGCAAAACGCGCGGGACAGCCGATTGAAACGCAGGCAGGCCGCCGCCCGGCAGGGAAGTTCCCCTGGCCGGGCGGCGGCCTGTTTTGGCTGTGGAGAGGAAAAAAGCGGGCGGCCGCAGGGTCAGCCCTCGGCAGCGCTGGCGTCGGAGAACTCCAGACCGGCCTCGTACGCGGCGTTGGTGTGGCCGGGGAAGGGGTAGGTGCGGACCTCGTCGGCGGTCAAACTGGCCACGCCGTACCATTTGGCGCGTGCCAGCGCGATGGAATCCTCGCCGTTTTCGCGGATGTCGGGCAGGCCGTAGGCACCGCACCAGCACGTGTAAGGCTCTATGCCGTAAGTCACAATGGCGTCGCCGCCGGTTTCGGCGGCTTCGGCCACGATCAGGCTTTCGCGGGTGCGGTACATCATCCAATAACTGGCAATGTCGTAGCTGGCGGCGCACAGATCGAACACGCACACCACCGACAGGCAGGCGGCGGCTGCTGCGGTCAGCCTGCGCAGGCGCTCGCCGTCCAGCTGGACCAGGCAGGCGGCGCAGGCGGCGGTCAGCAGGCTGAACACGCCGTGGGTGGAACGGTCATAGTAAAACGGGCTGAGGATCATGGCAAAGTTTGCGCCCAGGCCGCCCAGCAGCAGGATCGCCGGCCAGGCCAGCGCTGCGCGGCCCGGCTTTTGCAGCCAAAGCAGCACAAACAGCGCGGCGAACACCAGCAAAAGGGGCAGGGCGTTGTCCCAAAGCATATTCAGGCAATTGAAAAAGCGCACGGCATACTTGGTCAAAAAGGGAGAATTGTCCACAAAGTCGTCGGCGCGGTTGTAGTTGCCCGGCGCTGCGATCAAAATGACAAAACCGGCCAGCGCCCCCGCCAGGCCGGAGACCATCCAGGCGGGGATTTTCTGGCGCTGCCACACAAGGAAGGCGACGCACAAAACCAGGCAGACCAGCAGGCCGGCGCTGGTGTTCTCGCTCAGCCAGCCGGCAAACAGCCCGGCGACCGCCATGCCGGCGGCCATGCCGCGCCCGGCGGCAAAGGGCTTTTGCAGGTAGTACCGCCAAGGCAGCAAAAAGGCAAGGCAGCCCAGCGTCGCCCACAAGTAATTGCAGGCGCCGCACATCCACAGGTTGGTCTGGCCGAACGCGGGGCTGATCTCCCAAAGCGAGGCTTCGATCAGGAGAAAGACGGCCAGGTCGTACCTGCCCGAGCGCCGGCCCATGGCAAGGCGGTAGATGACCAGCCCCAGCGCCAGGTAGGCGGCCGCGTTGAGCACATTGAATACGGCTTTGGGCAGCATGGTAAAGCCCTGGGCAAATATTTTGACGATCACCCGTCCCGTCCATTCCATATAATGGAAAGCCAGGCTCTGGAACAGCTGCGGCAGGCTTTCCAGCCGCAGGCCGGTGTCAAAGGCGTAGGCAAAGGTAAAGTCGTCCGCAATGTAGGGCGTCAAAAAATTGAACAGAAGCATCCCTGCAAAGATCGCTCCGGCCAGAAGCCGGAAAGCCAGACGGCGGCGTTTTGTGGCAATGGGCATGTGGGAAAATCCTCCCGTTTTTGGTATGCGGGCCGCCCGCGACAAGGGATGGCCCCGAAAAAATTGTAAACGAAACAGGCTGCAAAATCAAGCGCGGCGGACGGCTCAGCCCACCTGGTACACACGGCAGCTGCCGTTCTGGTAGCAGAGGGAAGCGTTTGCGGCGTACCAGGCTTCGTCGGCGTCGTACTGTGCGGCGACGTTGGCGTCGAATACCACGTAATCAACGCCCCAGGCGTCCAGAGAGGCCTGGTCCGGCGTTTCGTACAGCTGCTGTACCGCGTTGCGCTCGCTGGTATAGTCGACGCCGTGATAATAAAGGTAAATGTCCGAGCCGCACACCACCTGACGCCCCGCCAGGCTTGCCACCGGCAAAAGATGGCTGCGGGAGGTCAAAAACAGCGCGTCCGGGGCGGTCTCGGCCTCGGCAAAGGCGGCCAGGGCAACGTCGTCGGCCGTCCACTGCACATAGTCGCTGACCAGCTCCCGGCCGACGGTCAGGATGCTGCCCGCCGTCGCCAGCAGGCAGACGGCCGCGCCTGCAAGGATGCGCAGCGCGGGACGGCGCAGTTTGGCCAGCAGGTCCCACGAAAAACCGGCGACCAGCACGCAACCCAGCAGATGCCAGAAAAACAGCAGCTTGTTGTTGTCGTAAAGATTGGGCTGGAACACCACAAATTCGGAAAGCAGCAGCAGCGCCAGCCCGCCACCGTAAAACCAGCGCTGGCGTTTCCCGGCATGGAGGAAGGCGGGGATCAGCAGCAGGTAAACCACGCCGATGTTTTTGATATAGAACCAGAAATAGGGGTCTGTCAGCGTGCCGTCCGGGTTGTTGGCCCAATTGAAATGCAGGCGGAGCATATTTTCGCCGCCCACCGCCTGCGACAGCACGCTGCCCAGGCTTTCCGGCAGCCAGACGGCGCCGCACAGGACGGCCAGCCCCAGCCAGGGCAGCAGCACCCGGGCGGTGCGCGGGCGGCAGCACAGCGTATAGACGCCGCAGACCAGGCACAGGACCACCAGCGCCAGCGCCGAGTGGGTCTGCATCAGGGGCAGCGGCAGCACCAGAAGCGCCAGCGGCAGCCAGAGCCGGCGCTGGCCTTCCATGGCAAAGCGCCACAGCAGGTACAGCGCGGCGAACAGGACGCACCAGCCAAACAGCGTGGCGCGCTGCGGGATCAGCAGATCGACGATGGGGTTGACCCACAGGATATTTTGGGCGGTGTAGTTGGTGGGGGTGGTGTAATAGCCGGTAAAGATGGAGGCAAAACTTTCAGGGCTGCCCAGAAAATAGGCAAAGCCGAACCCGCTGCCCATAAAAAACAGCCAGAACGCCAGGCTGGCTTTGCCGGCGGAACCCAGCATCCGGCGCGCAAGCTGCCAGCCCATGCCGTACACCGCCGCAAAGGCAGGCAGCTCTGGCAGCAGGTAGGCGGCGCGCAGATCGGCGCCCAGCAAAAGGAACACGCTGGAGACGGTTTCGCACAGATAGGGATAATTCAACGGCTGCCGCCCAGCCAGAAGCGGCTCTATGGGCGGAAATATGCCGGTGACCGCGATCCCCTTGATATAAGCCAGATGCATGGCAAGGTCGCCGTAGCAGCTTTGGCCGGTGTGCAGCGCGCCGTCTTGGGGGCGCAGGATATGGGTGTACAGCAGCACGCAGGTCAGCGCAAGAAGGGGGAGGACGCAGGCGGCCATGGCGGGGGCGTCGGCCCGGCGGCCGGGGCTGCGGCCGGCCGGGACCTTCCGCCGCCGGTGGGGAAGCAGGCAGAGCGCCAGGACAAGCAGGGCGGCCGCCCCGCCGGCCGCCAGCACCGCGGGCAGCGTAAAATCAAAAAACAGCGCAAACAGCGCCGGAAACGCCGCCAAAAGCGAGACGCCCGCGGCGCAGCCCAGCGGCAGGCACAGCGCGGGGCCTTCGGCAGGGAACACCCGGCGCGCCGTCAGGATGCCGGCCGCAAGAAACAGGCCCAGATATATGACAGAAAACAAAAGACCCATGAAAAAACCTCTTTGCTGGACAGGATGCCGGCAGGCCGGCGCGGACGATCATACGCCTTCCAGGTTGAACGGCGGCGTGTATTCTTCCCGCGCGCTGCTTTTCTGCTGCATGTAGCCTTCGGTCAGGCCGGCGTCCACCGCCGCGTCCACGACCTTGCGGTATTCGTAGCTGGTGACCCTGCGCCCCAGACCGTGGTCCGCCGCATGGTAAAAGGGCGTGAACTGGGACATCAGGCTGGTAAGGAAAGCAACGCCCGTTTCGCTGCGCAGGGCGGCCAGCTGCCGCACCACGGCCAGCGAGTCGTCCGCGTGGCCGGGCAGCACCAGGTGCCGCAAAATCACCCCGCGCTGCAGGTAACCGTCCCCGTCAAAGCGGGGCGGACCGGTCTGCACCAGCATCTGGCGCACGGCAGGCAGCGCGGCGTCGCAGTAATCCGGCGCGTCGGAAAGCGCCGCGGCCAGCCCGGCCGAGGCGTACTTCAAGTCGGCCAGCCAGACGTCCACCACGCCCTGCAGGGCGCGTACCGTCTCGGCGCGCTCGTAGCCGCCGGTGTTGTACACCACCGGGATGGACAGCCCCCGCGCCCGGGCGCCGCGCAAGGCGGGCAGCACCCATGGCAGCCATTGGGTCGCGGTGACCAGGTTCAAATTCCGGGCGCCTTTGGCCTGCAGCTCCAAAAAGATCTCTTCCAGCCGCGCCGCGTCGATGGCCTTGCCAAGCCCCTGCTGGCTGATGGCATAATTTTGGCAGTAGCAGCATCCCAGCGGGCACCCGGTAAAAAACACGGTCCCGCTGCCGGTATCCGCGTCGGGTGGGCCGCTCAGGCAGGGCTCCTCCCAGTGGTGCAGCGCGGCGCGGGCAACCAAAAGCGTGCCGCCTGCGCCGCAGCGGCCGGTCTCGCCGGCGGCACGGTTGGCGCCGCACTGGCGCGGGCAAAGTCGGCATCGGGTGGGCAGCTGCATGGTATGGCATCCTTTCCGGCGGCGGGAAGAAAACGTGAAACTTCTGGATCCCGCACGAGAATCTTTGTACCAGTTTACCACAAACCGGCAAAATGTGGTATACTGAATACAAAACCCGGCGCCCCGCCGCGGCTGCAACGCCGGGCGGGGCGGGAATACCAAGGACTAGAGAAAAGGAGAGGATCTGTATGTCTACCCCTCATAACCGCGCCGAAAAAGGCGATTTTGCCCCCACCGTCCTGATGCCCGGCGACCCGCTGCGCGCCAAATTCATTGCCGACACCTTTTTGGAAAACCCGCGCCTGGTCACCGACGTGCGCGGCATGCTGGGCTATACCGGCGCCTACCAGGGCCGCCCCGTCAGCGTGATGGGCAGCGGCATGGGCATGCCTTCCATCGGGATCTATTCCTACGAGCTGTACAGCCAGTACGGCGTCGAGAACATCATCCGCATCGGCTCGGCCGGCTCCTACACCGACAAGGCCAAACTGTTCGACGTGGTGCTGGCCACCGGCGCTTACTCAGAGAGCAGCTTTGCTCTGACCCAGTCCGGCGACGACGCCGACCTGCAGCTGCCTTCCGCCGAGCTGAACGACGCGCTGCGCGCCAGCGCCGCCGCGCAGGGGATCCCCCTGATCGAAGGCAACATCCATTCCAGCGACGTGTTCTACCGCCAGCCTTCCGACGCAAAGCCCACCTACTGGGAGCGGCTGCGCGACGAGAAAGGCTGTCTGGCGGTGGAGATGGAGAGCTTTGCGCTGTTCCACAACGCCAAGGTCCTGGGCAAGCGCGCCGCCTGCCTGCTGACCATCTCGGACAGCTTTGTCTCGCCGGAGATCACCACGCCGGAGCAGCGCCAGACCAGCTTTACCGCCATGATGAAAGTCGCCCTGGGGGTGCAGCTGTGATGACCGACCGCGAGCTGATCCGCGCCGCCTTTGCGGTGCGGGAGCGGGCCTACACGCCCTATTCCCATTTTAAGGTGGGGGCGGCGCTGCTGAGCAAAAGCGGCCGGGTGTTTGCCGGCTGCAACATCGAGAACGCCGCTTTCTCGCCCACCATCTGCGCCGAGCGGGCCGCCCTGGCGGCTGCGGTCAGCGCGGGGGAGCGGGAGTTTGACGCCATTGCCATCGTGGGCAGCATGGAGGGCAGGGTCAACACGCTGCCCACCAGCCCCTGCGGCGTCTGCCGGCAGGCGCTGTTTGAGTTTGGCGGCCCGGAGCTGCGGGTCATCCTGGCCCGCAGTGAGGAGGACTACCAGTGCCTTGCGCTGGGCGACTTGCTGCCGCTTGGCTTTGGGCCGGCAAACCTGGCGCGCTGACGGCGGTTGACAAGCCGCCGCGGATGCGTCATACTGAAAAGGCCGCGGCGCGGCAGCCAAAAACCGTTAAGGAGTACCACATTCTGATGAGAAAACTCATATCTCTTGCATTGTGCGCCGGACTGGCGGCCGGACTGTCCGCCTGCAGCGCCGAGGAAGGCGCGGAGCCGGAAACCTCGCTTGCCCTGCAGGACGACAGTAGCTATGTGCTGACGCCCGCCGAGGGCGCCGAGCCGCTGCCCGACGCAGGCGCGGTCATTGCGCTGGCGGTGAACGACGACGGCGTGGAGACCGGCGTCAACGCCATGCTGTGGCAGGGGGTGCAGGCCTTTTGCGAAAATTTCGGCTACACCGCGCAGCTGTATGAGGCCGAGGGCGACGACGCGCAGGCCAATCAGGACTCGCTGCGCCGGGCAGCCGAGAGCGGCGCGGAGTTGGTCGTCTGCGCCGGCGCGGACATGGAAGTGCCGCTGTTTGAACTGCAGAACAACTACCCCACGGTCAATTACCTGATGCTGGACGGCGAGCCCCACAGCGACGACTATGCCAGCTACACAACGGCTTCCAACGTCCACTGCGTGCTGTTCAGCGAGGAACAGGCAGGTTATCTGGCCGGATACGCCGCGGTGGCGGACGGCTATACCAGCTTGGGGTTCCTGGGCGCGGACATGCAGCCGGGCATTGTGCGGTACGGCACCGGCTTCCTGCAGGGCGCGCAGGCCGCGGCGGAGCAGAACGGCATGGAAGTGACGCTGAAAATATGGTACAGCGGCCTGTATGACGCTTCCGACGAGATCACGGCCCGCATGGGCGGCTGGTACGCCGAAGGGACGCAGGTGATCTTTGCCGTTGGCGGCACGCTGGCGCAAAGCTGCATCGACGCGGTGCAGGACAGCAGCGGCCGGGTGATCGCAGCCGACTGGGATCAGTCCGCGCTGGGCGGCCAGGTGCTGGGGTCCGCGGTCAAACGTTTTTCCACCGTGGTGCAAAACCAGCTGTATGGATTTTATGCCGACGGGGCCGGCTGGAACGAGGACCAGAGCGGGCAGACCGAGCGGGTCGGCGTTTCGGCCGGCGGCGTCGGGCTGGCCAGCGCCCAGTGGGGCTTTTTGGAGTTTGCGCCGGAGGAATACGACGATGTTTACAACCGCCTTGTAAGCGGCGCGCTGCGGGTGGAGAGGTATTCCGACCCGGACCCGGAAGGGCTGATCCAGGCGCCCAACGTGACGGTCGACTATCAAAATTGAACGGCGGCGCGTTAAAGGCGGAGACGGACGAACGCCGCCTGTCAAATCCCGGTAAAGAATTGTTATGGATTTGTAATGCCCGTTTTCATTGCAAAGCGCGGCGGAATACGGTATACTGATTCGTGTACGGCGGGGCGGCGCGCCCCGTGTAACCTACATGCAAAGGAGAACAAACATGAAGAAGAGGATTCTTGCTTTGGTTTTGGCCGGCTGCATGGCGCTGTCTCTGGCTGCCTGCGGCGGCGATACCTCCTCGGCAAGCTCTGCGTCGGAGGAGACCCCGACCACCAGCGATGCCACCAGCGAGGCTGCTACCGACGAAAACACCGGTTCCACCGGCACCACCGACGTCGCTTTTGTCACCGACGTCGGAAACATTGACGACCAGTCCTTCAACCAGTACACCTGGCAGGGCGTGCAGGATTTCTGCAGCGCCAACGGCCTGAACGCCAACTACTACCGTCCCACCGAGGACTCTGACGCTGCCCGTATCGAGCAGGTCGACAACGCTGTCAACGACGGCGCCAAGGCCGTTGTCATGGCCGGTTACCTGTTTGCCAGCACGCTGGAGGAAGTCCAGAGCAAGTATCCGGACATCGCTTTCCTGGCGCTGGACGTCTCCACCGACGACATGAAGAGCGCTGCCGGCGCCAGCGACGACGCTGACGTCAGCGAGTATGTCACCTCCAACACCGCCCTGATCACCTACAAGGAGGAGCAGGCGGGTTACCTGGCCGGCTACGCCGCCGTTGCCGACGGTTACACGGACCTGGGCTTCCTGGGCGGCATGGCTGTGCCTGCCGTTATCCGCTACGGCTACGGCTTTGTCCAGGGCGCTGACGCCGCCGCCAACGAGCTGGGCATCAGCGACGTCAACATCAAGTACTGGTACTCCGGCACCTTCGAGGCCAGCGACGAGATCGTCACCACCATGGATGGCTGGTACAGCACCGGCACCCAGGTCGTCTTTGCCTGCGGCGGCCAGGTGGGCAACTCCTGCGCCATCGCGGCCGAGACCAACGGCGGCAAGATGATCGGCGTCGACGTCGACCAGTCCAACCTGGGCGATTTCGTTGTCACCTCCGCCATGAAGGCTCTGGCCAACTCCGTCAACGTTGCGCTGACCGACTGCATGGGCAACAACTGGACCTGGAGCGAGGCTTACGCCGGCCAGCAGTCTGTGCTGGGCGCGGCTGAGGACTGCGTCGGCCTGCCGATGGAGACCTCCAAATTCACCAACTTCACCCAGGAGCAGTACGACGCCCTGTTCAGCGCGATCCAGAGCGGCGAGCTGGTTGTCGACGACAGCTTCGACCAGAACGTCACTCCGACCGTTACCGCGATCACCGTGGATTACCAGGGCTGATTTGAGCCGGACGGTATCCTGACAGAAGCAAAGGGCGCCCCGCCGCATGGCAGGGCGCCCTTTTTATCGCCACACAAAAGCGCTGCCGGTTCGACGGCAGCGCTTTTTCTGTCACCCGCGCCAAAACGGCGGCCTTTTTGCGCCGGATGCCCGGCCGGCGGATGGGGAAGCCTCAGGCGGGGCGATGGTTGTTCCGGTACAAAAGCGCCAGCCCATGGAACAGCAGGTCGGCGTCGTAGTGGACCCGGCGTTTGCAGCAGGGCAGGATATAGGGCGCCAGCCCGCCGGTGGCCACCACCGTCAGCGGCCGGCCCAGCTGGGCTTCCACCCGGTCGGCCAGGCCGTCCAGCATGGCCGCGGTGCCAAACATGGCGCCGTTGTTCAGGCAGGCCACAGTGTTTTTGCCGATCAGCTCACCGGGCGTTTCGGGCGCGATGGGCGGCAGCTGCGCCGTGCCCGCGCTGATGGCCCGCAAACTGGTCTGCACCCCCGGCACGATGAACCCGCCCAAAAACACCCCGCCCTCGCCGATCACATTGTAGGTGGTGGCGGTGCCCAGGTCGACGGTCATGCAGGGCAGGGGATAGCGCGCCGCCGCGGCCGCCGCGTCGGCCAGGCGGTCCTGGCCCACCCGTTCCGGGGCGTCCACATCCATGGTCAGGCCGGTGTCCAGTGCCACGCTTACCAGCATGGCGTCGCGGCCGGTCAGGCGGCGGCAGGCGTCGGCCAGCGGCCGGGTCAGCCCCGGCACCACGCTGCACACGATCACGCCCTGTGCATCGGCGGGGGTCACCCCGATGCGCCGCAAAAGAAATTTCAGCTCGGCGGTGTACTCGTCCGCCGTGCAGCGGGGCCGGGTGACCATGCGGGTGGTGGAGCGGACCTCGTCGCCCTCCAAAACGCCGATACAGATATTGGTATTGCCGATGTCCACGGCCAGCAGCATATGCAAACGCCCTGCTTTCTGTGTTGGATTTCCGCGGCCCGCCGGTTTTACGCCGCGGGCCGCTAAAAGTGCTCTATTCCGGCATTATACCAGATTGCCCCGCGCAATGCAAAACGCAAAGCGCGGGGCAGGGGAAAGCAAAAAATCAATTGCCCATAAAAAAGTCCAGCACATCCCAGCCTTCGCCGCCGGTCTGGCGGTACAGCTCGGTATAACCGCAGCTGCAGCAGCTTACGGTCACAAATTTCTTGTTCTGCACGTCAAACAGCTTGGCAAAGTTGCCTCCGGTGGCCTGCAGCTGATCGGCCTCGTATTCGGTGCAGCCGCATTTGGGGCAGACATATTGGCGTTGTTGCATCGTGGTCCTCCTTTGGGTTCCCCCGCGCGGGGCGGGGAGCACAGACGATCCGGGCAGAGACGCCGCCCTCCGGCGGGCGTCAGGCCAGGTTCAGCCGCCGGCTCAGCAGCCGGTGGGCGACTACCCACAGAATACCACCAAGCAGGGCGAAAAGCAAGGCCAGGCCGCAGGCAAAAAGCCCGATGCCGGTGTAAAGGTGCCGGCTCATCCAGGCGCTGAACTGGGTCACCAGGTCGCGTCCGCCCACCTCCGCAGCCAAAAACAGGCCGAATATCAGCGCGAAGGAGAGAATGCCCTGCCCGTAGCTCAGGCCCAGATAGCAGACCACGGTGGCGCCCAGCCGCTGCTGCGGCCACTGCCCGCCGATGGCCACGCAGGCAAGCACCACGGTGTAGGCAAAGCACAGGCCGGCGCACAAAAGCACAAACAGCCCCCAAAAGGCGGGCGCGGTCTCGCCAACGGGCAAAATCAGGATGTCGCTGCCGTTTGCGTGGAGCTGGACCGCAGGCGCCGTCGCAGTCAGCGCGGCCAGCAGCCCCACCGTCAGCCCCATGCTGACCGCGGTGGAGCCTACGGCGCACAAAAAGCGGGAGAGCATCAGCTGGCCGGTGGTCGCCGGCAGGCTGAACATCAGGTAGGCCGACTGCCCCAGCATCCCGTAGGTGCGCAGCAGGTTGACCACCACGCACACAATGGTCACCGCTAAGACCACGGCAAGTATGGTCAGGCTGTACAAAAGCGAAAGCGTCATCCGGTAGCTGCCGGTCAGCAGGGCAGGGAACCATGTGGGCAAAAATTGCAGCCCCAGCATGACCAGGGCCAGCAGCACCGCCCCCGCCCACACCGGCAGCAGCACCCGTCCCATGGCCCGCAGGTCATATTTCATCAGTTTGCGCAGCATACGGGTTTCCTCCTTTCAGCATCTCAGGCAAGTTCCAGCCGGGGGCCAAGCTGCCGGCAGCAAAGGCCCCACAGACCGGCATCCACCAGCAGCAGCGGCACTGCGCAGTGCCCCAGCATGGTGCAGAAGGGCAGGCCGGGCGCACCGCTGGAGGGCAGCGCAGAGACGCCGAACCGCCCGACTGCCGCCATCAGGAAAAGGAACGCCGCACCGGCGGCCAGAACAAAACAGAACAGCAGCGCCGCCGTCATGGGCAGGCGGATATGGCCCAGCCGGGTGGAGACGGCCGCCGCCAGGCAAAAGCAGAGGTAGAGCATGGCGGCAAACAGCAGCATCAGCGCCAGCAGCGCAAGCAGGTCGGGCAGCGGCCGCTGCCCGGAATAGAGATCCCCGTTCAGGCCGGCGAACAGCGGCATGCCCAGCAGGAACAGGGCATACACCAGCAGCGCCCCGGCTGCGGTCCATGCCAGCGCAAGCACAAGATGCGCGCCCAGCATCTGTGAGGGCAGCAGCGGCAGCCAGAAGAAAAAGTGCCCCCGCGTCCCCAGTGTCCGGTAAAAGCGGATCAGGCTGACGGCCGGCCCGGCAGCCAGCGCGGCGATCTGGGCGGTGACGGCCGCGCCAAGCAGCAGCGTGCAGACTGCCGCCATCGCCAGCTGCCAAAGCGTGTCGCCGCCGGCGTCGGGGAGCAGGCGGAGCAGGCAGGACAGCACCCCCAGCGTCAGGCAGGCCGCATAGACCGGCAAAAGCAGCCGCAGGTCGGACCTTGCCTCGTACCGCATCAGTTTTGCCATCAGCGAAACACCTCCCGGAAATATTCGTCCACGCTCATGCCCTGCTCCTCCCGCAGGGCGTCCACGGCGGTGTGGGCCATCAGGCGGCCTTCGCGCAGGAACACCACCTCGTCCAGCACCTTCTCGATGTCGCCCACCAGGTGGGTCGACAGCAGCACCGCCGCGTCCTCGCTGTAATTGCGCAGGATGGTCTGCAGGATATACTCCCGCGCGGCCGGGTCCACGCCGCCCAGCGGCTCGTCCAGCAGGTACAGCCTGGCCGCGCGGCTCATGGTCAGGCAGAGCTGTACTTTCTCTTGGGTGCCTTTGCTCATGGCGCCGATGCGCTGCCTGCTGTCCAGCTTCAGGTCAGCCAGCATCTCGGATGCCTTGGCGGCATCAAAATCGGGAAAAAAGTCCCGGTAAAAGGCCACTGCGTCGTCGGCGCGGAACTCGGTGGGCAGGGCCATCCGGTCGGGCAGGTAGGCTGTCATCTTTTTGGTGGCGGGGCCGGGGGCCTGCCCGCCGATCTGCACCTGGCCGGCGGTGGGCGTCAGCAGGCCGGCCGCCAGCTTGATCAGCGTCGTCTTGCCGCTGCCGTTGGGGCCCAAAAGCCCGATCAGCCGCCCCGGCTCCAAACCCAGGCTCAGATCCTGCAGCGCCCACCGGGCGCCGTACCGCTTGCTTAAATGAAAGGTCTCTAAAATCTTTTCCATTATGCTTCCTCCTTTGGGGGCAGATTGCGGGCGGCCTGCGCCAGCAGGTCGTCCACCTCGGCGCGGGTGCAGCCCAGGGCCTGCATCTCCTGCAAAAACGCCTGCGCGCGGGCCAGGGCGCGCCGGGTGCGCAATGCTTGCAGGGTGGGGGCGTCGGCGGTCACGATGCGCCCGGCCGTGCGCTGGGCCTGCAGCAGGCCGCGGCTTTCCAGCTCCTGCAAGGCCCGCTGCATCGTGTTGGGGTTGACGCCCGCCTGGGCCGCCAGCTCCCGCACCGGCGGGATGCGGCTGCCGGCGGAGTACTCGCCCGTGACGATGGCCAGCTCGATCTGTTCGATCAGCTGCAGGTACACCGGCCGCCCGGCTGTGATGTTCCACTGCATGGGGACCCCTCCTTTCCTGGGGTATCGGATCAAATTATGTGCTTGTATTAAGCATCTAATACAATAATACACGAATCAGCCCGATTGTCAAGCCCCCGGCCTGTAAAATTTGCTCCTGCCCGCCGCCTGCGAGCAAAAACCCTCCGGCCGCCGCATTGCGCGGGGCCGGGCGGTGTACTATAATGGAGCCATTGCGGGCGCTGCGCCCGCCTTTTGGGGGAAAGGAGCTTATCGATGACAAAGATCCTGATCGTCGAGGATGACGCCGATATCAACAACGCGGTGGCGGAATACCTTACCGCGCGGGGCTGCAGCTGCGTGCAGGCGTTTTCCGGCACCGAGGGCGCGCTGCAGTGGCGGGCGCACCGGCCCGATCTGGTGGTGGCGGACCTGATGCTGCCGGGCATGACCGGGCAGCAGCTGATCGCCGCCCTGCGCGCCGAGCTGCCTGCACCGGTGATCGTGCTGTCGGCCCGGACAGGGCTTTCCGACAAGGTGGAACTGCTGGACCAGGGCGCCGACGACTACCTGACCAAGCCCTTTGCGCTGGAGGAGCTGTGGGCGCGCATCCAGGTGCAGCTGCGCCACGCCGGCGCCGCCATGCCGGTGCACCGGCTGACCTACAAAAACTGGGCCGTCGACCTGGACGCCCGCGTGCTGACCGCCGCCGGGCGGCCGGTGCCGCTGACCGCCCACGAGTTTGACATCGCCGCCCTGCTGGCCGCCCGCCCCGCCAAGGTGTTTACCCGGCAGGAGATCTACGAGCAGGTCTGGCAGCAGGACTATTTTGTGGAGGACAAGACCATCAACGTCCACATCAGCAACCTGCGCGCCAAGCTCCGTGCCGCCGGCGCCGACGAGGGCATCGAGACGGTGTGGGGCATCGGCTTCAAGCTGAAGGCATAAGCCATACCGCCCGGCCATATTTTCTGTCATACCTGCAAATAAAGAAGCGCGTCGTTCCGGCACGCTTCTTTATCCTTTCTTTATCTTTTTCTGGCCATTTCCTTAGCATTTGCCGGCGATAATAGGGGCATCACAGGGGGCGGCCATACGCCCCCCGCAAAAAGGAGGAACCTACATGGATGTGATACGCACTGCTTCGCTGTGCAAGAGCTATGGCAGGCTGCCGGCGGTGGATCATCTGGAGATGCACGTGCCCAAAGGGGCGATCTACGGGTTTATCGGCCGCAACGGTTCGGGCAAGTCCACCACGCTGAAAATGCTCTGCGGCCTGGCGTACCCCACATCGGGCGAGATCCGGCTGTTTGACAAGCCGGTGGACGACGACCTGGCCCGCCGCCGGGTGGGCGCGCTGATCGAGGAGACCGGCGCCTATCCCACCCTGTCCGGGCGGGAAAACCTGATCCTGAAAGCCGTCGCCATGGGCCTGACCGATGAAAAGCGCCGCGCCGACGAGATGCTGGGCCTGGTGGGGCTGGGCACGGCGGGCGGCAAAAAGGTCAAGAAATATTCCATGGGCATGAAACGCCGCCTGGGCATCGCGCTGGCGCTGCTGGGCAGCCCCGACCTGCTTTTGCTGGACGAGCCGCTCAACGGCCTGGACCCGGAAGGCATCCTGCAGCTGCGGGCGCTGCTGCTGCGGCTCAACCGGGAAAACGGCGTCACCATCGTGGTCAGTTCCCATATCCTGGGCGAGCTGGAAAAGATCTCGACCCATTACGGCATCCTGCAGAACGGCCGCATGGCCGCCGAGCTCAGCGCCGCGGAACTGCAAAAGAAATGCCGCGACTACCTGCTGGTCCGGGTAAACGGCCAGGAGGGCGCCCGCCGCGCCGCCGTGGTGCTGGAGCAGGCGCTTGGGATACGGGAGTACGAGGTCCTGCCGGAAGGGGAACTGCACATTCTGCAGCAGGCCGACCCGGCCGCCGTCACCGCCGCATTGACCGGCGCGGGCATCGCGGTGCAGGCAGTCTCGCTGCACCGGCAGGAGCTGGAGGACTACTTTCTGGACCTGATGGGAGGGCAGGACCATGCCTGAGCTGTTTCGCATGGACTGCCGCCGCCTGGCGCGCTGGCACTGGCTGCATGTGGTGCTGGGGTTCGAGGTGGCAGTGGTCTTTCTGGTGGCGCTCAGCAACGGGCTGCTCTCAAACCCGGAGGTGCAGGCCTGGCTGGACCAGTTCGGCCAGGTGGACTATCAGGAAGCCGCGCGCATCCGGCAGCTGTCCTTTCTGGAGCTGTGGAACGTCACCCATCTGCTGAATCTGCTGTCCGCCTACCTGGTGGGTATTTACACCGTGGGGGAGATCACCTCCGGCTTCCGGAAAAACATCTTCTGCGGCCGTGCGGCCAGGGGCGGATATCTGGCGGCCAAAACCGCTGCCGCGGCGCTGGTGGCGGCGGTGGTGGTCGCTGTGTATCTGGTGTGCGGCCTGCTGTTTTCCTGGCTGTGGGGGCTGCGCCCGCCGCTGGACAGTGCGCTGGACATTGCGCAGTTTGCCTTTTTGAAGTGGCTGGTCTGCTGGGCGTTCGGCACTACGATGATTTTTGCCGCGCTGCTTTTGCAAAACGACAACAGCGTGGGGGTGCTGGCCATCTTTGTGGGCGGCGGCATGGCGCAGTGGTGGGGTTACCAGGTGCTGCAGGCGGCAGGCATTGCGCCCGCCCCGCTGCAGTACAGTCTCGCGCTTTTGGAGCGCGCCGTGCCCACCGCCTTTGACGCCGGCGCCTTTGCGCGGGTAACGGCAGGTTCGCTTGCCTGGGGCTGCGTATATACGCTGCTCAGCCTGCTGGTGCTGAAAAAGCGGGACGCCGCCTGACCGCCCGCAACGCCTTACCCGCAAAAAAGGAAATGGAGGGACCCGCCATGCTGTTGGCTGTCACCGTTCTGCTGGCGCTTGTCTGCGCCGCCCTCGTCATCGAGCGCCTGCTCTGGCACGCCCAGTGCGCCGCCTGGGCCAGGCAGCTGGAGGAATTGCCGCCGGACAGCAACGCCGAGCTTTCGGTCAGCGTGCAGTCGCCGGACTCGCTGCGGCTGTGCCGGGCCATCAACGCGCGGCTGCGGCAGAGCAGGGACCAGGCGGTGGAGGCGCAGCGGGCCGGACGGGAGCTGCAATATACCATGGCGGCGGTCTCGCACGACATCCGCACCCCGCTGACCGGGGCGGCCGGCTACCTGGAACTGCTGCGCCAGACCGACGACCCGGCCCGGCGCGCGGAGTACCTGGGCACCGTCCAGCGCCGGCTTCAGGACCTGCAGCAGCTGCTGGACGAGCTGTTTCTGTACACCCGCCTGACCGCCGATCCCCGCCCGGCGCAGTGCCGCCCCACCGCCCTGTATCCCGCCGTGTGCGACGCGCTGGCCGCGCTGTACCCCCAGCTGGAGCGGGCGGGCGTTGCGCCCCGGCTGGACTTTCCCCGGCAGGGGGCGCGAGTCTTGGCTGAACCGGAGGCGCTGGCGCGGGTCCTGCGCAACCTGATCTTGAACGCCGCCCGCCACGGCAGCGATATGCTGGAGATCACCCAGACTGCCGGCGCGCTGCACCTGACCAACCGGGTGCCCGACCCGGCTAAGCTCCAGGTGGAGCATCTGTTCGACCGGTTCTGGCGGGCCGATGCTGCCCGCAGCGGCGGCGGGGCCGGGCTGGGGCTGTCCATCGTCCGCCAGCTGACCGAGACCATGGGCGGCACGGTGGACGCGGTGCTGGACGGCGACCGGCTGACCATCCTGCTGCGCCTGCGTCCCGCCGACGTGGAACCGGACCCGGCCGCCGGCGGGGAAGAGGGCAGATAAAAACGGCAAGGCCCCGGCGCGTGTGAACGCCGGGGCTTTGCCTGGGAAGCTAAATTATAAAGAAAGACAAATAGAACCGGATGGATTTGGACGATGGCCTGGGCGGCGGATGTGCAGGGCAGATACAAAAATCGGCGGCCGTGCCAGTCACGCCGTGCGGGTATACCGCGCCACCCGGTAGCGGGCGTCCTCGGCGGTGCGGGTCAGCAGCCGGCGGTCCGGCGGGCGACGGGTGTAAACGACCGCGCGGCGGCCGCCGGGCTCCACGCGGGCACGGACGCCGTCCAGGCGGTTCAGCGCCTGCTCCAGCCGGGCGGCGTCCCCGTCGCCGGGCGGGTCCAGCAGCAGGACGGCGCAGAAGGGATACCCCGCAGGAATTCGGCCGCCGTCCCCACAGCCGGTGACCGCAAGCCGCCGCAGAAGGCGGCTCCGAAAAACCAGCAGGCCGGCGGTGCCCAGCGATGCCAGCAGGATTGCGGCAAGTGCGGCAGGCTGCATAAGATCTCCCTCCTTATCGTTTGATGATATTTTGAATCCCGGTCAAGCGGCATGCGGCGGCGGTCCGGGCCGGACGGGCTGGGGGATATTGCCCGCCCTGTTATGATACGTATATGGCGGGTGCTGCAAACACCCGCCAATACGAACCAGAGCATAGCCATAGTTAGCGCCTACTAACTATGGCTATATCATACACAACCCCGGGGATCTTGTCAAGGCCTGGCAGGCAGAAACGGCATAAACAGAAGGCAAAAAACAGAAAAACAAAAAAACTTTTGCAAAAATATGACGATGCTTTGTTTAAATGCCGCGTCCAGATTGAAAAAATCAAAAAAATTCAAAAAAAGTGTTGACTTTTGCCCAGCCTGTGCTATAATAAATCACGTCGCCGGGAGACAGAGCTCGAGAGAGCCTCCCCAAGACAACAACATGGGGGTGTAGCTCACCTGGGAGAGCGCTTGAATGGCATTCAAGAGGTAAGGGGTTCGATCCCCCTCATCTCCACCAACAAAAAGCCGCTGGAACGATGTTCCGGCGGCTTTTTACATTGTCTTGCGCCGCCGCATGCGGGACGTTTCCAGACCGGTGCGCGGGCAGGGGCCTTGTCCGCTTCATGCCCCCGGCTGGACCTCGTCCACACGGGCAAACCTCGCCGCTTTGCCGCAGGCCCGGGCGGGGCAGGCGGCAAAGCGGCGGGGCGGCGTTTGAGCTGGACGCGCCGGGCAAAGCCCGGCTGTTTTCTGCAGGGGCGTGCCCTTGCAAAACACCCCAAAAGATAGTAGAATAAATTACATCTATACAATAGAGTTGCAGCGTGTCGAGAAATTCGGCACGCTGCAAAGGGGGCAACAGCCGCGCACTGCCGCCGCAGCGGCGTGTCGGAGGCAAACCGGGCCGCATAGCCCGGCCCTTAGGCCGGAGATTGTCCGCCGACGGCGACGAATTTTATACTTTTTCGACAGTCTGAATAGAGTTATTGTGCGTTTCCGGACCACAGAAAATGGGGTGCTGCAATTATGATCCTTAGCATGACCGGCTATGGCCGCGCGCGTCAGGTGCTCAACGGGCGCGAGATCACCGTGGAGCTGCGCGGCGTCAACGCGCGTTTTCTGGAGTATTCCTCCCGTCTGCCGCGGGCCTTTGCCTTTTTGGAAGACCCGCTGAAAAAGCTGGTGGCTGCCCGCGTCAGCCGCGGCAAGGTGGAACTTTCGCTGACGGTGCAGAACACCACCGCCGCCGATACCGTCGTCACCGTCAACTGGCCGCTGGCCAAAGGCTACCGCGATGCCATGACGGCGCTGTCCGAGCAGCTGGAGCTGAAAAACGACATGAGCGTCAGCCTGATCGCCCGCATGCCCGACGTGCTGGCCCAGACCGCCGCGCCGCTGGATGAGGAAGCCCTGTGGGCGGACGTGCAGACTGTGGCGGGGCAGGCTGTGGACGCCTTCCTGACCATGCGCGCCGCCGAGGGCGAAAAGCTCAAGGCCGACCTGCTCTCCCACTTGGACGTGGTGGAGCAGCTGGTGGATCGGATCGAGGCAAACACCGCCGGCCGGGTCAAGGCGTATTCGGACAAGCTCTATGCCCGCCTGCAGGAGCTGTTGGCCGACCGCAGCGTCGACGAGTCCCGCCTGGTGACCGAGGCCGCCATCTTTGCCGACAAGACTGCCATCGACGAGGAGACCGTCCGCCTGCACAGCCATATCGCCCAGTACCGCGAGATCCTTTCCGGCGATGGCCCGGTGGGCCGCAAGCTGGATTTCTTGACCCAGGAGCTTAACCGCGAGGCCAACACCATCGGCTCCAAATGCCAGGACGTGGACATCACCCGCCTGGTGGTGGAGCTGAAAAGCGAGATCGAGAAGCTGCGCGAGCAGCTCCAGAACCTAGAATGATGCCCGCGCCGCAGGCATAGAAAGGCGGACTTATGAAACTCGTCAACATCGGCTTCGGCAACATCGTCAACGCCGACCGCATCATCGCCGTGGTGGCCCCGGACGCCGCGCCCATCAAGCGCATCGTGCAGGACGCGCGGGAGAAAGGCGCTTTGATCGACGCCTCCTGCGGGCGGCGGACCCGCGCGGTCATCGTGATGGACTCCGACCATGTGATTTTGTCGGCAGTCCAGCCGGAGACCATCGCCGGCCGCTCGGACGCCGAGCCTGACCCGGCAGGCTGAGCGCCTTCCGGCGCTGTATCCCTCTACCGCACCGCGGACCGCGTGCGCCGCTGCTATACCATATAGAGACAGCAGAGAAGAACCTGAGGAACTGGAAAAAAGAGGAAAGGAGCAGGAACGTATATGCAGGGAGAAAAGTATTTGTTTGTTGTGTCGGGTCCTTCCGGCACCGGCAAGGACACCATTGTGGCACGGCTGCTGGCCGACCACCCGGAGATCCAGCACACCATCTCCGCCACCACCCGCGCCCCGCGGGAGGGCGAGCAGGACGGTGTCAACTACTACTTTGTCAGCAAAGAGGACTTTGAACGCAAGCTGCAAAACGACGAGATCGTGGAGCACACCTGCTACTGCGGCAACTACTACGGCACGCTGCGCAGCGAGATCGAGCGCCACATGCGGGAGAAAACCCCCGTCATCCTGGTCATCGAGGTGGAGGGCGCCGGCAACATCAAGCGCCTGTACCCCGGCGCCACCACCGTCTTTGTGCTGCCGCCCGACATCCAGGAGCTGGAACGCCGCCTGCGCGCCCGCGGCACTGAGGACGAGGCGACCATCCAGAAGCGCCTGACCCGCGCCCAGACCGAGATCGCCAACGCCATCCACTACGACGAACACCTGGTCAATGTGGAGGTCGGCCCCTGTGCCGAGAGCCTGTACACCATCATTCAGTACCACATCCAGTACGGCCGGGAATAAACCGTACATCCTGTTAAGGAAGGGGGCGGCGCGTCTGCCACAAATCGCAAAAGTGGCGGTCAGCGACGCCACCATCCATTTTGACAAGCTCTATTCTTATCGTATCCCGCCGGAACTGGAGGGCAGGGTCTGGCCGGGCAGCATGGTGCTGGCGCCTTTCGGCGCGGGCAACCATCCCCGCATGGCGGTGGTGCTGGAATGTGCCGAGGACCCCGCCCCCGACGCCCGGCTGAAAACCCTGCTGGACGCCGCCCCGGAGGAAGCCCGCCTGACCCCCGACCTGATCGCATTGGCGCGCTTTTTGAAGGACCGCACCTTCTGCACCTGGTTCGAGGCGGTCAAGGCGATGATCCCCTACGGCGCGCAGTACCAGCCGGCCAAAGAAAATGGCCGCTGGGTGGTGCGCAGCAAGCTCTCCCGCACCGAGGAGACGGTCTACACGCTGGCGGGGGAGCTGCCCCAAAAGCCCAAGCCCGGCCCCAAGCAGCTGGCGGCGGTGGCCGCCCTGCAAAACGGCCCGCGCAGCAAACGGGAGCTGAACGAACAGGGCGTTTCGGACGCGACGTTAAAAACGCTGTGCGCCAAAGGCGTGCTGACGGCCGGCCGGCGGGACAAACCCATCGACCTGTTTGCCGCCATCCCCTTTGACCCCCGCCCGCTGGAACTCTCGCCGGAGCAGCAGGCGGCTTACCGCGCGCTGGAGGGGGACCTTCTCTCCGGCCAGGCAAAGGCGGCGCTGCTGTACGGCGTCACCGGCAGCGGCAAGACGGCGGTGTTCCTCAAGCTGATCGAAAAAACGCTGGAACTGGGCCGCAAGGCGCTGGTGCTGGTGCCGGAAATCAGCCTGACCCCCCAGATGATCCGCCGCCTGAAAGAGACCTTCGGCAGCCGGCTGGCGGTGCAGCACTCGGCCCTCAACAATACCGAGCGCCTTTTGCAGTGGCGGATGATCCAGTCCGGCCGGGCGGACATTGTGGTGGGCACCCGCAGCGCGGTGTTTGCCCCGCTGCAGAATATCGGCCTGATCCTGATCGACGAGGAGCAGGAGCACACCTACCAGAGCGAATCTGCGCCCCGCTACTCGGCCCACGATGTGGCCCGCAAGCGCGCCGCCGCCGAGAACGCCCTGCTGGTGTTTGCCTCCGCCACCCCCCGCACCGAGACTTACCATGCCGCCAAAGCCGGCCGCCTGCGGCTGGTCACCCTCAGCCAGCGGTACGGCGGCCGCCCGCTGCCCGCGGTGGATTTCATTGACATGCGGGCGGAGCTGGCCGCCGGCAACCCGCGGGAGGTCAGCGCCCGCCTGGTGCAGGAGCTGCACCGCAACCTGCAAAACGGCCAGCAGAGCATTTTGCTGCTCAACCGCCGCGGCTACCGCACGGTGGGCATGTGCACTGCCTGCGGCCATGTGCTCAAGTGCCCCAACTGCAGCGTGCCCATGGTCTACCACAAGCCCCAGCAGGCGCTGATGTGCCACCACTGCGGCCACACCGTGCAGCCGGTGCCCCAGACCTGCCCCGAATGCGGCGGCAAAATGGCCTACAGCGGCTTTGGCACCCAGCGGGTGGAGGAGGAACTGGCCGAGCTGCTGCCCGGCGCGCGCATCCTGCGCATGGACCAGGACTCCACCATGCAGAAAAATTCCCACGAGCGGATGCTGGCCCGGTTTGCGGCGGGGGAGTACGACATCCTGCTGGGCACCCAGATGGTGGCCAAGGGGCTGGACTTTGCCAAGGTCACGCTGGTGGGGGTGCTGGGCATCGACTCGATGCTGTTCGGCCAGGGCTTCCGCGCCTACGAGAATGTGTTCAGCCTGGTCACCCAGGTGGTGGGCCGCTGCGGCCGCGCCGACCTGCCCGGCCGCGCCCTGGTCCAGACCGCCGTGCCCGGCCACCCGGTATTGCAGCTGGCTGCCAAACAGGATTACCCGGCCTTTTACGCCCAGGAGATCGCCTTCCGCAAGTTTGGCCTCTACCCGCCGTTCTGCGCCTTCTGCGTGGCGGGATTTACCGGCAAACAGGAGGGCGCGGTCGCCCAGGCGGCTTTCGCCTTCGGCCGGCTGCTGGCGGGGCTGGCGGCCAAACACCCGGACATCCCGCTGCGGCTGCTGGGGCCCGCCCCCATGAACATCAGTATGCTCAACGGCAAATACCGCTACAAGCTGACCATCAAATGCCGCAACGACTCCGCCTTCCGCAGCCTGATGCGCGCCGCGCTGGACGCCTACGCCAGGGACAAATGGCCGGCCAAGGCGTCGGTGGTGCTGGACTTCAACTCGGACGGCGACCTGTGACCCCCGCCGCGCCCCGGCGGCGCGCCTGCACCCTGATTTTGGCAGAGCGCCCGCACCATTGCGGGCAGAACCGATGTTGAACACCCACCCGATCACCCAACCGACCACCCAAAAGAAAAGGAGCTGAAACAAGATGGCGCTGAAAATCGCCCGCATGATCGCCCTGGTTATCTCGCTGTTTGTCACGGTGGATTACGGCATCAACCTGGTCAATTCCCTTGTGCCGGAACTGCAGACGGACGGCATCGGTTACCGGAGCGTGCTGCAAAGCTGGTTCGGCACGCTGGACGGGCCGTTTGACGGGGCCCGCGCCGGTTTCCTTGACGCATTTGCCACCGCCGCCTGGGTCAGTTTCGGCGTCTTTGCGGTTAATGCCGTGCTGGCGGTCTTTGCCTGGCTGAGCCGGGACTGAGCCTGTCTCCCGCAGCAGCCGCCAAAGCAGATTCAGATTTGATTTGAAATACCCGCAAACTACCCACAGCAACCATTTACACGATTTCCAATGGAGGTAATTTACCATGGCACTTCGCACCATTGTCCAGGACGGCGACCCGATCCTGAAAAAAGTCTGCCGCCCTGTCACCAAGTTCGACGACCGTCTGGGCACCCTGCTGGACGACATGAAAGAGACGCTGCTGGACGCCAACGGCCTGGGCCTGGCCGGCCCGCAGGTGGGCTATATGCGCCGGCTGTTCATCTGCCTGGATGACCGGGACATGCCGGCGGAAGTCCCCGCCAATTACGAATACAAGTTCATCGAGTTCATCAACCCCGAAATCCTGGAACTCAGCGACGAAAAAGTGGAACTGTACGAGGGCTGCCTGTCCTTCCCCGGCCACAACGGCGCCATCGCCCGCTCCAAGCACGTCAAGGTCAAGGCTCAGGACCGCCACGGCGAGTGGTTCACCATGGAGGCCGACGATATGTTGGCCCGCTGCATCCAGCACGAGAACAACCATCTGGACGGCATCACCATCATGGACCTGGCCACCCATTTTTACGAGGACGACTATCCCGACGAGGAGTGATCTCCGCCCGCGGCGGGCAAACGCCGGGGCATTGCGTCCTTTATTACTGACCACAAACCGGAGGGGATTCCAACCTTGAAGATCCTGTTCATGGGCACGCCGGACATCGCGGCGCAAAGCCTTGCCGCCCTGATCGACGCAGGCCACGAGATCTGCGCCGTCTACACCCGCGCCGACAAGCCGGTCGGCCGCAAGCAGGTGCTTACCGCGCCGCCGGTCAAACAGCTGGCGGTGCAGCACGGCATCCCGGTCTACCAGCCCGCCACCCTGCGGGACGGCCGGGCGGAAGAAGTGTTCCGCACCCTGGTGCCCGACCTGGTGGTGGTGGTGGCCTACGGCCGCATCCTGCCGCCGGAGCTTTTGCACATTGCCCGGCTGGGGTGCATCAACCTGCATGTCTCGTTGCTGCCCAAATACCGCGGCTCGGCGCCCATCCAGTGGGCGGTCATCCACGGCGACGCCGAGACCGGCGTCACCATCATGCAGATGGACGAGGGCTGCGACACCGGCGATATTCTGATGGTGGAAAAGGTCCCCATCGGCCCGGAGGAGACCTCCGGCGAACTGTTCGACCGGGTGGCGGCCATCGGTGCAAAAACGCTGGTGCGGGCCGTCGCCCTGCTGGACGAGGGCAAGCTTGCCCCCCAAAAGCAGGACGACAGCCAGGCCACCCAGGCGCCCATGCTCAAAAAAGAGATGGCGCGCTTTGCCTTTGACCAGCCCGCCGCCGCGCTTCACGATCTGATCCGGGGCATGAACCCCTGGCCGGTGGCGTTCTTTGAGTACGGCGACAAAAAAGTAAAGGTGCTTGCCAGCCGCACGGCGGAAAATCCAAGCGGCGCCCCGGCAGGCGCCGTGCTTGCCACAAAGCCGCTGACCATCGCCTGCGCAGACGGCGCTTTGCAGCTTTTGCAGGTCACGCCGGAGGGCGGCAAGCCGATGGACGGCACCGCCTGGGCCGCCGGCCGCCGCCTGAAAGCGGGGGACAGCCTGTGACGCCCCGCGCTCTGGCCGTCCGCGCCCTGATGCACCAGGAGCAGAACGGCTACGCCAACCTAGTGCTGGATGCAGAACTGAAAAAGTGCGACCCGCCGCTGGACCCCCGCGACGCTGCTTTTGCCGCCCGCATTTTTTACACGGTGGTGGAGCGCCAGCGCCTGCTGGATCTCTGCCTGGCGCAGTTTCTCCGCAAGCCGGTGGCAAAGCTGGACGCGCCCGTCCGCGCCATCCTGCGCGCCGGGCTGGCTCAGGCAAAATTTCTGGATGTGCCGGTATCCGCCGCCGTCAACGAGTCGGTCAAGCTGACCAGGGCTTTTGGCAAGTCCAGCGCGGCCGGCATGGTCAACGCGGTGCTGCGCCGGGCGGTGCAGTTTGCGCCGGAGCCTTCCGCCTTTGCCGGCCCGGTACAGCGGCTGGCCGTTTTGTACAGCCTGTCCGACCCGGTCGCGGAGCTTTTGTATCAGAGCTACGGCGACAGGGCGTTTGCCATCGCGCAGGCGTTTTATGACAGCGCCGGACGCAATGTCACCGCCATCCGTGTCAACACGCTGCGCATCGGCGACGCGGAGCTGGCGTCGCTGCTGACCGCCGCGGGCTGCCGGGTGGAGCCGGGCCCCTGGCCCCACTGCCTGCTGGTGCGGTTTGCGGGTTCGCCCGCCGCCACCGAGGCGTTCCGCCAGGGGCTTTACCATGTGCAGGGGCTTGCGTCCCAGTTTGCGGCCGACTGCGTGGACGCCTGCCCCGGCCAGCGGGTGCTGGACCTGTGCGCCGCCCCCGGCGGCAAAAGCCTGACCCTTGCCTATGCCATGGGCAACGCCGGCGCGCTTGTCAGCTGCGACGCGGTGCAAAGCCGCCTGCCGCTGATCGAGTCCGCTTTCCGCCGCTGCGGCGTTACCTGCGGCAGGGTGCTGGCAAACGACGCCTCGTGCCAAAACCCGGCGCTGGGGCAGTTTGACCGCATCCTCTGCGACGTGCCCTGCAGCGGGCTGGGGGTCATCGGCAAAAAGCCGGATGTGCGCTACAAAACGCTGGAAGGCCTGCCGGAACTGGCGGCCCTGCAGCAGCGCATCCTGCGCAGCGCCGCCGCCAGCCTTGCGCCGGGCGGACGGCTGGTCTATTCCACCTGCACGCTCAACCCCCAGGAGAACGAGGATCAGATCCGTGCGTTCTGCCGCGATCACCCGCAGTTTGCCGTCCTGCCGCCCGCATCCGCGCCGGAAGGCGCGGCGGATACCGGCTTCGGCACGCTGCTTTTGCCCGACCGCACCGGCACCGACGGTTTTTTTGCTGCAATTTTGGTACGCAGACCGGTAAAATGATTGCAAATTTCTGAAATTTTGAAGGAAGTTAACAATTCCTTCCAGAAATGTACTATAATAGAATGACGGAAAAATGCCCGGACTATGACGGGAAAGGAGAGCGCCAGCCATGACCCCCACCACACAGCAAACCCGGCCGGTCTGCCTGTCGGACCTGACGCAGGACAGGCTGGCGGAGTATATCGCCTCGCTGGGGCAGCCGGCCTTCCGCGCCAAACAGATCTACAAGTGGCTGCACCAGAAACTCGTCACCGACTTTTCCGCCATGACCGACCAGCCCAAAGCACTGATCGAGCAGCTGCAGCAGACCTGCACCATCGCTTCGCCGTCCATCCGGCGCAAGCAGTGTTCCAAAGACGGCACGGTCAAGTATCTTTTGCAGCTGGCCGACGGCAACTGCATCGAGACGGTGCTCATGCGCTACCATTACGGCAACTCGGTCTGCGTGTCCACCCAGGTGGGCTGCGCCATGGGCTGCCGGTTCTGCGCCTCCACCCAGGCGGGCCGCGTCCGCGACCTGACGGCGGGGGAGATCGCTTCCGAGATCTACACCGTCCAGCGGGACACCGGCGAGCGGGTCTCCCACATCGTGCTGATGGGCATCGGCGAGCCGCTGCACAACTTCAATAACGTCATGGACTTTTTGGAGATCATCTCCAGCCCCGGCGGCCTGAACATCGGCATGCGCAATATCAGCCTGTCCACCTGCGGTCTGGTGCCCAAAATCGACGAGCTTGCCAAGCGCAAACTGCAGCTGACGCTTTCCATCTCGCTGCACGCGCCCAACAACAAAATGCGCAGCAGCATGATGCCGGTCAACGACGCCTACCCGCTGGAGCAGCTGATCCCCGCCTGCCGCCGGTATCAGCAGGCCACCGGGCGGCGCATCAGTTTCGAGTATTCGATGGTGCGCGGCGTCAACGATTCGCCTGAGACCGCCCGCGAACTTGCCCACCTGATCCGCGGAATGGGCGCCCACGTCAACCTGATCCCCATCAACCCCGTCGACGGCAGCCCCTATTCCGCCACCGACGACAGAAATATCCGCCGTTTCCGCGATTTGCTGGAGCAGCTGGGCGTCAACGCCACCGTGCGCCGCCGCCTGGGCGCAGACATCAGCGCGGCTTGCGGCCAGCTTCGGCGCGAGGACGCCAGCCAGGCGGCCAAATCAGCGATGGAAAGGAATCAAACCACATGAAACTTGCGGCGCTAACTGACATCGGCAGCTGCCGGCAGGAGAACCAGGACAATTTCTGCGGCCAGCAGCTGACGGACGGTTCCGGCTGGGGCATCGTCTGCGACGGCATGGGCGGCGCCAACGGCGGGCGGGTGGCTGCGCGCATCGCCACCGATACCATGCTGCAGTATTTTTCCCGCCAGCTCAAAACGCTGCGCCACGGCGAGGAAAAACAGTTCATCATGCACGGATTTGACATTACCAACCGCGCGGTTTATGATAAAGCTACGTCTGACCCGGACATGCTGGGCATGGGCACCACCGGCGTCTGCGTTTATCTGTACGGCGATATGGCGCACATCGTCCATGCGGGCGACAGCCGCGCATATCTGTACCGCGGCGGCGAGATCCGCCAGCTGACCCGCGACCATTCGATGGTGCAGCAGCTGGTGGACAGCGGGCAGATCACCCGCGAGCAGGCCGCATCCCACCCGCAAAAGAACCTGATCACCCGGGCGCTGGGGGTTTCGGCCAACATTGTGCCCGAATACAACCGCTGCGATGTGGAGCCGGGGGATGTGCTTCTGCTCTGCACCGACGGCCTGACCAATATGGTCCCGGACGAGGAAATCGCCCTGATCCTGCAGGAAACCACATTTTTCGACGCGCCGCGCATCCTGGTCGACCGCGCTTTGAAAGGCGGCGGACAGGACAACATCACGGTACTCTTGATGGGCGTGGAAGTAACGGAGGAGACAAATGGATAATCTGATCGGAAAAAAGCTGGACGGCCGTTATCTGATCGAAAGTCTGATCGGCGTGGGCGGCATGGCCAATGTCTACCGCGGCAAGGATGTCCAGACCGGCAACGCCGTCGCCGTCAAGGTCCTGAAACAGGAACTGATGGACAACGAGGAACTGGTCCGGCGCTTTAAAAACGAGTCCAAGGCCATCTCGATCCTCAGCCATCCCAATATCGTCAAAGTATACGACGTTTCAGTGTCGGATACGATGCAGTATATCGTGATGGAATATATCGACGGTATCACGCTGAAAGAATACCTCAAGCAGCGCGGCGGCGCGCTGACCTGGAAGGAGACGGTGCACTTTGCCACCCAGATCCTGGTGGCGCTGGAGCACGCCCATGCCAAGGGCATCGTCCACCGGGACGTCAAGCCGCAGAACATCATGCTGCTGGCCGACGGCTCCATCAAGATGATGGATTTCGGCATCGCCCGCTTCTCCCGCGCGCAGAGCCAGACCGTCAGCGACAAGGCCATCGGTTCGGTGCACTATATCAGCCCCGAACAGGCCAAGGGCGACAAGACCGACGCGCGCACCGACATTTACTCGGTTGGCGTCATGCTGTACGAGATGCTCAGCGGTCAGCTGCCTTTTGACGGCAACGGCGCGGTCTCCATCGCCATCATGCAGATCTCCGAGAAGCCCTGCCCGCTGGCTGAGGTCGCGCCCAATGTGCCGGAGGGACTGCGCCAGATCACCGAAAAGGCGATGAACAAAGACCCCGGCGAGCGCTACCAGTCCGCCCGCGAGATGCTGGACGCCATTACCGAATTCAAGCATAACCCCTCGATCCGGTTCGAGTACGAGTATATGACCTCTGACACGCCGGCCAAAACCATTAACAAGGTGGTCAACGACAGCAAGGCCCGCACCAACGTGCGTACGGCCGATGCGCGCCGCGCCGGCCAGCCGGGAGAAACAAACGGCAAAGGTATGAAAAAGAAACGGAAAAAGGACAAGCCTTTCTCGGTCGTGCCCATTTTTACGGGCATGGCGGTGGCGTTTGTGATCGGCGCTTTCATTCTGGTGTATCTGATCTTTGCAAACTCCACCAACCCGCTGTTTTCCAACCGCGCCGACGTGCAGCTGATCAATTTCGTCGGCATGACGGAGGACGAGTTTCGCGCCTCGGAATACTATTCCAAGCTGACCCCCAACTGGGTGTATGAATACAACTCCCAGTATGCGGAGGGCGTGATCTACCAGCAGAACCCCAAAACCGGCCGTACCGTCAAAGAGGGCCAGACCATAACGCTGCACGTCAGCCGGGGCACGCTGTGGGTCGATATTCCGGACAGTGTGATCGGCATGGACAAGGAGGAGGCAGAGCAGGCGATCAAGGACCTGGGCGTCCGCAATGTTGTCAGCAGTTTTGTCATTGACGACAGCGCGACGTCCGGGACTGTTGTGCGTACCGACCCCGCCGCAGGCGAACAGGTGGAAGGCGACGCGACCGTGACGCTGTATATCGCGCAGGCCAGCATCCAGACCACCACGGTGCTGACCAGCACCGTCGGCATGAGCGAGGAGGACGCCCGCCAGGCCCTCGGCGCGCTGAACGTGACGCCGCAGGTGGTGGAGCAGGCCAGCTCCGAGCCGGCCGGTCAGGTCATTGCCATGTCTCCCACGGCGGGCACTGAGGTCCGCATCGGTTCCCGCGTGATCCTGTACGTCTCCAGCGGCGTGCCCGAAACACCGGCGACGACAAACCCCGGAACGAGCACGACTGTGCCGAACTGGTGGGAAGAGATCCCTGCGGGCAGCGGCAACTGGGTCGAGGTCCGCCTTGGCGAGGACGGCCATAACTATCGTGTGGACACGGGAGAAATGATCCGTTGACGGGATATATCGCAAAAGGCGTGGGTGGCTTTTATTACGTCCGCACCGACGCCGGCGTGCAGGAGTGCCGCGCCCGCGGGATCTTCCGCAAGCGGGGCGTCACGCCGGTGGCGGGGGATGTGGTCACGCTCAACGCCGAAGGAAACATGATCGACGAGATCCAGCCGCGCAAAAATGTGTTTGTGCGGCCGCCTGTCGCCAACCTGGACGTGCTGTTCATCGTTGCCAGCACCACCCAGCCGGTGCCCAGCACCCTGGTGCTGGACAAGCTGACGGCATCGGCGCTCTACCAGAATGTCCAGCCGGTTTTGGTGTTTACCAAGACCGACCTGTCCGCCGCCGACAAGCTGGCGGCGGATTACGCCCAGAGCGGCCTGCCGCTGGTGTTTGTGCACTACGACACCGGCGAGGGGCTGGACGAGGTGCGGGGCTGGATCCGGGGGCGGCTGTGCGCTTTCTGCGGAAACTCGGGCGTGGGCAAATCCACGCTGCTCAACACCATTGCACCTCAGCTCCAGCGCGAGACCGGCGAGATCAGCCGCAAGCTGGGCCGCGGCCGCCACACCACCCGCGAGACCGAGATCTTTGAGGTCTGCGGCGGGCGCATCGCCGACACCGCCGGTTTTGCCAGCCTGGAGACCCAGCGCCTGTGCCATATCCCCAAGGAAGAACTGGAGCGGGTGTTTCCCGAGTTCGAACCCTACCGGGAACAGTGCCGCTTTATCGGCTGTTCCCACCGGTCCGAGAAAGGGTGCGCCGTCCGCGAGGCATTGGAGGAGGGGAAGATTTCCTCCTCCCGCTATGCCAGTTATCTGGCCATGTACGAGGAAGCGGCCCAGGTCAAAGAATGGGAGACCCGAAAATAAACACCTTTCCGGGGCGGATGCATCCATCCGCCCCTTCTGTGTGTCAGAGCTGCGGCGCACAGAAATGAAGGACGGGCCGCCCTCCGGCAAATTCCAACCAAGACCGCGCGGCGGCCGCGCGCTTTTTGCATACGATCCTGACGGGATTTTCCTGCCGACGCCACTGCCGGCAAAGTTTATCTTTTGACGATCTGCGGAGGTCTGTTATGTCCGATACCATCACCCGCGCCGTGATCCTTTCGGCCTGTCCGGTCTCGCGGGGGCTGCGCCGTTATATCCGCCCCGGGGACTGTATCGTCGCCTGCGACGCCGGATACCGCAACGCGAAAGCCCTGGGCGTGCGGCCGGACCTGATCGTGGGCGATTTTGATTCGGCGCCGCGGCCGCCGCAGGACGGCCATACCATCGTGCTGCCCCATGTCAAGGATGATACCGACACCCATTACGCCGCCCGCTGGCTGCTGGAGCAGGGGGCGGGGCAGGTCGTCATGCTGGGGGCGCTGGGCGGCGCCCGCCTGGAACATTCGCTGGCCAACATTGCCACCGGGCTGTATCTGGCGCAAAACGGCGTGGACGTCTGCCTGGCTGACGAGCGCAGTGAACTGCGCTACCTGCTGCCCGGCCGGCCGCTTGTGCTGGACCGCGCCGACTGGATGTACCTTTCGGTGTTCCCGCTGGACGGGGCGCTGACCGGCGTGGACCTGGCTGGGGTATTCTATCCGCTTTCCGGCGCGGTGCTTACGCCGGATTTCCCGCTGGGCGTCAGCAACGAGTTTACTGCCCCGCAGGCAAAACTTGCATGCGCCGGCGGCAGCGGCCTTGTGGTGCTGACCCGCGCCGATGCCCAGGGGTAAGGCGCGTCCAGTGTCGCCCTGCCTTTGTGCGGCATACAATGGCATACACGGTCAAACAGGGAGGTGTGTGCCATGCAAATCGTCGTTGTCAAATGCCCCAAAGCGCTCAGCTGGCTGCTGCGCGCCGTGTTCAAGGTGAAATAAGCCCCGGCACGGCGGCCTTTTGAAAAAACGCGCAGGTCCCCGGCCCGAGGCGCCGCCGCCCCGGGCCGGGGACCTGACTTTGCGCTGCGGGGTTCGGGACGCCGAAAAAGGCGCTGGACTTTTCCGGCCTGCCGCCTGCCGATGGTAAAACAGTAGCAGCCGTGCAGCGCATCGTTTTTGCAAAGCGCATAATACTCCGCCCGGAGTGTTATGCGCTTTCTTTTTTTGCGGCGCGGCCTACTAACTTTGAGGAGGAACCTTTTGCCGCTGCGCCGTTCAGTCGCTGGCTGTTTGCGCGCATTTACCCGCAAACGTAACTGTCTGTATCAAAACCGGGCTCCCGCTGCGGCGGGGGCCTTTTTGTATGGCGCAGGGCGGCCGCTTTTGGATTTTAACATCTTGCAAACAAAATCTGAACATCAGCAAAACAACCCCGCGGTATCCTAGGGACAGTCGATGGAGCTATCGTATCCAACAATCTATCCGAAGTCCCAAAATGAAAAGGAGAAACCTATGAGCAATTGGACGTTGAAAGAGAGCGCGCAGGTGCTGGCCGTAAAAGGCGTGCTGAACTACCTGGATAAGGACCCCGACCAGAACATCCCCAGGATCCTGGACTGGATCGACCGTTTTGACTCCAAAGACCAGTGGCTGCCCCAGCGCACCATGGCCCGCAAATACCTGACCGATCCGCAGTCCAACTGGTACAGGCTGGTCAAGAGCCTGTGGACCGACATTGACGACGGCGTGCGCCGCAAGCTGTTTGAGAATTTCATCATCAACACCGCGCTGCTGGGCTTCCCGCGGGAGGAGGAACTGAGCAAAAAGTATAACTGCAACATCCCTTGGGCCATCCTGATGGACCCCACCAGCGCCTGCAACCTGCACTGCACCGGCTGCTGGGCCGCCGAGTACGGCAACAAGCTGAACCTGACCTACGAGGAGATGGACGATATCATCAACCAGGCCAACGACTTGGGCTGCTATATGTTCCTGTTCACCGGCGGCGAGCCGCTGGTGCGTAAAAAGGACATCCTCCGCCTGTGCGAGGCCCACAACGACTGCGTGTTCCTCTCCTTTACAAACGCAACCCTCATCGACGAGGAATTTGCCGACGAGATGCTGCGAGTCAAAAACTTTGTGCCCGCCATCAGCGTCGAGGGCTTTGAGCAGGCCACCGACGACCGCCGCGGCCACGGCACCTACCAGGCGGTGGTCAAAGCCATGGAGATCCTGCGCCGCAAAAAGCTGCCCTTCGGCATCTCCTGCTGCTACACCAGCGCCAACACCGAGGTCATCGGCAGCGAGGAATATTTTGACGACATGATCGCCAAGGGCGCAAAGTTTGCCTGGTTCTTCACCTACATGCCCTGCGGCCAGGCGGCCGTGCCGGAACTGATGGCCACCGCCGAGCAGCGGGAGTTCATGTACCGCCAGATCCGCAAGTTCCGCCAGACCAAGCCCATCTTTACGCTGGATTTCTGGAACGACGGCGAGTATGTGCAGGGCTGCATCGCCGGCGGGCGGCGGTACTTCCACATCAACGCCAACGGCGATATGGAAGCCTGCGCCTTTGTCCACTATTCGGATTCCAACATCCGGCAGCACACCCTGCTGGAAGCATTGCGCCGGCCCTTCTTCCAGGCCTACCACGACAACCAGCCCTGGAACGGCAACCACCTGCGCCCCTGCCCGGTGCTGGACAACCCCGGCAAACTGACCGCCGTGGTGGAGGCCACCGGCGCCCACTCCACCGACCTGGAACACCCCGACGATGTGCGCGAGTTCTCGGACCGGTGCGTGGAGCGGGCCGAAGCATGGGCCGTCACCGCCGACCGCCTGTGGGCCGAGAGCGGCCACGACTGCGCCCGCTGCGCCGGCTGCGCGGCGGCCAAAGCGGAGGAGGTGTAAACAATGTTTGATGCGACTTCCGGCCACAAGCTGTTCACCTCCGAATCGGTGACCGAAGGCCACCCCGACAAACTGTGCGACTGCATCTCGGACGCCATCCTCGACGCGCTGCTGGCCCAGGACCCGTTCAGCCGCTGCGCCTGCGAGACCACCGCCGAGCCGGGTGGGGTCAAGATCATAGGGGAAGTCACCACGAAGGCCCGGGTGGACTACGAGGCAGTGGCGCGCCAAACCATACGGGAGATCGGCTACACCGACCCCGCCCTGGGCTTTGACGCCGACCATGTGCCAGTGCAGATCGCGCTGCACGAGCAATCCCCCGACATTGCGCTGGGGGTGGACGCACAGGGCGCAGGCGACCAGGGCATGATGTTCGGCTACGCCTGTGACGAGACCCGCGAGCTGATGCCCCTGCCCATCCACCTGGCCCATGCATTGACCCGCCGCCTGACTGAGGTGCGCCGCGCCGGTCTGCTGCCCTGGCTGCGCCCGGACGGCAAAAGCCAGGTGACGGTGGAGTACGACGAAGCCGACCGCCCGGTGCGGGTGGACGCCGTAGTGCTCAGCGCCCAGCACGATGCGGCCGTTGGCCAGGAGGCGCTGCACAGCAAGCTGATCCGCCAGGTCATCGAACCGGCGATTCCCGCCGGGCTGTTGGACGCCGCCACGAAAATTTACATCAACCCCACCGGCCGTTTTGTGCTGGGCGGCCCCGCCGCCGACACCGGCCTGACAGGACGCAAGATCATTGTGGATACCTACGGCGGGCCCGTTACCTGGCCAAAAATGTGGTGGCCGCCGGGCTGGCCCGCCGGTGCGAAGTCCAGCTGGCCTATGCCATCGGCGTGGCAAAGCCGGTCAGCGTGCGGGTGGACGCCTTTGGCGCCGGCGCTCTGCCGGACGCCGAAATCGCCCGGCTGCTGACTTCCGCCGTGGATCTGACCCCCGCCGGCATCATCGACCGGTTTGACCTGCGCCGGCCTATCTACCGCCGCACCGCCGCCTACGGGCATTTTGGAGCCAACGCCTCCGGCCTGCCCTGGGAGCAGCGGGATCTGGCCCGGCTGCTGCGTCAGGATGCGGCCTGCGGCATCCCGACGGCGGGCTGAGCCTGTTGGCCGCCCGCCCCGCACACCCTGAAACTTCCTTTCATCAACCAGAGAATCGACCAGAAAGCGAGGCCGACGCCATGAACAAATTCTTTTCCGTCCTGGGAGCGACCGCCGCAGCCGCAGCCGTGGCAGCCGCCGCGGTGCTGATCGTCCGCAAACTGCGCGGCAGCGGCCGGGCCGGCTGATCCCTTCGCGTTCTTCTCTCTTTCTGCCGGCGGCACGCTTTTTGCCGGAACGCGCCGCCGGCCTTTTGCGTTTCCTGCCAATTTCCCCATTCTGTTCCCCAAAAGGAGTTTTGTTATGAAAAAAATCGTCCTGGTGGCCGAGACCGGTTCCGACATTCCGCCGGAAACCGCCGCCAAATACGACATCCGACTTGCGCCCATGCACGTCAGTTTTGACGGCGAGAGCCGTGACGACGGCGGTTTCCCGCCGGAAGAGATCTATGCCTGGTACAAACATACTGGGCGGCTGCCTACCACCACCGGCTGCAGCCCGGAGGATTTCGCCCGCGTGTTCGACGAGATTCACACCTGCCGGCCGGACGCGCATATCCTGTATCTGGCATACTCTGCCGCCACCACCGTATCGTTCCAGTCGGCGCTGCTGGCGGCGGAAGGGCGAGACTACGTTACCGCGCTGGACACCCGCCAGGTCACGGTGGGCCAGGGCGCCATCGTAGAGCAGACGGCCCGCGTGCTGCAGGCGAACCCTGCCCTGGAACCGGAACCGGCCGCGGCCATCGCCCGCAATCTCATCGGCTGGGCCGAGTTCGTCTTTTTCCCCAACGACCTGGATTATCTGCGCGCCGGCGGGCGGGTGAGCAACGTGGCTTATCTTGGCAGCAGGCTGCTGCACCTGCACCCGGCCATCGAGCTGCAGAACGGCAAACTGGTGGCCGCCAAAAAGTACCGCGGCCGCCTGGAAGGTCTGGCGCCCCGTCTGCTGGACGAATATATGCAGAAATGGGACCTGCAGACCGACCGGCTGTGGCTGGTCTATACCGCCGGACTGGACCTGAAAGTCCGGGCGGCCGTTAACGAGGCCGCACGCGCCCGTGGGTTCCGCCAGCTGACCTGGGTGCAGGCCAACGGCGTCATCACCACCCACGGCGGACCGGGAGCCTTCGGTTTTGCCGGTTTCCGCAAAAAATAGTTCTGCCCCGCGCCGGCGGCGGGCGGAAATGGAGGGTCCCTCATGGACAATATGCTGACTTATCTGAAATGGCGCGGCGACGCCAGCTTTGGGCGTCGGCCCTTCGGCGAGGTGGACAACATCGTGCTTTCCGCCGTCGCATACCTGGACTTTGACGGCATCGTACCGGGAAACGGCGGCTTTGTGACGCTGCCCGACGCCTGGGACGCATACCGCCGGCGGGTGGAAAACGGTATGCCCGCCCATAAATTTGCCCCGGTGCTGGCCGCCATGGCCGACAGCCGGCGGTTTTGCACGGCGATGTTCAGCCATTACCGGCAGCTGACCGACGAGGAACAGCAGACCCAGTTTGCCGCCGTCCATATCCTGCTGGAGGGCGGCCTGACCTACATCGCCTTCCGCGGCACCGACGACACCATCGTTGGCTGGCGCGAGGACTTTGCGCTGGGCAGCCAGATCGTGCCGGCCCAGCGCATGGCGGCCGATTACCTGGCCGCGACCATCCAGCCGGGGCGGCGGTACATTATCGGCGGGCATTCCAAGGGCGGCAATCTGGCGGTGTACGGCGCGCTGCAGCTGCCGCAGACGCAGCTGGACCGGGTGCTGACCGTCTACAACAACGACGGCCCAGGCCTGAGCGCCGACATTGTACCGGCGGAGCGGTACGACCGCCTGGCCGGGAAACTGGTGCAGTTCGTGCCGCAGTTCTGTCTGATCGGCAAACTGTTCCCCCATGGAGAGCCGGATAAAATCGTGCTCAGCAGCGCCGAGGGGCTTTTGCAGCACGACATCGGCAGCTGGCAGGTGGAGGGCGACGCCCTGGCCGCCGTGCCGGAGATCACCTCACAGCTGTATGTGAACATCTTTGACCAGTGGATCAACTCGGCGGACATGGAACAGCGCCGGGTGTTCACCCGAGATTTTTTCGACGCGCTGGAGGCTGGCGGCGCGCGCACAGTGGACCAGATCACCGGCAGCGGCATCGACGGCTTTGGCACGGTGCTGCTGTCGCTGGCCGGGTCGGAACCCCGCACCAAAATCGTCATCGGCAAGCTGATCGGCTCCTTTGTCCAGAACATCCGTCAGATCGACCTGCTGGAAGCGCTGCGCGCCCGCGAGGCGTACAGCGGGGCGCTGCTGTTTGCGCTGGGGCTGTTCTGCATGCAGTGGCCCGCCGCCACGCTGACGCTGCTCAGCGCCGGGCTGGGCGCGGCCGGCATGGGCTGGTGCGGCTACAAACTGATGCAGTTTGCCGTGCGCCGCAACCTGACCGACAGCCAGAAGCGCCTGCGGGTGCTGGTTTACCTGATCCTGTTTGCCGGGGCTACCAGCCTGTTTTTGAACCGGCGGGTGGCGCTGGTATCGGTGCATGTGGTGCTGGGGATCCTGCTGCTGGCAACAGCCGTCAGCAACTTCCGCGCCTTGACCGCGCTGCCCAAAACGGCCCGCGGCAAACGGGCCTGGCGGGGGCTGGTGGCGGCCGCTGCGCTGCTGATGGGCGTCGTGGCCTTTACCACCGGCGCCGAGCTGCCCACGGCCTATGTCTTTTCGCTGGGGGTGTGCCTGGTGGTGTACGGCATCGTGCAGACTGCGCTGGGGCTGTACCACAACGGCGAGCGTCACCGCCGGCGCGGCTGAACTTTCCGGCGTCAAAAAAGCCGACTCGTCGGGCAGGTTTTATATTTCTCTAACAGTCCGCAAACAAAACCCAAACGGCCGGTCGGTATACTGGGGTCATTCCAAGCGGGACACCGCATACTTCGGCAGCTTATGCTGTCAACCCCAATATCACAGGGAGGTCGTTTCTATGAGCATCGTTACCGGTATCGTAGCCGTCGCCGCCATCATTGTGACCGGCCGGCTGGCCTGGCCCGCCCTCAAGGCGAACTGGGAGGAAGCAGCGTGACCCGTCCAAACGTGTGACCGCAGACAAGGAGGAAGTCTATGCCGCAGCCGGGAAAGCTGCGCCGGCAGGTGGCCGGCGCATACCGCCAGTCCAAGCGCAGCAGCGTGGTGGTATATGTGGTGCTGCGGGTACTGGTCATCCTGTGCATGGTACGGCAGTTTACGGTGGGCAGTTACCATTATGTGCTGCTGTGCGCACTGTCGCTTTTGCTGATGACCATCCCGCTGATCCTGAAAAGCACGCTGCGCATCTGTATGCCCAACGCGCTGGAGATCGCGGTGGTCGGCTTTGTGTTTGCCGCCGAGATCCTGGGCGAGATCGGCAACTTTTACGGCGCGCTGCCCTTTTGGGACACCATGCTGCATACCATGAACGGTTTTCTGGCTGCGGCGGTGGGGTTCGGGCTGATCGACCTGATGAACACCCACTCCAAGCGGATGCAGATGTCGCCATTTTTTGTGGCGCTGGTGGCGTTCTGCTTTTCCATGACCACCGGCGCGGTGTGGGAGATCATCGAGTATTCCATCGACCGGGGCTTCGGCACCGATATGCAGAAGGACAGCGTCGTGCAGCAGATCTCTTCCATCCAGCTGAACCCGGCGGGCGACAACGACCCCATCGTGATCGACGGCGTGGCGTACACGGTGCTGTATGACGAGAGCGGCGCGGCCCTGTGGCAAGTGGAGGGCGGGTATCTGGACGTCGGCCTGAACGACACCATGGAGGACCTGATCGTCAATTTTGCGGGGGCGGCGGTTTTTTCAGTGCTGGGCGGGCTGTACGTCTACCGCCGGGACAAATATGGCTTTGCGGGCGGTTTTATCATCACGCGGGACGGGGAGCCGGGCGCCGGGCCGAATATCCGGGACGGCGAGCGTTCTTTGCAGGAATAATACAAAAGAATACAGGCAACGCAAAACAGGGGGAAGGCCGCCGGCCTTCCCCCTGTTTTGTGCTGCAGGCAGGCTGCCGGAGCGCAGGCGGACGCGCTCTGCCGCCTTGTTCAACTTTCCCCGGCGCGGGATGCCTATTTCGTTTTGTGCCTGCATATAGATGCACAAGAAAGCGTGGAAGGCGGGCGGCAGAAAACGCAAGGCGCCCGACCCTGCACGGCTCTGCGCTTTGGCACATTACAGACCCGCAGAAAGGGGCATGTACACTATGGAATTGAAGGTGTTCAAAGACACCGTCGCCGCCTACGGCGGCCGGTGGGAGACAAGGCTGGAGCTGCCGGTGGAGACCGAACTCCTGATCCCGGATTATCTGCCGGCGGTGTTCAAGATCGTCAAATGCCTGGTGGAGCCGGTGCTTTTGCAGAACCACACCGCCGCCGCCAAATGGCAGGGGGAGGGCTACCTGCGCTGCACTGTCTATTACCAGTCGGACGAGGCCGGCGCACAGCTGTACCGCATCGAGCAGAAATTCCCGTTTGAAAAAACCGCCGACCTGCCCGAAGGCCGCTACGAGACAGGCCCTGCCGCCGTTTCCGGCGAGCTGGAATACGTCAACTGCCGCGCCATCAGCGAGCACCGCATCGACCTGCGGGGCGCCTACGCGCTGTGCGTGGCGGTGCAGGCGGTGGATCAGCTGGAGCTGGTCACCTCGCTGGCGGACTGCGGCATCGAGCAGCGCGCCCGCGTGCTGAACGGCAGGGCCTGCGCTGCGGTGGAGGAAAAGACCTTTACGGCCGAGAGCCGCATCCCGCTGCCCGCCGGCGACGCGGTGGTGCTGGACATTTCCGGCGTGTTCCTGCCGGAAGCCTCCACCGTCCTGACCGGGCAGGTCAACTGCCAGGGCACACTGCGCGTCCAGGCCGCCTACCGCCCCGCCGGCGCGGAGGAGATCACCGCCCGCCAGGTGGAACTCCCTGTGCGCCAGACCCTGGACCTGGCCGCCGCGGCGGAAGGGGACGAGTGCCTGTTCTGGGGCGAGGTGCTGGGCAGCACGCTGGAAGGCGGCAACGGCGACCCCACATTGACCGTTACATGGAAGCTGCACGCCGAACTGTGGCGGGACGTGCAGTATACCGCCGTGGCCGACGCCTATTCCACCCTCTGCCAGACCGAGACGGAAACGTCGTCCTGCCGCCTGCTGGCCAACGCAGGCCCGCTGCCGGCGGCGGTGCAGGCCGAGATCGGCGACGACCTGCCCGACCCGGACGCCGAGGTCGTCGGATGTTTTGTCACGCTGGGTGCGCTGACGGCCATCCCCGGCGAGGAGGAACGAACCGTTGTGTTTGCGGGCAAGGGCACGGCCCACGTGCTTTGCGCCGACCCCCGCGGCGAGCTGACCTGCTACGACAAGGCGTTTGTCTGGCAGCTGCCGCAAAGCTGGCCCGGCGTCCCCGCCGACTACTGCCTGCGCGCCCATGGGACGGTGGGCAAGGTAAGCTCCGCCAAAGCGGGCGGCCGCCTGCGGGTGGAGGTAGAGGTGAACGTGAACGGCCGGCTGTTTGCCGTGCAGTCGTCGCCGGCATTGCGGGAGGTGATCCTGGGCGAGGAGTTCGCCGACAAGGCAGACGGTCCGGCGCTTTATCTCTACTACGCATCCCAGGGCGAACGCATTTTTGACATTGCCAAACGCTACCATGCCCGCGCCAAAGATTTGGCCGCGGCCAACCATCTGGAGCCGGAGCCCGGCGTCGCCGTGCAGGAAATGACCACGGAGAAAACCTGCCTGCTGATCCCGGCGGCACTGTGAAAGGGGGACCCGAAGTGACGCAGGAACAAATTTACCAGAACATTGCCCGGCGCACCGGCGGCGACATCTACATCGGCGTGGTGGGGCCGGTGCGCAGCGGCAAAAGCACCCTCATCAAGCGGTTTGCCGAGCTGATGCTTTTGCCCCACATCAAAAACGACGCCCAGCGGGCGCGCGCCACCGACGAATTGCCCCAGTCGGCGGCCGGCCGCACCATTATGACCACCGAGCCGAAATTTATCCCCGAAAAGGCGGTGGAGGTGGAGCTTTCGGGCGGGGGCAGCTTCCGTGCCCGGCTGGTGGACTGCGTGGGCTATATGGTGGACGGGGCGCTCGGCCACGAGGAGAACAACGCCCCGCGCCTGGTCAAAAGCCCCTGGTTCGACAACGCCGTGCCCTTTGACCTGGCCGCCGAGACCGGCACCCGCAAGGTCATCCGGGAGCACGCCACCGTGGGGCTGGTGGTCACCACCGACGGCAGCATCGCCGAGATCCCGCGGGAACGCTACCTGGACGCCGAGCAGCGCATCATCGCCGAGCTGGACGACATCGGCAAGCCCTATCTGATTCTGCTCAACTGCGTGGACCCGGACAGCGAAGCCAGCCGCAGCCTGGCCGCCGGCCTGGAACGGGACTACGGCCACCCGGTCGTTCCGGTCAGCTGCACCCAGCTCACCGCCGAAAAGCTGGACGCCATCTTGAAACAGCTGCTTTACGAGTTCCCGGTGCAGGAGATCGCCGTCAACATGCCGGCCTGGGTCACCATGCTGGAGCCGGGCCACTGGCTGCAAAGCTCGGTTTACAGCGCGCTGCAGCAATACGCCGCGGGCGTCCAGCGCATGCGGGACGTGGCCGGGCAGACGCCGGACGTCGACTGCGAGTATCTGACCGGCGCCAGCCTCTGCGGCATGGACCTGGCCACCGGCAGCGTGCGCATCACGCTGCGCGTCGCGCCGGACATCTTCTATAAGATCCTGGGCGAGCAGACCGGGCTTGACATCGTGGACGAAGCGACGCTTCTGCCCTGCGTGGTCAGCCTGGCGCGGGCCAAGCGCGCCTACGACAAGATTAAGGGCGCGCTGGACCAGGTGGAGGCCACCGGCTACGGCATCGTCATGCCGGACATCGACGAACTGGCGCTGGAAGAACCGGAGATCGTGCGCCAGGGCGGGCAGTACGGGGTGCGGCTGTCGGCCAGCGCGCCGTCGCTGCACATCATGCGGGCTACCATCCACACCGAGATCTCGCCCAGCGTGGGCAGCGAGCAGCAGGGCGAGGAGCTGATCAAAAGCATCCTGCAGGATTTCGAGAGCGACCCCGGCAAGCTGTGGAACACCAATATTTTTGGCAAAAGCCTGAACGAACTGGTCAACGAGGGGGTGCAGGCCAAGCTGCTGCACATGCCCCAGGAAGCCCGCGGCCGCCTGCAGGTCACGCTGGAGCGCATCATCAACGACGGCTGCGACGGGCTGATCTGCATACTGCTGTAAAAGGGGAGGTGGCTGCCATGCGCTATCACGCGAAAGACCGGCGGCGCCGCGCCCTTCAGGCCGAGCTGGCGGCCGTGTCCGAAGCGCTGGCCGAGAACGAGCGGCGCTATGCCCAGGCGGAGGACCCGCTGGCCATTGAACAGCTGGTCTACGAGCGCGCGGCGCTGATGTGCCACTATCGGGCGCTGCTGCGGGACGTGCGGGGAGGTGAAGGCCCATGTTCATCGGGCTGATCGCGGCGGGGGCGTTCTGCATCCTGGTGGTGGCCCGCTGTGCGGCCCGGCAGAAGCACGCGCTGGCGGCGGTGCTGGGCGGGGCGCTGTGCGGCGTTGCGGCGCTGGCCGTGGTGGCGCTGCTGGCACCCTACACCGGCGTTGTGCTGCCGCTCAACCGCTTCACCGGGTTTATGGCGGCCGTGTTGGGGCTGCCCGGCGTGGTGGGGGTGCTGCTTTTGCAGCTGATGCTGTAACGGGGCCGATACCGCTCTGCCGGGCGGCGTCATGGAAACTACTGCAAAAAAACGCGGCTGCCGCGGCCGGGGGACAAATGCCCCCGACGCGGCAGCCGCGCGCTTTTTGGTAAAAACGACTGGACCGTAAGCCGGGTTCTGTATTAAACGACGATCTATCTTGACCTTGCGTCGCCGCAAGGCTCCGCGGAAGATTCCGCATGCCATCTCCGGGACGCGCGAGGCTCCGCATATGTCCCATCCGGATGTTGCTTCTGACAGGGTTTACATAGCCGCAAAGTCGCCAGTGCGCTGGTGAGCTCTTACCTCGCCTTTCCATCCTTACCGCGCTGTTGGACGCGGCGGTCTATTTCTGTTGCACTATCCCTGGGGTCGCCCCCGGCTGCCGTTAGCAGTTGCCATGCCTCTGAAAAGCCCGGACTTTCCTCAGGGCGGTCAAAGCCGCCCCGCCGCCGTATGTTCCACTCGTTTTGCGGTACAGTATATCACAATCGGGCGCGGTTGGCAAGCCGGGCGCGCCTGCGGCGCATGTCCCGCGGGGGACGGATAAAAACGGGAACTGTTCCCAGCAATTCCCACCGGTGAAAACACCCCCTTTTGATTGCAACAGCGTGACCTTTGTGTTATAATCCTTTTAACCACTGCAATGCGGTGGCTTTGCCATGCCCGTGTGCGGCAGGCGATAAGATCCGCTTGCGGCAGGAGGGGCGCGCCATGGTATATTTGACCTGCCGGGTCCCCGACGGGGCCGAAGGGCAGTGCCTGGATACCTTCCTGCGCAGGCAGGGGCTTTCGGCCGGGCTGCTGCGCGCCGTCAAGCACGAGGCCGGCGGCTTTTTTGCGGATGGCAGCCCCATCCATACCAATATGCCGGTCCATGCGGGCCAGCGGCTGTGGTTCGCCCTGCCGCCGGAGCCAGCCACAACGGTCGAGCCCCAGCCGGTGGAATTTGCCGTCCGGTACGAGGACGCCTTTGCCGCCGTGCTGGACAAGCCGGCTGGGCTGGCGGTACATCCCACACTGAACTATCCCGACGCCACGCTGGCCAACGGCTGGCTGTGGCGGCTGAAACAACAGGGCAGGGCAGGCGTTTTCCGCCCTGTCAACCGCATCGACAAAAATACGAGCGGCCTGGTGCTGTGTGCCGGCAACGCATTTGCCGCACCGCTGCTGGCCGCTTCCGCATGCAAATGCTACCTGGCCGTTGCCCAGGGCGCGCTGCCGGAGCGGGAGGGAGTCATCGACGCCCCCATCGCCCGGCGGGGCGACTCGATCATCGGGCGCATGGTCGCGCCCGGCGGCAAGCCCAGCGTGACCCGCTACCGAGTGCTTGCGCAGGGCGGGGGCTGCACGCTGGCAGCCTGCCTTCCGGTAACAGGCCGCACCCATCAGATCCGCGTCCACTTTGCCTATCTGGGCTGTCCGCTGGCAGGGGATACCCTTTACGGCGGGCGGACGGACGGCATTGGCCGGCATGCGCTGCACTGTGCGGCGCTCGGTTTCCGGCATCCGCTGGACGGCGCGCCGCACCGGCTGCAAAGCCCTTTGCCGGCGGACATGGCGGCGCTGTGTGCGCGCTGCGGCATCGATTTCGCGCTGCCAGACCTGTTCGGCTGGCTGGATGCGTTGGCCCCCATGCCGCCGCGCGCGCCGGACGCCGTGCCGTTTTTTGCGTCGATGCGGCCGCCCCAAAGCGAAACATAAGGAGAAACTACCGTGAGATCCAAAAACGGCGGGACTTCTACAACTGAACATAAGCATACCGCAAAGCGCCGCGGCGGGTTTGCCGCCTGGCTGGACGAGCGCCGCGTAAAAAGCACGGTCCGCCGCTGGCATAAAAGCCAGAAACAGGCGGCCCGCCGCAGCCGGATCAGCCAGGCGCTGCAGCAGGTGCCAAACGCCGGCCTGATCGGCGACGCGCTGTACATGATGGGCTTCTGGACCGAGTATGCCGCCATCAGCGCGGGCAGGACCGCCGTCCGCACGGCGGCGGCCGTCCTGGGCTATGCCGGGGCGCTGGTGCTGATGATCCTGCGCCCGCTGGGCGTGGGGCTGGTCACATTTCTGGATGATCTGCTGCAGCCGTTTGTCCGCCTGGCCTCCGGTATCCGCCATATCCGCGCGCTGCCGGAGCAGTACCCGGAGGAAAGCTCCCGGCAGCTCCGCGCGGAAAAGCTGCAGTATTTCAAGCGCGGTGCGCGGCGCTATCTGCCGCTTGTGTGGAACATCGTTTGCTACGCGCTGCCGGTGGCCTCGCTGGTGGGGCTGGTGTGGATCGTGCGCGCGCAGCTGAACACGACCTACCGGCTGGAGGTGCGCGTCAACGGCGAGACGGTCGGCTATGTTGCCAGCGAGCAGGTCTTTGACAATGCCCGCGACGACGTGCAGTCCCGTATCGCCAGCGCCCGCGCAGTCATGGAAGCGTCCGGCGTGGCGACCGACGATGCGCAGTGGGACATTTCGCCCACCTACACGCTGGCCGTGTCCGACGAACTGATGACCGAGAGCGAGGCCGCAGACGCGATCCTGCGGGCGTCCAGCGACGAGATCGGCGACGGCACCGCCGTGTACATCGACGGCGAGCTGCGCTTTGTCACCACCGAGGGCGACCATCTGCGCGCTTTCCTGGATGCGGTCAAGTCCCCTTACGAGGACGCTTTCGACCCGGACATCCGCGTTACCTTTGTCCATGACATCGAGCTGGTGGACGGCGTCTATTTCCTGTCCTCCATCGTGCCGTACGATACGGTCATCGGCACCCTGACCGCCCAGACCGAGGGCGCGGCCTATACTGTGGCCGAAGCCCAGACCGCGGGGGACGCCGCAGCGGCGGCGGGCATCAGCTTTTCGTCGCTGCAGCGTATGAACCCGGAGCTGACTTCCTCGGAACAGCTGGTGGAGGCGGGGACGGTGCTGACGACCGAAGCGCCGGAGGCCGAGCTGCTGAAGGTGGAGGTAATCCGCCGCCTTTCGGTTCCGGAGGACGTGCAGTACAACACCATCGAGATCGAGTCGGACGAGTACGACCTGGGCGAGGAGATCGTTATACAGGAAGGCCAGCTCGGTCTGCAGGAGGTCACGCAGGATGTGACCTACATCAACGGCGAGGTCACGGCAGTCAGCATTGTGGACATCACCACAGTGATCGAGCCGGTGCCGGAGCAGGTTATCGTGGGCACCCATGTGGAAAGCAACATGGTCGCCCAGACCGGCGACGCGACCTTCCTGTGGCCGGTGCCCGATTACAGCGGCGTGAGCCGCTGGATCGAAAACGGCCGTCCGGCCGCCGACATCACGGCGGCATTCGGGTCGTCCATCCTGGCGGCGGCGGGCGGTACGGTGGTCACCGCCGAAAACAACGCCACCTACGGCAACTACATCGTCATCGACCACGGCAATGGCTGGCAGACGCTGTACGCCCACATGTCCGGCTTCGCCGTCGCGGCGGGCCAGCAGGTATCGCAAGGCGAGCTGATCGGCTATGTGGGGCGCACCGGCGTGGCGACCGGCAACCACTGCCACTTTGAGATGTATTATAACGGGACGCCTGTCAGCGCAAGGGATTACTTCCCCGATATTGATACCTGAGCCGGGGCGCAGGCGTCCGCCTGTGCGGCGCAGACAAAAGGAGAACTTCGTTTGAAATCGCATATCGACGAGACATCCAAAAACAGCAGCAAACGCAGGGCAAAGCGGGGCGGCGTCTCCGCCTGGCTGGACGAACGGCGGGTCAAATCCACTGTCCGCCGCTGGCGCCGGCGGCAGCGGAGCGACGCCCGCCGCAGCAAGGCGTGGCAGGCCCTGCGCCAGATGCCCCACGCAGGGGTGATCGGCGACGCGCTGTACATGGTCGGCTTCTGGGTGGAGTATGCGGCGGTCTGCACCGGCCGCACCCTGATCCGGACGGCAACGGCGGTCCTGTCCCATGTGGGGGCGCTGCTGTTCCTGATCCTGCGTCCGCTGGGCGTGGGGCTGGTCACGTTTCTGGAGGATCTGCTCCAGCCCTTTGTGCGGCTGTATTCGGGCGTGCGGCATATCCGCGCGCTGCCGGAGCAGCACCCGGAAGAAACTTCCCGGCAGCTCCGGGCGGAAAAATTCCGGTATTTTACCCGCGGAGCCAAGCTGTATCTGCCGCTGGTCTGGAATGTGTTTACCTATGTGCTGCCGGCGGCGGCGCTGGTCGCCCTGGTCCTGGTGGTGCGCAGCCAGCTGAACGAGACCTACCGGCTGGAAGTGCGCGTCAACGGCGAGATGGTCGGCTTTGTTGAGAGCGAGCAGGTCTTTGACAACGCCCGCGACGACGTGCAGTCCCGTATCAACAGCGCGCTGGAGGCCATGCAGGCCGCCGGCGTGGAGGTCGAGGACGCCCAGTGGGACATCACGCCGACCTATACGCTCGCGGCGTCGGATGAAGTCATGACGGAGAGCGAGGTCGCGGACGCGATCCTGCGGGCGTCCAGCGACGAGATCGGCGACGGCACCGCCGTGTATATCGACGGCGAGCTGCGCTTTGTCACCACCGAGGGCGACCATCTGCGCGCCTATCTGGACGCGATCAAGCAGCCCTATGAGGATGCGTTCGACGCAAACCGGCGCGTCAGCTTTGTGCACGACATCCAGCTGGTGGACGGCGTCTATTTCCTGTCCTCCATCGTGCCGTACGATACGGTCATCAGCACGCTGAACCAGCAGACCCCCGGCGCAAGCTACACGGTGCCGGAGGAGGGCCAGACCGCGCAGGAAGCGGCGGACGCGGCGGGGGTCAGTTTCTCCACGCTGCAGGCGCTGAACCCGGACCTGCAGTCCGCCGAGGAGGAACTGACGGGCGGCAGTACGCTGGTGACCGCCAACCCCACGGCCGAGCTTTTGCAGGTGAAGGTGGTGGAGCGCCAGTCCATTATCGAGGATGTGCAGTACGAGACGGAGGAATTCGATTCGGACGAGTATGACTTTGGCGACAGGGTCGTTGTGCAGGAAGGCCAGCTGGGCCAGCAGGAGGTCGTCAGCGACGTGACCACCATCGGCGGCCAGGTGACCGACGTCACCATCGTGGAGATCAATGTGATCCAGCAGCCGGTCAACGAGCGGGTCGCGGTGGGCACCCGGCTGGCCAGCGGCATGGTGGCCCAGGTCGGCAGCGGGACTTTCTACTGGCCGGTGCCGCAGTACCGCTATGTCAGCCGCTGGATGAGCGCCGGCCACAAGGGCTGCGACATCATCGCGCCGGCAGGCACCCCGATCATCGCTTCGGACAACGGCGTGGTGCAGGCGGCCGGCTGGAACAACGGCGGTTACGGCAACTATGTCGTCATCGACCACGGCAACGGCTGGCGGACGCTGTACGGCCACATGCTGCAGGTCGCGGTACAGTCCGGCCAGGCGGTGGAGGCTGGCCAGGTCATCGGCTATGTGGGCAATACCGGCGATTCCTACGGCAACCACTGCCACTTTGAGATGTACTATAACAACAGCCTGGTCAGCGCCCGGGAGTTTTTCCCCAACATGTAGTTGCGCCGCCTGCGGCAGGGACAGGATTCTGTGCCCGGCGGCGGGCAAGCGCCCTCCCGGCGGCGGGAAATATGCACGATGTGGATAAAATCCCGCCTGTTCCGGGATGCAATTTGGGATTTTTCACGCTTTTTTCGGAAATACTATGGGCAGCACTTTTCAAAACTTCGGTTTTGGTGTATAATACAGCAAACCATGCGGCTTTGGTTCGGCGCGGCGGATGTCCAGCGCCAGGGGCAGGGGAATGGCGCTCGGCCTACCCCTCGGCCGTGTTCGGCTGGCGCAAAGGAGAGAAACATCATTTTGGAAAAGTTTGTCATTCGCGGCGGCAATCCGCTGTCCGGCGAGGTTACGATCGGCGGTGCCAAAAATGCAGCCGTCGCCATTTTGCCCGCCACCATCCTGGCTGCAGGCAAATGCATCATTGAAAATCTGCCCTGTATCAGCGACGTTATGGCTTCGCTGCAGATTTTGAGCGAGCTGGGCGCGGACATCCGCATGATCAGCAAAAGCACCTACGAGATCGACACCACCCATATCAACTGCACCGAGGTGTCCAACGAGCTTTCCCGCCAGATGCGCGCCAGCTACTATTTTCTGGGCGCGTTGCTGGGGCGCTTCGGTTCGGCGCAGGTAGCCATGCCGGGCGGCTGCAATCTGGGACCCCGCCCAATTGACCAGCATTTGAAGGCGTTTACCGCCCTGGGGGCGGAGGATTCGGTGGAATACGGCATGATCCGCGTCAGCGCCGACAGGCTGCAGGGCGCGCATGTCTTTTTCGATACCGTTTCGGTGGGCGCCACCATGAACGCCATGCTGGCGGCCGTCATGGCCGACGGCCTGACCGTGCTGGAAAACGTTGCCCGCGAGCCCCACGTGGTGGATCTGGCCAACTGCCTGAACATGATGGGCGCAGACGTCCACGGCGCAGGCACCGACGTCATCAAGATCCGCGGCGTCAAGGCGATGCACGGCTGCGGCTACTCCATCATCCCGGATCAGATCGAGGCGGGCAGCTATATGGCCGCGGCCGCCATCACAAAGGGCGATGTGCTTTTGCACAATATCATTCCCAAGCATCTGGAACCCATCACCGCCAAGATGCGCGCCGCCGGCTGCGTGATCGACGAGTACGACGATTCGCTGCGCATCCGCTGCGACAGCAGGCTGAAGCCCCTCAAGATCAAGACGATGCCCCATCCCGGTTTCCCCACCGACATGCAGCCGTTGATGACGGTGCTGCTCAGCGTGGCGGACGGTACTTCCATCGTCACCGAGGGCATCTGGGAGAACCGCTTCCGCTACGTGGACGAGCTGATCCGCATGGGCGCCTGCATCCAGGTGGACGGCCAGGTGGCCGTCATCGAGGGGGTGCGCCAGCTGCACCCGGCCCCGCTGCGTGCGCTTGACCTGCGCGCCGGCGCGGCCATGGTGGTGGCGGCGCTTGCCGCCGACGGCGTCAGCGAGATTGACGAGACCAGTCACATTGAACGCGGCTACGAGAATATTGTCGAAAAGCTGCAGGCATTGGGGGCGGATATCCGCCGTGTGGAGATCCCGATGGGACGGATTACCCGCGCCATCTGACCGGGCCGGCCGGCGGCGCGTTCGTCAGCTGCGGGCCCGGCGTCCGCACCGGCCGCCGGCGGGTCCCCGCAATATGCCGGGACCATTGTTTTGCCGTTGCGCAGACACAAAACAAAGGGCCGCATTGGCGGCCCTGTTTTTTTGCCCGCCGCTGCGGCGCGCCCGGCAAAAGGGGCGCGGTGATTTACATAGAAGAGGAATGGAAAAGGGCATGGCACTGTTTACCACACTGTACTCCGGTTCGTCCGGCAACTGCGGGCTGGTCCTGCACGAAGGAAAATATCTGCTGATCGACATGGGCAAAAGCTGCCGCACCACACTGAACGCGCTGCGCAAGCTGGATCTGGCGGTGTCCGACTGCCAGGGCGTCCTGATCACCCACGAACATTCCGACCATGTCAGCGGGCTGGACACTTTCCTGCGGCATTACAGCGTGCCGGTGTACGGCTGCGCCGCCACGCTGGAGATGCTGGATTCCCGCGGGACCATCCCCCCGGCCATCGAGGCCATCGCCATCGACGGCCGAACCGAGGAGGTGGGCGATTTTGTGGTGACTTCCTTCCCCACCAGCCACGACGTGCCCTGCTGCGGCTACCGCATCCGGACCCCGGACGGCAAAACCATGGCCATCGCCACCGACCTGGGCACCCTGACGCCGGTGGTCCAGATGAACCTGGCCGGCTGCGACCTGGTGGCGCTGGAGGCCAACTACGACCGGTTCAGCCTGCAGGGCGGGCCATACCCCTATTACCTCAAAGTCCGCATTGCCAGCGACCGCGGTCACCTGGACAACCGCGCCTGCGCCGCCGAGCTGCTGGAGCTGATCCAGGACGGCTGCAAAAAGTTTGCGCTGTGCCACTTGAGCCAGACCAACAACACGCCGGAACTGGCCCTGACCACCGTTTACAACGTGCTGCTGGCCGCCGGCATCCAGCCGGGCAAAGACGTGCTGATCCAGGCCCAGACCCGAAACGATATTTCACCGTACATCGAATTTTAAGACGGGCTTCTGGCGGCTGCGGCGGCGGAAGGACGCTTTGGCGCGCGGCGGGGACGCCCCGCGCCGCGAAGGGGAGACCCCATGCAAAACATCGACCTGATCTGCATCGGCAAACTGAACATGCCCTTTTATGCCGCCGGCGTGGCCGAATACCAGAAGCGGCTGGCGGCTTTCTGCAATTTCCGCATCATCGAGCTGCCGGAGGCCGCCATCGACGAGCGCCATGCCTCCGCCGCCCAGGTGGAGAAGGCGCTGGAAAAGGAGGCCAAGGCCATCCTGGGCGCGCTGCGCAAGGGCGAATACCTGGCCGCCCTCTGCGTGGAGGGCAGGCAGATCTCCAGCGAGGAGCTGGCCGACCTGATCGCCGGCCGCGCCATGAGTGGGGCAGGGGACATCGCTTTTGTCATCGGTTCCTCCCACGGCCTGGCACAAATCGTCAAGCGCGCGGCGCAAAGCCGCATCTCGCTGGGGCGCATCACCATGCCCCACCAGCTGGCCCGCCTGGTTCTGACCGAGCAGCTCTACCGCACCTGTTCCATCAACGCGGGCATGAAATACCACAAATAAACATATCCTGACCCAAAGCCGCCGTTATTTGGCGGGCACGCCCCGCTATGCTGAACGGGAGGTCGTTATAATGAAAAAACAGCTGCGCATTTTGGCGGCGGCCCTGGCGGGGGCGCTGCTTTCCGCCGCGCTGTTCGGCTGCGCGCCGGCGGGGACATCCCAAAGCCTGCCGCAGCCTTCCGCCGCGCCGCAGACGCCTTTGCCGGAACCGGAGCAGACCGCCGCGCCGCAGTCCGCCGCGCCGCAGCAGGCGGAACTCTCTCAGACTGTCGCAGAGCGGCTGGCCGGCATGACGCTGCGGGAAAAAATCGGCCAGATGTTCTTTGTGCGGCCCGACGCGCTGGACCCGGCGCAGGAGCAGGAGCAAATCGACGACGCGGATGCGGACGGCGTCACCGCCCTGACCGATGCGATGTCCGCCGTGCTGGCAGACTACCCGGTGGGCGGCGTGGTGATGTTCGGCAAGAACATCACCGATCCGCAGCAGCTGGCGGATTTTACCGGCCAGCTGCACGCGGCCATGGATACGCCGCTGCTTGTCGGCATCGACGAGGAGGGCGGCGCGGTGGCGCGTCTTGCCAGCCACCCGGCCTTTGATCTGCCCCGGTACGAGAGCGCCGCCGTGGCCGCGGAAGGCGGCGCGCAGGCGGTGCGGCAGATGTATGCCGAGATCGGCGGCTATCTGGACAGTTACGGCGTCGACCTGGACTTTGCCCCGGACGCCGACGTCAACACCAACCCGGACAATCCGGTCATCGGCACGCGGGCCTTTTCCTCCGACCCGCAGACCGCCGCCGAGATGGTCGCCGCCGCAGTGGAGGGTTTTGCGGACACCGGCGTGCTATGCTGCGTCAAGCATTATCCCGGTCACGGCGATACCGCCGAGGACAGTCACAAATCGCTGGCAGTCACCCATAAGACCTGGCAGGAGCTTGCCGCCTGCGAGCTGCTGCCCTTCCGGGCCGGCATCGAGGCGGGCGCGGACCTGGTCATGGCGGGGCATATCGCCGCACCGCAGGTCACCGGCGGCGACATGCCTGCATCGCTGTCGCCGCAGCTGATGGGCATGCTGCGCAGCGAGCTGGGATATACCGGCGCCATCGTCACCGATTCGCTGGCCATGGAGGGCGTCACCGGCCTTTACTCCGCCGGCGAGGCCGCCGTGCTGGCGGTGCAGGCCGGCGCGGACATCCTGCTGATGCCCGCGGGCCTTGCCCAGGCCTTTGACGCGGTGGCGGCCGCCGTGGAGGATGGCACCATCCCCGAAAGCCGCATCGACGAGAGCGCGGCACGGGTGCTGGCATTGAAGGAAAAACGCGGACTGATCTGACGCGCCGCCCGCATGACCGGCAGCAAAAAACGACCCGTTGAAAGGGGATACCGAGATGTACACAGTGGATGGCGCTTTTCTGGCGCAGCGGGTGTCCGGCATCCAGCGGTATACGCTGGAGATCCTGGCGGAGCTGGACAGGATCATCGAGCCGGGGGAGGTGGAACTGGCCGTGCCGCCCGGCGCCGCCGCGCCGGAATACCAAAACATTCGGGCGGTGCCCACCGGCAGCCATACGGGCATGCTGTGGGAGCAGCTGGACTACCCGGCTTACCTGCGCAAAAACGGCCGGCTGGGCCTGTGCACCTGCAACGTCATCCCGCTGTCCGGGTTCCGCGGCATTGCGGTGGTGCACGACGTCTGCTACCGCGCCCGTCCGGACTTTTATACTGCGCCCCGCGCGCGCCTGAGCGCCGCGTGGCACCGGATGCAGTACCGGGTCATTGCCAGGACCTGCAGCCGCATTGTAACGGTCTCCCGCTTTTCCGGCCACGAGCTGGAAAAATACTACGGCGTCAGCCCGGACCGGGTCACGGTGATCCCCAATGCCTGGCAGCACATGCAGCGGGTGGAAGCGGACGACGGCGTATTTGCCAAATGGCCGCAGCTGAAACAGGGGAAATACTATTTTTCCATGTCCAATCTGCTCAAGAACAAAAATTTCCCCTGGGTCCTGCGGGCAGCCCAAAACAAACCGGACGCCGTTTTTGCCATTGCAGGCGGCGGCGACCTGGCCGCGGCGGCCGGCAAACGGGGCCTGCATGCGCCGTCCAATGTGCTGTGCCTGGGGTATGTTTCGGACGGGGAAGCCAAAGCGCTGATGGCAAACTGCAAAGCGTTTGTGTTCCCGACCCTGTACGAGGGTTTTGGCATCCCGCCGCTGGAGGCCATTGCCTGCGGCGCGCCCCGGGTCCTGGTCAGCAACACCCCCTGCATGCGCGAGATTTACGGGACCCATGCCGATTACATCGACCTGGAGACCAACCACGGCAATGTGGACGACGTTGTTCACGGTCATGACGCGGCCGGCGTACTGGAGCGGTATTCCTGGGCGGAGAGCGCCCGGCTACTGCGGGATCTGCTGCGCAGTGCGGATGTATGACCGGCCCCTCCCCGCAAAAAAAGAAAAGCCGCGGCGCGGACGCCGGCGGGATGTGCCGCCGGTATCCGCGCCGCTTTGTTGTTTTTTTGCAGGAAGCAGCGGCTGTGCAAAGACGGGAAACGAAAAGCGGCGAATATTTTTAGTAAAAATTTAGTAAATAATGTTGACCCGGCTGATTTTTACGGTATAATGCAAGTGGTAGAAACGACCGGGCAGGAAGGGGAACGCTATGGCAACGATCAAGGATGTGGCGCAGGCTGCCCAGGTATCTGCCGCCGCCGTGTCCCGCGTCCTTAACAGGGACGAGAATCTTTCCGTCAGCCCGGAGGTGCGCGCGCGCATCTTTCAGGCGGCGCACCGGCTGGGGTATGTTTCCCCGCGCCAGCGCCGCGCGGCGGAAAGCCGGCGGCACCTTACCATCGGCGTGGCGGACTGGCGGATCGTCCGGCCGGACCGCCCGAACGTCCGGCTGTCCTCGCTGTCCTGCCTGGTGCAGATGATGACCGACCGGTACGAGGTCCAGTTCGTGCGCCTGACCTGCGGCCAGACGTTGCCGGTGGACGGGATCATCGCCTTTGGCCGTTTCAGCGCCGAGGAAGTGGATTTCCTGCGCGCCCAGTCGCCGTCCATCGTGTTCGTCAATTCGGACCAGCGCAACTACGAGTTTGACCAGGTGCAGGTGGATTTCCAGCGCGGTCTGGAGCAGATGACCGCCTATCTGCTGGATACCAAGCGGTACACCGGCATCGGATACATCGGCGGCGTGTATCAGAGCGGCAACAGCCAGATCGGCGTCATGCGCGCCGAAGGGCTGCGGCGGGAGCTGGAAGCCCGCGGCAAGTACGATCCGCGCCTGTTCCACATCGGCGAGATCAGCCGGGAGAGCGGCTATACGCTGGCGCGGCGGGCGGTCGAGAACGGCGCTTTGGCCGAAGCCATGCTGCTGGGCAGCGACGAGGTCGCCGAGGGCGCCATGGAGGCGTTCCGGGAACTGGGGCTGCGCATCCCCAAGGACGTGGCGGTCATCATCTACCAGGACATCCAGACGCTGGAGAGCCGGTGGCCCACCGGCACCCGCATCGAGATGTATCCCGACTATGTGTGGGAGAACGCGCTGGAGCTTTTGTTCGGGCGGATCAGCCAGCGCCGCAGCCAGCCGGTCACCGTCACGGTGCCCGCGCACATCCGCATCGGGGACAGCGCCTGAACGGGGCGAACCGGGTCAGAAAGGTGTAAAGGGAAGATCCCTTTTACATATAGAACACTTGCAAGGAAAGAACACAAACAAAGTTTGACACAACAGGAGGACACCAAACATGAAAAAGGCAGTTTCTCTTATGCTGGCGGGCGCGCTGTGCGCCGGCCTGATGGCCGGCTGCTCCAGCAGTTCCAGCAGCTCCAGCAGCGCTGCGGACAACAGCGCTTCTTCCGGCAGCGAGAGCACGGCGAGCACCCCGGAGGGGAGCGAAGCCAACAAGGAGATCGACACCCTGCGCATCGCCTTTGTTCCTTCGCGCGAGCCGGAGGAGATCATCACCGCTACCGAGCCGCTGAAGCAGCTGCTGACCGACGAGCTGGCCAAACTGGGCTATGATGTGGGCACCGTCGACATCACCGTCGGCACCAGCTACGAGGCTGTGGGCGAGGCTCTGTCCGCCGGCACTGCCGACGTGGGCCTGATCCCCGGCGGCACCTACGTGCTGTACGACGACGGCTGCGACGTTCTGCTGACCGCTACCCGCGACGGCCTGTCCATCGACTCGGACAGCGCCAAGGACTGGAACGACAACGCCCCCACCGAGCCCACCACCGAGCAGGTCACCAGCTACCGCGCCCTGATCATCGCCGGCCCCTCTGAGAAGGGCCAGGAACTGGCCGCCAAGATCAACGCCGGCGAGGCCCTGACCTGGGACGACGTCAACAGCGCCAACTGGAGCGTTGCCAACTCCTCCTCTCCGGCCGGCTACATTTATCCCTCGCTGTGGCTGCAGGAGAACTTTGAGACCAACATCACCGACCTGGCCCATGCCGTGCAGTCCGACTCCTACGGCAGCGCCTTCGCCCGTCTGGCTTCCGGCCAGGTGGACGTGCTGTGCACCTACGCCGACGCTCGCCGCGATTACGAGGACGAGTGGACCAGCGAGTACGGCATGACCAACAGCATCTGGGAGGACACCGCCGTGATCGGCGTGACCCCCGCCATCTACAACGACACCATCAGCGTCAGCAAGACCTCGCCCATCATGGACGACGATTTCAAGGCGGCGCTGTCCCAGGCCTTCATCAACATCGGCAACACCGAGGAAGGCAAGGAAGTCATCGCTATTTACAGCCACAACGGCTACCAGCCGGCCCAGTCCTCGGACTATGACTCCGAGCGTGCCGCGCAGGAAATGATCCAGTCGCTGAACAGCGCCTCCTGACCGGGGCAACCGCTGTATCACAGCCGGGCCGTATCGGATAAAGAACGGAAGGGAGGCCGGCGCTTCCCTTCCGTTTTTTGTGCGCCGGCCAAACAGGGCAGCACCGGGCTACCAAATACTCCGGGGCAAAGTATAAAACGTGAGGGTTTCAGTATGATTGTTTTTGAAGATGTGAGCAAACAGTATCCCAACGGCTTTATGGGCCTGAAGCATGTCAACCTGACCATCGACCAGGGCGAGTTTGTCGCCATCATCGGCCTGTCCGGCGCAGGCAAATCCACCCTGATCCGCACCATCAACCGCATGCACGACATTACCGGCGGCAAGCTGACGGTGGACGACGTGGATGTGATGACGCTGCACGGCCAGAAGCTGCGCGCCTTCCGCCGGAAGATCGGCATGATCTTCCAGTCCTTCAACCTGATCACCCGGACCACCGTCATCAAAAACGTGCTCACGGCTTTTGTTCCGGACATGCCCTGGTGGCGCGCCACTTTCGGCGTTTTTACCCGCGAGGAAAAAATGAAGGCGCTGGAAGCGCTGGACAAGGTGGGCATCCTGGATAAGGCCTACGTGCGCGCCGACCAGCTTTCGGGCGGTCAGCAGCAGCGCGTGGCGCTGGCCCGCACCCTGGCCCAGAACCCCCAGATCATCCTGGCCGACGAGCCGGTGGCGTCGCTGGACCCGGTCACCGCCAAGCAGGTCATGGACGACTTTGCCCGCATCAATCAGGAGATGAAGATCACCGTCCTGATCAACATCCACCACGTGGATCTGGCGCTGCAGTATGCCCGCCGGGTGATCGGTATCCGCGGCGGCGAGGTCATCTACGACGGCCCGGCCGACCAGGTGGATCAGGAAGTCCTGGACAAGATCTACCAGCGCGACGGGGAGGAGGCTGCCGAGGAATGAGCGTTTACGACAAGATCTTTCCGCCCAAGACCATCACGCTGGCCAACGGCAAGACGGTGCAGCGGCCCCGCTCCCGCATGCCGCTGATCGTGCTGGTGCTGCTGGCCATGTCGGCGCTGTCGGTCTACATCACCGGCTTTGATCTGACGGTGCTGGTCACCCGCATCAATCAGTTTTTCGTCATTCTGGGTCAGATGATCCCGCCGGACTGGTCTTACATGTCCCAGGTCTGGGGGCCGCTGTTCGACACCATCAAAATGTCGCTGCTGGGCTCGGTCATCGGCTCGCTGCTGGCGGTGCCGTTTGCCATGGTCGCTTCCACCAACATCATCCACAACAATGTGGTGGTCAGCATCGTGCGCCTGTTCCTCAGCATCGTCCGCACGCTGCCTACTCTGGTCTCGGCGCTGATCGCCACCTACATTTTCGGTCTGGGCACGCTGGCCGGCACCACCGCCATCGCGGTGTTTACCTTTGCCTACATCGGCAAGATTTTGTACGAGGAGATCGAGACGGTGGACATGGGCGCTTTTGAGGCGATGGAAGCCATGGGCGCCACCAAAGTCCGCGCTTTCATCAGCGCCATCGTGCCGCAGGTGCTGCCGTCCTATCTGTCCAACTGCCTGTTCTGTTTCGAGGGCAACGTCCGCTATGCCTCCATCCTGGGCTACGTGGGTGCAGGCGGCCTGGGCCTGATTTTGAACGAGAAGATCGGCTGGCGCGAATATCCCAGCGTTGGCATGATCCTGCTGGCGCTGTTCGTCACGGTGTTTATCATCGAGTCGATCAGCCGTGCCGCCCGCAAGCGGCTGGTTTGACAGGGGAGGGGGATACAGTATGAACAAACGCATCCAACAGGCGTATGATTCCCGCCCGCGCAAGTGGGTGTTTGAGCTGGTCATCGCGCTGATCGTGCTGGCGCTGATCGTGTGGAGCGCCACCGCCGTCGAAACCAGCGGCACCACCCAGAGCGGCGCCGTTATCGCCATGAACATTCTGGCCGGCATTTTTCAGCCGGATACCAGCCTGCTGTTCAACCTGACCACCCAGGGCGTGCCCTATCTGCTTCTGGAGACCATCTGCATCGCCTTTTTGGGCACTGTGGTGGGCGCGATCATCTCGATCCCGCTGGCGTTCCTCTCGGCGTCCAACCTGACGCCCAAGCCGGTGGCTTTTGTGGGGCGCATCCTGATCATGGCGGTGCGCACTGTGCCCGCCATGGTGTACGGCCTGATGTTTGTGCGCGTCACCGGCCCCGGCGCGTTTGCCGGCCTTTTGACCATGTCGCTGTGCTCGGTGGGCATGGTCAGCAAAATGTACATCGAAGCCATCGAGGACCTGGACACCCATGTGCTGGAGTCGCTGGACGCCGCGGGCTGCACCACCTGGCAGAAGATCCGCTACGGCGTTCTGCCCCAGCTGATGCCCAATTTTGCCTCCACCGCCATCTACCGCTTTGACATCAACCTGCGCGACGCCACCGTGCTGGGTCTGGTGGGCGCGGGCGGCATCGGCGCGCCGCTGATCTTTGCCATGAACAGCTACCGTTGGAACGAGGCGGGCGCCATTCTGGCCGGTTTGATCGTGCTGGTGCTCATTGTCGAGTGGATCTCCACCAAGATCCGCGTCAAGCTGGCGCGGGGGTGATCGGCAATGGACAAGCGTTTCCGCGTCTATTTTACCTCCGACACCCACGGCCATGTGTTTCCGGTGAACTACGCGCGTAGCGGTCCGGAGGCGGCGGGGCTTTTGAACCTGTCCGACCGCATCCGCAAGGACGGCAACACATTGGTGCTGGACGGCGGCGATTCGCTGCAGGGCACGCCGCTGACCCAGTTTTATCTGGATCACCGGGCCGAATGGCCGCTGCACCCGGTGGCGGCAGCCTTCAACGCCATGGGGCTGGACTATTTCACGCTGGGCAACCACGACTTCAATTTTGGCTACGACGCGCTGCGGCAGTATCTTGACGCGATGGACGCCGTCTGCCTGTGCGCCAATGTGGAGGACCTTACCGGCGCTCTGCCGCTGCGGAAATGGACGGTGCATACGCTGGAAAACGGCCTGCGGGTCGGGCTGACCGGCGTTGTGACCGACTATGTCAACGTGTGGGAACAGCCGCAGAACCTGGACAGGCTGCGGGTCACCGACGCTTTTGCCGCCGCTCGGGACGCCCGCGAGGCCCTGCGCGGCCGGTGCGACGTCTGCGTCTGCCTGTACCACGGCGGGTTCGAGTGCGATCTGGAGACAGGGCGGCAGCTTTCGGCAAGCGGTGAGAATATTGCCTGCCGCATTGCCAGGGAACTGGAGTTTGACCTGCTGCTGACCGGGCATCAGCATATTGCGGTGGAGGGCGTGCGGCTTGGCCGCAGCTGGGCGGTGCAGCCGCCCGCCAATGCCGGCGTCTGCCTGGAGATCGAGGGCAGCGTGTCCGGCATGGGCGCTGAATTTGCGTCCCGCTTTCTGCCGGCAGGGGAAACGCACCCCGGCCAGCCCTACGGCGCGCTGCTGCCATTGGAGCAGGCGGTGCAGCACTGGCTGGACCAGCCGGTGGGCTGCCTGACCGGCGAGATTCCGCCGGAGGAAAAGTTGGACGCCGCCCTGCACGGCAGCCGGCTGGCAGCCCTGTTCAACCGGGTGCAGCTGGAAGCCACCGGCGCGGATTTCTCCTGCACCAGCCTGGGCAACGACCCCGTCGGCCTGCCCACGCCGGTGACCATGCGCCACGTGACGGCGGCCTATCTGTTTGCCAACACGCTGGTGGTGCTGGAAGTCACAGCCGATGTGCTGCGCGCCGCTTTGGAGCGCTGCGCCGCCTACTTCACGCTGGAAAACGGTATGCCGCAGGTGTCGCAGGAATTTCTCCAGCCCAAGATCGAACATTACAACTACGATTTCTACGCCGGCCTTGCCTGTACCTTTGACCTGCGCCGCCCGGTGGGGCGGCGGGTGATCCGCCTGACCCGTGCGGACGGCAGCGCGCTGGGGCAGGGGCCTTTCCGCCTGTGCCTGAGCAACTACCGCGCCACCGGCACCGGCGGGTATGATGTGCTGGCCCAATGCCCGGTGCTGGAGCGTGGCAGCGTCGAGGTGCCTGCGCTGGTCGCCGACTATATCCGCCGTCACAGCCCGGTGCCGACCGGGGAAAAGGGCGGCCTGAAGGTGGTCTGGTGAGCCTTGACAAGAGCGGCGGGGTGTGGTTTGATACTCCATACAGGAATTTTGAAAGAAACCGGACGGAAGGAGGCGGGGCGATGGCAAACCCGGCAGCGCGCTATGCGCTGGCGCAGCAGCTGATCGGCCAGGCGGGGCGCGCGTTGCGCCTGGCCCGCCTGGAGGCAGGCGAGATCCTGCAAAAGACCGGCCCCCAAGACCTGGTGACGGTCTATGACCGGCGCACCGAGCAGTTTTTCCGCCAGGCGATCCAGGCGGCCTTCCCCGGCGACAGCATTGTCGGCGAGGAATATCCGCAGGCAGCGGGGGACGGCGGGGCGGTGTGGTACATCGACCCCATCGACGGTACCACCAACTTTGTCAACCAACACCGCAACTACGCCATCTCGGTGGGGTGCTACCAGGGCGGGCAGCCTTTGTTTGGGCTGGTGCTGGATGTGGAACGGGACGCTCTGTTTTCGGCGCAGGCCGGCGGCGGGGCGGCCTGCAACGGCAGCCCGATCCGCGTTTCGGGCCGACGGCAGCTTCCCGAGCTGCTGCTGACCACGCCGGGGGTGCCCTACACCTTCCTGCGTGGCCACGCCCAGCAGCAGGCGCTGATCCGCCTGGCCGGGCAGGTGCGGGCGGTGCGCAGCATGGGCTCCGTCGCGCTGGAGCTTTGCCAGGTGGCGGCGGGGGAGGCGGACCTGTTTGTGGCGATGCGCTCCTCGCCCTGGGACCACAACGCGGCGCGGATCATCCTGCAGGAGGCCGGCGGCGCGCTGTGCACAATGCAGGGCCAGCCGCTGCCGCAGGACGGCCCCAGCACCACGATACTGGCGGCGAATTCTCTGCAAACGATGCAAATGGCCGCGGCATTTTTACACGGCGCCTGACGCCGCGGCGATAGACCCTGGCAGCCCCTGAAAAAGGGGCTGCCTTTTGTTTTGCCTGCGGTCCCCGCCGGGCGGAAAACACCGTCTTTTCCTGCGGCGGGAGACCTGCTATAATAAAAAGCGCGCCGGCCCGGCAAGCCGCCGGCGTGCAGAAACAGACAAGCTCCTGCGGAGGGAATGGAATGAAACGAGTTTTGGTCGTGGAGGATGACCTGGCCCTGAGCGCCGGTCTCTGCTTTGAACTGGACGCGGCGGGGTATGCCTCGGTCCCGGCTTACAATTGCGCCAAGGCGCGCTTTTTGCTGGAAAACGAGAGCTTTGCGCTGGCATTGCTGGACGTCAACCTGCCGGACGGCAGCGGGTTTGACCTTTGCCGGGAACTCAAGACGTCCCACCCCGCCCTGCCGGCGATCTTCCTGACAGCCAACGACCTGGAAGCCGACGTGCTCAACGGTTTTGATATGGGCGCCGAGGATTACGTTACCAAGCCGTTCCACATGCAGATCCTGCTGCGGCGCATCGAAGTCGCGCTGCGCCGTTCCGGGCAGGCGGCGCCCGCCGCGGCGCCGACACGCTGGCCATCACCCCCAACGAGTACAAGCTGCTGCGGCTGCTTACCGAAAACGCCGGCCAGATCCTGACCCGGCAGCAGCTTCTGGACCGGCTGTGGGACAGCGCCGGTAATTTTATTGACGACCATACCCTGACCGTCACGATGAACCGCCTGCGCGCCAAGATCGAGGACGACACGCACACCTATATCAAGACGGTGCGGGGAATGGGATATATCTGGACGGGAGGACGCCAATGAAGCACCGCAGCATGACAGTGATGCGTTCCGGGATGGCGGTCGTCTCGGCGGCGCTGTTCGCCGGGCTGGTCTGGCTTTTGTGGACGTCCATCCCGTGGGCGGCGGTGCGCTTTGGCGTCCTGGCCTTGTGCGCCGGGATCTACGGCGTGGTGATCCTGTGGGCGTGGTACCAGCGGCGGCAGGTCAGCCTGTTTGCCGACGATCTGTGCGCGACGCTGGACGCGCTGATGTCCGGCCGGGAACCGGAGGGCTACCGCCCCTACGAGGACAGCCTGACCGCCAAGGTCCAGGGCAAACTGATGCAGTATTTTGACATTATGAGCGAAGGCCAGCGGCAAAGCCAGCGGGACAAGCAGACCATCCAGAGCCTTGTGAGCGACATTTCCCATCAGGTCAAAACGCCCATTGCCAACATCCGGATGTTTACCGGCATCCTGCGCGCCCACCAGCTGCCGCCGGAGAAACAGGCGGAGTTTCTGGCCACCATGGACGGTCAGATCGACAAGCTGGATTTCCTGATGCAGTCGCTGATCAAAATGTCCCGCCTGGAGACCGGCACGTTCACGCTGCACGCCGAGGAAGCCCGGCTGTCCGACACCATCGCCCGCGCTATGAGCACCGTCTGGGCGGGCGCGGAGGCAAAGGATATTCGGCTTTCTGTCCAGTGCGACGGAGAGATCACCGTCCAGCACGACCCCAAATGGACGGCGGAGGCCCTTGCCAACCTGCTGGACAACGCGGTAAAATACACCCCGGAAGGCGGCAGCGTGTCGGTAACGGTGCGCCCCTGGCAGTTTTACACCCGCATCGACGTTACCGACACCGGCATCGGGATCCCGGAGGAGCACTACAACGATGTGTTCCAGCGCTTCTACCGCGCCCCGGAGGTCGCTTCCCAGGAGGGCGTCGGCCTGGGGCTGTACCTGGCCAACGGCATCATCACCCGGCAAAGGGGATATATCAGCGTGAGATCCCGGCCGGGGCAGGGCACGACGTTTTCGGTGTACCTGCTGAGCTGACCGGGGCGGGGAGAACGCGCAGAAAAAGGAAAAGAGCAAGGGATCTATCCATGAACATTGTGACCGTGCATGATCTGAAAAAGTATTTCGGCAAAGGCGAAAACCAGGTCAAGGCCCTGGACGGCGTCGACCTGGAGATCGAGAAGGGAAAATTCACCGCCATCATCGGCGCGTCCGGTTCCGGCAAAACAACGCTTTTGAATATGATCGGCGGGCTGGACACCCCCGACGAGGGCGAGGTGATCGTGGACGGCGTCAGCCTGGCCGGGCTGAAGGAGAAGGAGCTGGCGGTGTTCCGCCGCAGCAAGGTGGGCTTTGTCTACCAGAACTTCAACCTGGTCCCCACCCTGACTGTCAGGGAAAATATCCTGTTTCCGCTGAGCCTGGCGGGCAGCACGCCGGACCCGGCGTTTTTCTCTGAGATCACCGAGCTTTTGCGCCTGAACGGGCGGCTGGACGCCTATCCCGGCGAACTTTCGGGCGGTGGACAGCAGCGAGTGGCCATTGCCCGGGCGTTGATCGCAAAGCCGTCCATTCTTCTGGCCGACGAGCCCACCGGCAATCTGGACTCCAAAACCGGGCAGAATGTCCTGGGGCTGTTGAAGATGTCGGTGGAGACCTATCAGCAGACGCTGGTGATGATCACCCACAACCTGGAGCTGGCCCAGATGGCCGACCGCGTCGTCCGCATCGAGGACGGGCGCATCCGCGCGTAAGGGAGGGCCCGGCCATGCTTGCAAACAACAATCTGAAGGTGTGCCGCACGCTGGTTTTGCGGGATTTCCGGTTCCATCGGGTCAAAAATCTGGTGCTGGCGCTGGCTACGGCGCTGGTCGTGGGGCTGTACGCCTTCGTCTTTCTTTTGGGCAGCGCGGTGCAGAACAGTTTTCTGCTCAGCTATCAATATGTGTACGGCTCCACCAGTCATATCCTGTTTTCCGGGCTGACCGAACGTCAGGCCGACCTGCTGGCGCAGCATGTCAATGTGAAAAGCAGCGTCCGCCTCAACGCGGTGGGGCAGCTTTCCGACCCGATGATGGGCCAGCGTTCGGTCAAGCTGGCCGTCACCGACCGGGAGTACGCCGAGACCGTTCTGTCCCTTCCCACCACCGGCCGCCTGCCGGAGCAGTCCGGCGAGATCGCCCTGGACGAGTATACCATGGGGTCGCTGGGCATTGTGTACGAGATCGGCGCGCCGGTCACCCTGCAGTGGACCGACCCCCAGGGCGGCGTCCACACCGACCAGTTTACCCTGTGCGGATGGTGGCGCAGCCCCACCAACTTCTCGGAAGCCTGCGCCTGGATCACGGCGGACACCGCGGCCGGGCTGCTGCCCGGATATGACGGGGAGAACGCGGCCAACGTAACGCTGGGCGTCACGCTGCACCAGCCGCAGGATCTGGAGGCCCAGGCGGCGGGGATGCTGGCCGACCAGGGCCTGCCCGAACTGCCCTTCACCACCAATCTTGCTTACAACGACGCCCGGCAGGATCAGGCCTTTGCCCAGGCGCAGCAGTTTTACGCGCCTGCGGTCCTGGTTCTGGTCTGCGGCTTTTTGATGCTGTATGCCATCGTCCACGTTGCCGCCGAGCAGGACAGCGCCTTTTTTGCCGGGCTCAAGGCGCAGGGCATGACCCCGCGCCAGATCCGCCGCTACCTGCTGGAAAAGGGCGTGGCCGTTACGGCGCTGGGGCTGATCCCCGGCTTCCTGCTGGGGCTGGCGCTGGATCTGAACATCACCAGCCGCGTGATCACCGGCATGAGCCAGGACCCGGCGCTTTACTTTCTGGACTGGCCGCCCTTTGCTCTGGCGGCGGCCTGCACGCTGGCCACGGTGCTTCTGGCTTATCTGCTGCCGACCCTGCGCCTGTGCCGCAGCACGCCCGCCCAGACGCTGCGCCGCGACGCGCCCAAACAGAGCCGGCACCCCGCCCGGGCGGACGGCGGCCGTGTCACGTTGCCCCGGCTGGCGCTGCGCACCCTGGGGCGGGGCAAGCGGCGCACCGCGTTTTCGGTGGGGACGATGCTGCTGGCCGTGCTGCTGCTGACCTCGGTGTGGCTGCAGTACATCAGCCTGCAGGAAGACATGTACCTGGAAGTCCTGTCCCCCTGGGATTACACCATCGCCGACGGCTCGGCGGCGTCCTCGGCGCAGCAGTATAACCAGAACAATACCGCCATCACCGACGGGATGGTGGCCGAGCTGCGCGCCCGGCCGGAGCCGACCTCGGTCAGCGCGCTGAAAAGCCGCGAAGTGGAGCTGGTCGCCGACGAGCCGCTGCGCCGGCGGGTGGTGGACTATTTCAACCAGCCCTACGACGAAACCATGACGCTGCGGGAGACTCAGGAGGGGTATCCGGACTGGATCGCCGGGTTGGACCGCTTTACCGAGACGGGCGAGTATACGGCCGTCGTGGTGGGCCTGGAAGGCGATTACCTGGACTATGTGCTGGAAAACTGCCCCTTTACCAGCGGCGAATTTGACGCCGACGCCTTTGCCGGCGGGGACTATGTGATCGTGGGCGGCGCCTACAGCGAGGGGGTCTCCAGTCTGGCGGCGGGCGAAACGCTGCAGCTGCAGGGCAAAAACTTTACGGTCATGGGTTCGGTCATGCACGACAACGCCTACCTGAGCGGCACGAACAGCCAGGATGCGGCTTTCACCTTCTACTATCTCCTGCCGCTGCAGGCGTTTGACGAGCTTTTCCCCGGCCAGGCCTGCCGTCAGGTGGCGGTGAACATCGACCGCAGCCAGCAGGCTTCCTTCGAGGCTTATCTGGGCGAGCTGGAGCAGGGCGTCAACCGCGGCGTGGCCATTACCCTGCGCAGCGAATACCAGGACACCTTCCGCGCCGCCCGGCTGAACATGGTATTGGTGCAGGCCATCGTCGGCCTGGTGCTGATGGGGATCGCGCTGCTCAACTTTGTCAACCTGCTGGTCGTCAAGGCGGTCAGCCGCAGGCGGGAGTTCGCCGTCTATCAGAGCCTTGGCATGACGCTTGCCCAGCTGCGTGCGCTGGTGCTGCTGGAGGGGGCCTATTATGCTGTGCTGATGGCGGTGGTGCTGGTCCCGGTCACTGCGCTGTTTGCGGGCGTGCTGCTGCCCGATTATATCGCCGGGCTTTCCTGGGTGTCGGTCTACACCTTTGACCTGACGCCGCTTTGGGCGACGCTTCCGGCCATTCTGGCACTGGCGGCGGCGGTGCCGCTTGCCTGCCTGCACTTTGTCACAAAGGGCACGATCCAGCAGCGGATGCAGACGGCGGAATAAGCCGCCTGCCCGGCCGGGATGGCGGCGCGGTTTTCGCCGCTGTCAGGCTTTTTCAACGGCATCGCCGCAGTCCGGCGGCCGCGTACTTCTGCTTTTGCAGCAGCGGTGCGCGGCCGTTTTTTTGCGCCTCCGGCGCGGTAATGTTACAAAACTGTACCTTTGCAGTTCCTTTTCTGTAACTTTGGCATGGTATCCTGATCCCGGAACAGACAGGAAAGGAAGTGTTGCGTATGGATCCACGGCAGGCCCGGCGACCCTGCTGCGCCGGAGCGGCGCGCTTTGCGGCGGTTTTGGCCATCCTGATCGGCGTATCGCTTTTGGCGGCGGCCTTTACCGGGCGGCTGCCGGCGTCGGGGCAACGCAGGCGGCAGGCCGCTGCCCGGTATATGGTCTGCCGGGCGGACGGGCCGTCCTGCGCCGGATGCGGGCGGATGCCGGGGCAGGAGATCCAGCACAGCGCCAACCGGCCGGCGTCGCCGGAAGCCGCCGCGCCGCCGCGGCCCGGCCTGTGGGGAGCGGTGCGGCGGCTGTGCGGCAATGCGGCGTCCATCCTGCAGGCTTATGCGGTCCACCTGCACAGCCTGGCAGCCGGCCTGGCCGACGCAACAGAAAGGGGAGCGATACCATGAAAAACATGCTGGATACCCTGGCGCGCCGCAGTTTTGCGGCCAGCCGCCTGCGCAACTGCATCGCGGTGCTGGCGATCCTGCTGACGGCGGTGCTGTTTACCACCGTTACCACCATCGCCATGGGGGCGGTCGAATCCATGACGCTGACGATGCAGATGCTGAAGGGCAGCCGGTCGGACGGCGACATACGGAACATGACGCAGCAGCAATTTGACGCGCTGGCGGAGGCGGATTTTATCCAGAGCTATGGTCTGCGCATGCCGGTCGGCTTTTTGACCAATACCACCCGGCACAACATCGAATTCGATGTGATGGACCAGACGCAGGCGGAACTGACCTTCTGTATGCCCAGCCACGGGCGGACGCCCCAAACCGCGGACGAGATCGTCACCTCTGACGCGGCGCTGCGGGACCTGGGCGTGGAACCGGCTGTGGGGCAGACAGTGACGGTCGCCTTTGCCGCGCATGGGCGGGAATACCGGCTGGAACTTACCGTGGCCGGATGGTTCGAGGCGACCAACGAGCAGGTCAGCATGATGTGGGCGCCGGCCGCGTTCCGGGACCGGTACCCCGAGATTTTCCAGTACACCTATGACCGGGACGGCGAAGTTGCGGGCGTTTATTACTCCGATTTTATCGCGCGCAGTACGGCCGGCCTGCAGAGGCAGCTGGACGACTGGGTGCTGCGGATGGGCGGCGAGCCGGACAGCACAGATGCGCGCGGCCTTTCCGCAGCGGTAAACACCATGACCAACCCTGCGCTGGAGCCGGGGACGATACTGCTGATCGCGCTGGTCCTTGTGCTGTTCGTCTTTTGTGGCTATCTGCTGATCTACAATGTGTTCGACATTGCCGTCATGCAGGAGATCCGCCGTTACGGGCTGTACCGCACCGTCGGCATGAGCAGCCGCCAGGTGCGCCGCCTGATCGACCGGCAGGCGCTGTGGCTGGCCTGCGTCGGCATCCCACTGGGCCTGGCGGCAGGGTATGGCGCAGGGCGGGCCGCGCTGCCTGCCGTCATGGGGATCCTGGCTTCCAGCTACGAGAACGTAGCCGTCACTGTACAGCCGTCCCCGGTGATTTTTGCGGGGGCCGCCGTGCTGACAGCCCTGACCGTTTTTATCTCCACCCGCAAACCGGTGCGAGTGGCGGCAAATACGCCGCCCATCGAGGCGTTCCGTTATGTGGAAGCGCCGGCCGGCCGCGCTGCGGCCCGCAGAAGCAAAGCCCCCGCCACCATGCTCCGCCTGGCCTGGGCAAACCTGGGGCGGAACCGCCGCCGCACCGCTTTTATCGCCGCGTCGCTGACGTTGTGCGTCGTATTGCTGAACAGCGTTGGGGTGGCGGCCGCCAGCGTGGACGTGGAGAAACAGGTGGATTACAGCATCCGCACCGATTTTGCCGTGGTAAACGCGGCCAGCACCAACGGGATGGAAGGCTTTACCCTCCGGGAACAGGGACTGGGACAGGAGGTGCGCGACGCCATCCAGGCGCAGCCGGGGGTCAGCGGGCTGTCCGGCATTTACAAAAACACGCTGGACGACGGCGGCGTCACATACCAGCTCCCGGTGGAATTTGCCGGCGCCGGCGCCTATGCCGAGACCGGGCAGTCCTACGCCTTTACCGCCGACGGCGTTACTTTCAATCTGGGCGGGGACGGCCGCCCGCTTTGCAACGTCTATGGCGTGGAGGAGATCGCCCTTGCCCGCATGGACCTGCAGCAGGGCGAGACCGACGCCCGCGCCCTGTATGAGCAGATGCTGCGGGGCGGCGTGCTGGTGGGGGTGCCTGCCGTTATGGGAAGTTCGCAGCCGGACCCGGTGTTCGACCTGCTGGAGGTGGGCGACGTGATCACGGTATACCGGGACGGCGCGCCGCTGCTGGAGCTGCCGGTGCTGGCAAAAGCGGTGCTGAACGGCGACGACGTGGAGATCGGCTACACCGCCAACGGCCCCCACGAGGTGGGCGGGGACGGGGCGTACCTGTATCTTCCCGCCGAACTGTACCGGCAGATTTATGGCGATGCCGCCGTTTACAAGTATTCCTTTGATGTGGCGGAGGAACATCGCGCGGAAATGACGCGGTTCCTGGAGGAATATATCAGCGGCGTGGACCCGTCCCTCAACTATGCTTCCGCCGAGGATGCACGCCGGGACGCCATGGCGACCCGCACCATGCTGCAGCTTGTGGGCGGGCTGATCGGCCTGATCTTCGGTGCCGCGGGGGCGCTCAATTTGTTCAACACTATGGTCACCACCATCCTGACGCGGCGGCAGGAGTTTGCCGTCATGCAAAGCATCGGGATGACCGGCCGCCAGCTGACCTGCATGATGGTTTGGGAAGGGCTTTTCTACGCCGCGGGCGCCTGTGCGGCGGGGATTGCGCTTTCGGCGGTGTTTGCGTTCACTGTGGTGCGGGGGCTTACCGGCGGGATCTGGTATTTTACCTTCCGGTTTACCCTGACGCCTGCGCTGCTGGCCTGCGCCGTGCTGCTGGCGGTGGGGGCTGCGGCGCCGCTCGCCGCGCTCAGGGGCTTTTGCCGGGGCAGCGTCGTCGAGCGGCTGCGCGAAGCCGCCTGACCGGCATCCGAAAGAAAAGCCCATGGCCCCGCCGGCATAAAGCCGGCGGGGCCATGGTACATGGTATGAAACGAGACTAAACGGCGGGGCGGTCAATCGGTCCGCAGAGCAGTGACCGGGTCCTGCTTGGCGGCCTTGCGGGAAGGGATCAGCCCGCCCAGCAGCGTCAAAACGACGCTGAGCAGCACCAATACCACCGCGGCCCCTGCCGGCAGCGCCGCGTTGATGGCGTCCGTCTCGGCCAGGTGGTGGATCAGCTGGTTGCCGGGAATCAACAGCAGCAGCGTGACGCCGATGCCGATCAGTCCGGCGCACAGGCCGATCATAAAGGTTTCGGCGTTGAACACCTGCGAGATGTTGCTCTTGGATGCACCGATCGCACGCAGGATGCCGATCTCCTTTTTGCGTTCCAGCACGCTGATATAGGTGATGACGCCGATCATAATGGAAGATACCACCAGAGAGATGGCGACAAAGGCCACCAGCACATAGCTGATGATATTGATGATGTCGGTGACAGAGGACATGAGAGTTCCCACAACGTCGGTGTAAGTGATGACCTTTTCCGGTTCGCCCAGGGCTTCCACACGGGCATTGTAGCCGTCCAGGATCGCCAGGACCTGCTCTTTGGCTTCAAAGTTAAGCGGATAGATGTTGATGCCGCTGGGGTCGTCCGGGTCGGCGTACCCCAGCGTTTGCAGGTTGCCGTCGCAGGTGCTGGAGCGGGTCGTCATCAGGCTCATCAAAAGCTCGCTCAGTTCTTCCTCGGTCATGTTGACCTGGATGGCGTCGGCAAAGGCTTCCGGGTCAATATCAAAGGCGTCCTCCAGCTGTGCTTCCAGTTGATCCATGGCCCGGGTCATACCGCTGGTGATCTGGGTCTCCAGCGTCTGCCCCAAAGTGGCCGCCAGCTGGGTCATGACCTGGGGCATGATCTGCTGCATCGCCTGCTGCATGACCTGGCGGATCACCTCTGCCATGACCTGCTGCATCTGCTGCTGCATCGCCTGCTGGACAGACTGCATCTGACCGTTCATCCACTCGGTCACGCCGCTGGTGTCGATCATGCCGGCAACGCTGCCGGAGATCACGGCCTGGGCGCTGTCCGTCTGCAGGTATTCCAGAAAATATTCGCCCACGCGGGTGGGATCGGTCATGTTGTTGTCCCGGGCGTATTCCTGATAGCCGGCCAGCACGGCGGCAGCCAGCTCTTCCAGCTGTTCCTGGGTGATCTCGGCGTCCTCGGCCGAGGCGATGATCTTGGCGGCGCCTTCCGCCAGCATCTGCTGGGCTTCCGGCGTCTGCAGATACAGCGCCAGATATTCGTTGAACTTTTCCGGGTCGGTAAAGCCGTTCTCGATGGCCCAGTCCTGATAGCCGGACATCACATTGGCCACCAGCTCCTGCAGCTGCTGGGCCGAGACCGTCAGGCCGCTTTCCTCCAGCAGCCTGTCCAGCGCAGCCGCCAGGGTCTCGCGGGCCTCCGAGCTTTGCAGATAGGTAAGGAAATACTCGCCCAGGCGGGTGAAGTCGGCGGCGGGATTTTCGGCGGCTGTTGCTTTTCGCGAAAAATGAAAAAATTTTGCATTTGAAATGACAAAATCTGCTGACAAACATTTGCAGACCAAAAAAACAGAAAACGGCATTTAAGCAACCGAAAAAGACTGCTTAAATGCCGTTTTC
>DWVD01000114.1 GCA_019120395.1 Candidatus Gemmiger faecigallinarum
GTGCTGCCGATGAAATAGTCGTAATCCTGCGGGTCGTCGTCGCTGAAAAGGTCCCACTCCAGCCCGCAGAGGATATCCATCTTGCCGGCATAGCGTTCCTTCAGTTTGGCGATCTGCGCTTTATAAAGAGCAGTGCGGCTGCGGGTCATGCAGTATTCCAGGTCGCAGGGAGTGTGGCTGTGGCCGCTGAAACCCAGCGTCTGCAGGCCGGCGCGCCACGCAGTGACCGCCAGTTCCTCCAATGTATTTTTGCCGTCGCACAGCTTGGAATGTACGTGGACGGAACTTTTCAGGTATTCGCCCGCCATAGTTACTGCATCCTTTCCTGTTTCACTTTATGGTCGATCACATGCCGTTTTTCCAGTTCTTTGGTGATGTCCTCCACCGAGATCCCCAGTTCGATCATCAGCACCATCACATGGTAGGCCAGGTCGCTGATCTCGTAGACCGTTTCCTCTTTGTCCCGCTTGGCGCCCGCGATGATGACCTCGGTGGATTCCTCCCCCACTTTTTTCAGGATCTTTTCCAGCCCCTTGTCAAACAGGTAGCTGGTGTAGCTGCCCTCCTTGGGGTCGGTCTTGCGGCCCTCGATCAGGTCGTACAGTCCCTGCCAGGTAAACTGCTTCAATTCCTCGGATACATAGACCGGGTCAAAAAAGCAGCTCTCGGCGCCGGTGTGGCAGGCGGGGCCGTCCTTGACCACCTCCACCACCAAAGCGTCCCTGTCACAGTCGGCGGTGATGGAAACGACCCGCTGCACGTTGCCGGAAGTCTCGCCCTTGCGCCAGATCTCCCGGCGGCTGCGGCTGTAAAAGACGGTGCGGCCCTCGGCGATGGTCAGCGCCAGCGTTTCGGCGTTCATGTAGGCCAGGGTCAGCACCTCGCGGGTGTAATGGTCCTGCACGATGGCGGGGATCAGGCCGTTTGCGTCAAATTTGAGGTTGTTTTGGGTCTCAGGGTACTGCATGGCTTTGCTCCTTATCCAAACGCATCCTGTCCTTTGGCGGGGGCGCGCCCCGGAAAAGAATAAGATACCTACTAGTTTACCTTGTAATCACACATTTTGCAACGGGTGCCGGAAAAATTTTGTGGAAACCGGCGGCAGCGGCGCGCCGCCGGCCCGCCGCCCGTTTTGCTCCCCCCGCTGCGTCAGAGGCGCATCTCGACGCCGTTTTGCCGCAGGTAGCGTTTCAGGTCGCGGATGTCCACCTGGCGGGTGTGGAAGATGCTGGCGGCCAGGCCGGCGTCGACGCCGGGGTGGCCGCAAAACAGCGTCAGGAAATCCTGCATGCAGCCCGCGCCGCCGGAGGCGATGATGGGCACGGCGCACCGCTTTGCCACCGCGTCCAGCAGTTCCAGGTCAAAGCCGTTTTTGACGCCGTCGGTGTCGATGGAGTTGACCACCAGCTCGCCTGCGCCGTTTTTGACGCCCTGTTCCAGCCAGTCCAGCGCGTCGATGCCGGTGTTTTCGCGGCCGCCCTTGGCGAACAGCATAAATCTGCCGTCCACCCGCTTGATGTCGGCCGACAGCACCACGCACTGGTCGCCGTATTTCTGCGCGGCGGCCGAGATGATGCCGGGGTCGGCGATGGCGCCGGAGTTGACGCTGACCTTGTCGGCGCCGCATTTCAGCACCCGGTCAAAGTCCTCCAGCGTGCGGATGCCGCCGCCCACCGTCAGCGGGATGAAGATCTCGGCGGCGACGCGGCGCAGGATGTCGGTGAACAGGGTGCGGCCCTCCACGCTGGCGGTGATGTCATAGAACACCAGCTCGTCGGCGCCGGACTCGTTGTACCAGCGGGCCATCTCCACCGGGTCGGCCAGGTCGCGCAGGCCCTCGAAGTTGACCCCCTTGACCACCCGGCCGTCCTTGACGTCCAGGCAGGGGATGATGCGTTTGGTGATCATGGCGCGCTCCTTTCTGATTTGCCGTCACTGGGGGAACCGGCGGACCGCCTCGGCCAGGTCGATGGCGCCGGTGTAGACCGACTTGCCCAAAATCGCCGCGTGGCAGCCCATGGCGGCCAGCGCGTCCAGCTCGTCCAGCGCAGCGATGCCGCCGGATGCGGTGATCTCGACGCCGGGGATCTGCAAAAGCTGCCGGTACAGGTCCAAATTGGTGCCCTGCATGGTGCCGTCGCGGCTGATGTCGGTGGCGATGATGGCCTGCACGCCGGCGTCCGCCAGGCGGCGGCAGAAGTCAACGCCCGGCTCCGGGGTAAGTTCCCGCCAGCCGGCCACGGCCACAAATCCGTCCTTCATATCCACGCCCACGACGATGCGGCCGCCGTAGGTCTTTGCCATGCGGGCGGTGAAATCAAAGTCCCGCACCGCGACGGTGCCCAGGATGCAGCGGCCCACCCCCATGTCCAGGTAGCGGCGGATGCGCGCCTCGTCCCGGATGCCGCCGCCCACCTCGATCGTCAGGCCGCCCACGGCCGCGATGGCCGCCACAGCGGGCAGGTTGGCGGTGTCGTCGTCCTTGGCGCCGTCCAGATCAACGACGTGCAGGTATTTTGCGCCCGCGTCCCGGAAGGCCTTTGCCTGGGCGGCGGGGTCGTCGTTATAAACGGTCATCCGGTCGTAATCGCCCTGATACAGCCGCACGGCCTTGCCGCCGCGCAGGTCGATGGCGGGGAACAGTTTCATGGTCGTTGCCCTCCTCTCAGGCCAATTCAGCAAAGGCTTTCAGCAGCCGCAGGCCGGTGTCGCCGGACTTTTCCGGGTGGAACTGGGTGCCGTAGACAAGGCCGCTGCGCACCGCGCCGGTGACGGGGATGCTGTACTCGCTGGTGGCCAGCGTGTTGGCCGCGCAGTGTTTGGCGTAGTAGCTGTGGACGTAATAGACATACTCGCCGGGCTTGACGTAGCAAAACAGCGGGTCGTCCTCCCGGCCGGGGGTGATGTCCAGCGCGTTCCAGCCGATGTGGGGCACTTTCAGCGCCGGGTCTTTCAAATCGTCGGCCAGCGGGCAGACCTGGCCGGGCACCAGGCCCAGGCCCTCGTGTTCGCCGTACTCGTAGCTTTTTTCAAACAGCAGCTGCATCCCCAGGCAGATGCCCAGCAGCGGCTTTTTTTGGCATTCGGCCTTGAGCACCGGCACCAGCCCGGTGGCGGTCAGCTTGTCCATGGCGTCGGCAAAGGCGCCCACGCCGGGCAGGATGATGTGCGTGGCGGCGCAGAGTTTGTCCGCGTCGCAGGTGACCTCAACGGTCAGGCCCAGGCTTTTCAGGCTGGAGGCCAGGCTGAACAGGTTGCCCACGCCGTAGTCCACAATGGCGATCATAGGTGTTCCCTCCCCGGATATGTCATAGCCGGTAAAACCGGTCGGTTGCCCACTTTTGCGGGTTTGTTTGGATATAGGTTGCAATGCGCAGATAATCGGCTTCGTTGCGGATCACATGGTCATAGAAGGAACGCTGGAACAGCGGCCGCCCCGCCGCCCTTGTCACCCTCGCTTTGAAGATGCGGATGCGCTGAGACAGGCTTTGCGGGCTGGCGCCCGCGCCGGGGAAAGATGCTCCTTGCGTAGGGGCCGATCTCCGGCCTAAGTGCCGGGCTAACGCCCGGTTGGCCTTCGAAACGCCGCCTGCGGGCGGCAGTGCTCGCATCGGCCCGTCCTCACCATCAATGCAAACGATGCAGTGCAGATGGTTTGGCATGACCACATACTCCCGGATGCCCGGAATACAAAGAAGCTCCGCTTCGACAATGCGCCCCAGCGGCGTCAGGGAAACTGCCGCCTGATGTTGGGCTTGCGGGACGATGCAAGCATCGTCCCCTACGCAGGCTTCGTCATAATCGGTCACCTGTGCCAACAGGCAGAGGTGTTTTTTCACGCAGACCGTGACAAAGTACCAGCCTGCACGGCTGTAATCGTAGTGTTTCATCCGGTTGGCCGTTCGTTTCGGCTGCGGGGTCATCGTCCCAAAATCTCCTCCAGCGCCGCGAAGAAGCCCTGCATCTGCTCTGGGGAGCCGATGGTGATGCGCAGCCAGTCGGTCAGGCGCGGGGCGTCAAAATGCCGCACCAGCACGCCTTTGTCTTTCAGGCGGCGGTAGAGCTCGCCGCCGGGCATCCGCGGGGTGCGGGCAAAGACAAAGTTTGTGCTGGAATCCAGCACCGTGAAGCCCATCTGCCGCAGCCTTTGGGCAGCGTCGGCGCGGGTGGCGCGGATGGCGGCGCAGTTCTGCTCAAAATACGCCCGGTCGGCCAGCGCGGCGACGCCGGCGGCCTCGGTCATGCGGTTGATGTTGTAGGGGTTCATGCTGTACTTGACCCGCTTCAGGTCGGCGATCAGCGGCTGCGGGGCGATGCACAGCCCCAGCCGCCCGCCCGCCAGGCTGCGGGACTTGGAGAAGGTCTGCACCACCATCAGGTTGGCAGGCTCCCCTCTCTGCACAAAGGGCACGCAGCTTTCGCCGCCGAAATCCACATAGGCCTCGTCCACGATCACCACGGCGTTCGGGTTGCGGCGGGCGATCTCGGCCAAGGCCCGGGCGGGCAGCGCCAGGCCGGTGGGGGCGTTGGGGTTGGCGATGACGATGGCCCCCGCGTTTTTGGCGCTGTCCAGGCCATAGTAGTCCGCCGGGTCCAGCGTGAAATCCTCCCTCAGCGGCAGCACCGCCTGCGGGATGCCGAACAGCTGGCACCAGACGGGATAGAACCCGTAGGTCACGTCGGCAAAGGCCAGCGGCCGGTCCTTGGCGCAGAAGGCCCGGATGGCCAGCATCAGGTTTTCGTCGCTGCCGTTGCCGCACAGGATGTTTTCGGGTTTGACGCCGAACCACTCCGCCGCGGCTTTGGTCAGCGCGCCGCTCTCCGGGTCGGAGTAGAGCGCCAGCTTTTGGGCGGCTTCGGCCACGGCGGCCGCCACGCCGGGGGCGGGCGGATAGGGGTTCTCGTTGGTGTTCAGCTTGATGTACTGCCGGTTCTGGGGCTGCTCGCCGGGGGTGTAAGGCTCCAGCGCGGCCAGTTCCGGGGTAAAATAGCGGCTCATGGGGTTCGCCTTCTTTCTTGACATTCAGGCTTGACGCTCAGGGTTGCATTTTTGGCACAGCCTTTGGGGCCGGCCCGTTTCCGTCAGGGGTTCCTGTACCGCCGGTAGATCAGCTCCGCGATGCCGTTGGCGGACTGCACGGCAGTCAGGCGCAGGCTGCGCGGGGGCAGACCGCCGTCAAACAGCCGGATGCCGTCCCCCAGCAGCACAGGGATCACCGAAATATCGTACACGTCGATCAGATCCTGCTCCATCAGCTGGCGGGCCAGGTCGGCGCCGCCGCAGATCCAGATGCCCGCCCCCGGCTGCGTTTTCAGCCGCCGCACCAGCGCGCAGGGGTCCTGTGCCGCCTGCACGTCCGCCGGGGCGTCGGTCAGGGTGCGGTGGGTCACGACATACGCCGCCAGTCCTCGGTAGGGCCACCGGCCGGGCGCCAGCCGGGTAACGACCTGGTGATAGGTCCGCCACCCCATCAGCACGGTATCCACGCCGGCAATAAACCGGTCATAGCTGCCGCCGTCGCCCCCGTCGGGGTCGTGGCCGGCCAGCCAGTCCACGCTGCCGTCCGGCGCGGCAATGCAGCCGTCCAGGCTCATGGCAAGAAACAGTGTCACTTCACGCACAGGGTCCTCCTCTCCGGCCCGCCGGTCAGCCTTTCAGGCCGCGGGCCTGGCGGTCCATGTCCTCCACCACAATGTCGAAGATCTCGCCCAGGGAGGCGCAGTATTCCAGGATCTCCCAGGGCTTGTTGGTGTGGAAATGCAGCTTGACCAGATCCTCGTCCCCCGCCACCAGCAGGCAGTCGCCGGCAAAGCGGGCCAGGATATGGTCGTGGATCTCGTCCTCGTCCAGGCCGGTGCCCTCGATCAGCAGCTGGGTATCGTAGCGGTAGTCCATCATTCTTCCCCCTCAAACCGGATGGTCACGCTTCTGGCGTGGGCGTGCAGGCCCTCGTGCTCGGCAAAATCGGCGATGCGGTCCTTCACCTGGCCCAGAGCGTCGCGGGTGTAGTAGATGAAGCTGGACTTTTTGACAAAGTCGTCCACGCTCAAGGGGCTGGAGAACCGGGCGGTGCCGCTGGTGGGCAGCGTGTGGTTGGGCCCGGCAAAATAATCCCCCAACGCTTCGGGCACATTGCGGCCCATAAAGATGCTGCCGGCGTTTTTGATGCGGCTGAGCACCGCAAAGGGGTCGTCCAGGCAGATCTCCAAATGCTCCGGCGCGATGATGTTCACCGCGTCGATGGCCAGGTCCAGGTTTTCGGCCACGACGATCTTGCCGTTTGCCTCCACGCTGGCGCGGGCGATGGCGGCGCGGGGCAGCCGGGGGATCTGCACCTCCAGCTCGGCCTGCACGGCTTTGGCCAGGTCCATGCTGTCGGTGACCAGCACCGGGCTGGCCAGCTTGTCGTGCTCGGCCTGGCTGAGCAGGTCGGCGGCCACCCAGGCGGGGTCGCTTTTGCCGTCGGCCAGCACCAGGATCTCGGACGGCCCGGCGATCATGTCGATGCCCACCGTACCGAACACCTTGCGCTTGGCGGTGGCCACATAGATGTTGCCGGGGCCG
>DWVD01000115.1 GCA_019120395.1 Candidatus Gemmiger faecigallinarum
ATGCGCGCCGGCGAGTTTGCCGACGGCGAAAAGACGCTGCGCGCCAAGATCGACCTGGCCAGCCCCAACATGAACATGCGCGACCCGGCCATCTACCGCATCAAGCATGTGTCCCACCACCGCCAGGGCGACAAGTGGTGCATCTACCCGCTGTATGACTTCGCCCACCCCATCCAGGACGCCATCGAAGGCATCACCCACTCGCTGTGCAGCCTGGAGTTTGAGAACCACCGCCCGCTGTACGAGTGGGTCATCGCCAACACGGTGGGCGGCGAGTTCCCCAAGCAGCGGGAATTTGCCCGCCTGAACATGACCAACACCGTCATGAGCAAGCGGTATCTGCGCGAGCTGGTGGAAAAGAACATCGTGGACGGCTGGGACGACCCCCGCATGCCCACCCTGTCCGGTCTGCGCCGCCGCGGCTACACCCCGTCCAGCATCTTTACCTTTGTGCAGCAGGCCGGCATCTCCAAGGCCGACAGCCTGGTGGACATGCGCCAGATGGAAGCCGTCCTGCGTGCCGAACTGGAGCTGTCCGCCCAGCGCCGCATCGCCGTGCTGGACCCGATCAAGCTGGTCGTCGACAACTACCCCGAAGGCCGGTGCGAGACCTTTGAGCTGCCCAACAATCCCAACCGGGACGCCGGCGACGCCTCCACCCGCTCCGCCCCCTTCACCCGCGAGGTGTGGATCGACCGCAGCGATTTCTTTGAGGTCCCGCCGCCCAAGTTCAAGCGCCTGACCATCGGCAGCGAGGTCCGCCTGATGGGCGCTTACCTTGTCCGCTGCACCGGCGTGGACAAGGACGCCGAGGGCAGCATCACCGCCATCCACGCCACCGCCGACCTGGAGACCCGCAACGGCAACCCGGCCGACGGCCGCAAGGTGCGGGGCACCATCCACTGGGTCAGCTGCGAGCACTGCATCGACGCCGAGGTCCGCCTGTACGACAAGCTGTTCACCGAGCAGAACATGGGCGGCATCCCCGACGACGCCGATTTCAAGGACTATCTGAACCCGGAAAGCGTCGTCGCCGTCCCCCATGCCAAGCTGGAGGAAAGCCTGAAGGACGCCAATCCCGGCGACCGCTTCCAGTTTGTGCGCACCGGCTACTTTACGCCGGACAGCCGCCACCCTGGCGTGTACAACCGCATCGTCACGCTGAAGGACAGCTTCAAGCTGTAAACCGGTGCGGCGGAAACGCCCGCGCCCTTCCGCCCGCAAAGACCGCCCCGGCGGCTCCTCGACAGGAGCTTCCGGGGCTTTTTGCAGGCTTATCGCAGAGTTTGCCGCCGTTTGGCCGCGGCAGCCCTGCAAAACCTTGCCACCGCAGCCATTTGCGGCTATAATGACTGGTGACCGATCAGAGGTGAAACGATGGAGAGACAACTCGGCTTTTTGTGGCAGGAATGTCCCGGCGGCGCGCGGCTTTTGAAAGTATACGGCGACACCCCCTGCCCCGCCCTGCCGGAAAGGATCGGCGGGCTGCCGCTGCGGGAGATCGGCCCCTACTGCTTTGCCGAAAAGCCCGTCCCCGCCGGCACGCTGACGCTGCCGGCAGGCATGGACGCCGCACAGCTGCACGCGATCTGCGGCAATTTTGTGGAGAGCGTTACCCTGCCGGACAGCGTGCATCTTTTGGACAGCGCCGCTTTTTACAACTGCCGCAGCCTGCACCGGGTGGAACTGGGGGCCGGCATCGACGCGCTGGGCAGCGATCTGTTCACCAACTGCCGCGCGCTGGCCTGCCTTGCGGTGCGTGCCGATCCGGACGCAACCACCGGCCTGCGCAAGCTGCTGGGCTGCGTCAGCGCCGACGTGACCGCGGAATTTTTAGACGGGTCCGGCCGCGTAACTGCGCAGCTGTTCTACCCCGAATACTTTGAGCTTTTGGACGAGAACACCCCCGCCCATATCTTCAACCACAGCATCGAGGGCGAAGGCTACCGCTACCGGCAGTGCTTTTCCGGCGGTGTTCTCCAGTTTGGCGAGTACGACGCCGCCTTCGCGCAGGCCTGCGTGGGGGAACCTGCGGACAAGCTGTGCCGCATCGCCCTGGGGCGGCTGCGGTATCCGTTTGCGCTGGATGCCGCAGCCCGCGGCGTTTATACCGCATATCCGGCGGCGCATCTGTCCGACGCCTGCCGGCCGCTGATCGCCGCCCGCGATTTAGAGGCCCTGCGCTTTGTCCGCAGCCTGGACGGCCTTGCCCCCGGAGATCTTGCCGCCGTGGCGCAGGCCTGCGGCGCGGCCGGGTTCGGCCCCGGCGCGGCGCTGTTTTTGGGCGGCCGGCGCGCAACAGCAAAAAAGAGCTACACCTTTGACGATCTCTGATTTTCTATCAGTCAAATTTCCCGGAAAGGAGGCGGCACGCCGTGCCCGGCAAGCACATTGAAACACAGGCCGAATGGGAAAGCGCCATGGCCCAAAAAGTATTTGCCGCCATCCGGGGCGAATTGTACCTGGCGCTGCCCTATATGAACGCCGCCCTCTGCGCGCTGACGCCCGCCGAGCAGGACTCCCTGACCGCTTTTGCCACCGACGGCGTCCGGCTCTGCTTTGCGCCCGGCTGGCTGCTGGGGCTGTATCGCAAAAACCATGCCTATCTGCCCCGCGCCTACCTGCACAGCGTGCTCCATTGTGTGTTCCGGCATCTGTGGCTGCGGGGCAGCCGGGACCCGGCTTTGTGGGGCCTTGCCTGCGACATTGCGGTGGAGCACACGCTGGACCGCCTGGGCGTGCCGGCATTAGCCCGGCCGGTGGGCTGGCTGCGCAGCGAGACTTACCGCAAGCTGGCCGGCCAGTGCCGGCTGCTGGGCGCGGGGCCCATCTACCGGGCGCTGTGCGGTTATGCCCCGGAGGAACTTGCCCGCCTGCGGGAGGAATTTTTCTGCGACACCCACCGCCTGTGGCCCAAAGACCCGGACGCCCCCGCCGCGCAGATGCAAGGCAGCCGTTGGGAGCAGCTGGGCCGCCAGACGCAGCTTTCGATGCAGCAGGCCGGCAGCAGGGCGTCCGCCGCGGACGGCGCCGCCGCCCTGGCCGCCCAGGTGCAGGCGGGCCAAAGCCGGCGGCAGTACCGGGACTTTTTGCGCAGATTTGCCGTCTGGCGGGAGGAATCCCGCCTGGACCCGGACGAGTTTGACCTGGGGTATTACTCCTACGGGCTGCGCACTTACGGCAACCTGCCCCTGATCGAGCCGCTGGAGACCCGCGAGACCAAGCGGGTGCGGGATTTCGCCATCGTGCTGGACACCAGCGAATCCACCTCCGGCGAGCTGGTCAAAGCCTTTTTGAAAGAGACCTTTACCCTGCTGAAGTCCGCCGACACCTTTTTTGCCAAGTGCCGGGTGCTGGTGCTGCAATGCGACGACGCGGTGCGCGGCGAGACTTTCCTGACCGACCTGGATTCTCTGGACCGCTATGCCCGGAATTTTGTGCTGAAAGGCGGCGGCGGGACGGATTTCCGCCCGGCCTTTGCCCGCATCGAGGAGCTGCGGCAGGAAGGCCGCCTGCGGGAGCTGCAGGGCGCCCTCTATTTCACCGACGGCAAGGGCACCTACCCGTCCCGGCGGCCGGGCTACGACACAGCGTTTTTGTTTTTGGACAACGGCGAGCCGCCCCCGGAAGTGCCGCCCTGGGCCATGCGGCTGGTGATCGAACCGGAAGAGCTGATCCAGCCCAAAGCCCCCGCCCTGCCGCCCATGGACTGGGCCCGGGACGAAATGGACGACCTGCCGCAGCTGTGACCGCGGCCGCAAGACAAGATCCCACATGCACCAGGAGGCGCATACCATGGACATCAAACGAGCAAAGCAGGAGATCGAGCGCACCGTCAAGGCCTATCTGGCCAGGGACCCCGCCGGTAATTACCGCATCCCCGCCCTGCGGCAGCGGCCCATTTTGCTGATGGGCCCGCCCGGCGTGGGCAAGACCCAGATCGTCGAGCAGGCGGCGCGGGAATGCGGCGTGGCGCTGGTGGCCTACACCATCACCCACCACACGCGCCAGAGCGCCGTCGGCCTGCCCTTTATCCGGGAGCGCAATTTTGACGGCAGGACCCGCAGCGTGACCGAGTACACCATGAGCGAGATCATCGCCAGCGTCTACGCCAAGATGGAGCAGACCGGGCTGCGGCAGGGCATTTTGTTTATTGACGAGATCAACTGCGTATCCGAGACGCTGGCCCCCACCATGCTGCAGTTTTTGCAGTACAAGACCTTTGGCAACCAGGCGGTGCCGGAGGGCTGGGTGATCGTGACGGCCGGCAACCCGCCCGAATACAACAAGAGCGTGCGGGAGTTCGACCTGGTCACGCTGGACCGGGTGCGGCGCATCGACGTGGAACCCAGCCTGCCCGCCTGGCAGGAGTATGCCCGCGCCCAGCGGCTGCATCCGGCGGTGACGGCCTATCTGGAGCTGCGCCCCCAGCACTTTTACAAGGTGGAGCAGGACGTGGACGGCGCGCAGTTCGTCACCGCCCGCGGCTGGGAGGATCTGTCCGCCATGCTGCAGACCTGCGACGCGCTGGACCTGCCGGTGGACGAGGATCTGATCGGTCAGTACCTGCGCCACCCAGAGGTATCGCGGGACTTTGCCGCCTACTGGGCGCTGTACAAGAAGTATCACGAGGATTACGGCGTGGAGGACATTTTGCGGGGCAAGCCCTTTGACCACGTGGTGGAGCGGGCGCTGAACGCCGGCTTTGACGAGCGGCTTTCGCTGGTCAGCCTGCTGCTGGCCGGGCTGAACGTCCGCTTTTCGGCCGCCCGCGAGGCCGACGCCATCACCGACGCCTGCTACCAGCAGCTGCGGGCCTACAAGCGCGGGCTGGAGCGGCAGGGTGCCGGCAGCACCCCCGCCGCCCTGCTGGCGGACCAGTGCAGCGACGCTGCGGACCGCCTGACCGCCGAGACCGCCGCCGGACGGCTGACCCCGCAGGAGGCAGGCATCCACCGCCAGGCGCTGGAACTGCTGCGCGCTTGGGCCAGAACAGTGCCCGACGACGCCGACGGCGACGAGGCGTTCGACCTGGTGCGCGCCGGCTTCAACCGGCAGGTGCGCAAGCGGGAGGAGGCCGTTGCCGCCGCCGGCGACGCGCTGGAATCCGCCTTTGACTTTATGGAGCGCGCGTTCCAGAACGAGCAGGAAATGGTCGTTTTTGTGAACGAGCTTGCCCTGGGACCGGATTCGGCGCCGTTTTTGTCCGACAACGAGTGTGATCGCTTTGAGCAGTACAGCCAAACCCTTTTGCTGGATGCGACCCACGACCAGCTGCTGGCCGAGCTGGAGCGGGACGACATCCGCCAAGGCGAGCACAGCCGGGATTTTTAAGGCCCCTGAACAGGCCGGCAGAAAAAGCCGCCTCGACACAGAACAAGATCACAGGAGACAGGAGGAAGAACCCCATGAAACTTTGGCAGATCGTGTTCAGCCCCACCGGCGGCACGCAGAAGGCCGCCGACCTGCTGTGCGGCGGCCTGCGCGGGGAAACCGTTTCGGTCGACCTGTGCAGCAGCGGGATGGATTTTTCCGCCTTCCGCCCAGGCTGCGGGGATACCGCCGTTATTGCGGTGCCGTCCTACGGCGGCCGCGTACCGGTAGCCGCGGCGCAGCGTCTGCTGGCGATGCCGGGCGGCGGGGCGCGGGCGGTGCTGCTGTGTGTGTACGGCAACCGCGCCTACGAGGACACCCTGGTGGAGCTGGAGGATCTGGCCAAAGCCGCAGGCTTCCGCGTGGCTGCGGCCGTGGCCGCTGTGGCGGAGCATTCCATCGCGCGCCGGTATGCCGCCGGCCGCTCGGACGCCAAAGACGCAGAAACGCTGCGCGGCTTTGCCCGGCAGATCCAGGTCAAACTGGATGCCGGCGGCGACGCTCTGCCGCCGCTGCCCGGCCGCCGGCCCTACAAGCCGCTGGGCGTACGCCGCATGATCCCGCAGGCCGGCAGCCGCTGTACCGCCTGCGGGCTGTGCGCTGCGCGCTGCCCGGTACAGGCCATCGACCCTGACGCCCCAGCCCGCACCGACGCGGACCGCTGCATCAGCTGCATGCGCTGCGTGGCGGTATGCCCGCAGCAGGCCAGGGCCGTCGACCCGGAGGCATTGGCCGGGCTGGAAGCCTTTTTGCAGGCCCCCTGCGCCGTCCGCAAGGACTGCGAGCTGTATTTGTGACCGTGCCCTGCGCAGGGGGAATCCGGGCAAAAAGCGTCCGCTCTGTTTTGGAAAGTTTGGAAAGCTGGCATCACAAAGGGCAGGCCCCGCCGTTTTGGCGGGGCCTGCCCTTTGTGATTTATGCGTTTCAGGCCGGCTGTTCCATCCGCAGCCGGTTTGCCTGCAGGCGGTTTGCGATATGGCGCATGGTCCAGGTGTAGGCGGGCAGCAGGAAAACGCAGGCAGCCACCCAGGCAGCCGGGTTTGCCAGCGACGCGCCGAAAAAGCCCAGCCCCGGCACCAGCACCAGAGCCACGCCGGTGCGCGCGATCATCTCGGCCACGCCGGCCAGCATGGCGATGCTGGAATAGCCCAGCCCCTGGATCACGTACCGCCAGACGATCAGCGCCCCCAGCGGCAGGAAGAAAAGCCCGTTCCAGAACAGGTAGCTGCGGGCCAGGCGGACCACCTCCACCTCGGCGCCGGTATCGATGAACATACCGATGATGGCAACGTCAAAGAAATGCAGCAGCACCAGTGCCAGCACCGCATACACCACCGTAATGCCCAGCGCATACCGCACGCCGCTGCGCACCCGGTCCAGCCGGGCCGCGCCCAGGTTCTGCCCGGCGTAAGTGGCCATGGCGGTGCCCAGGCTTTCCAGCGGCACGCTGAGCAGATTGCTGGTCTTGCCTGCGGCGGTGACAGCCGCCACCGCCGTACTGCCCAATACGTTGACCGCCCACTGCATGATGACCGAACCGATGGCGGTGATGCTGCACTGCAGGCCCATCGGCAGCCCCATGGCCAGCAGACGGCCGCAGACCCCGCGGTCCGGCGCCTGCTCCCCTTTTTGCATCTGCAGCACCTCAAACCTCTTGACCAGGTAGATCAGGCTGGCAATGCCGGAGATCGCCTGGGACAGATCGGTGGCGAACGCGGCGCCGAACACCCCGGCATCGAATACAATGATAAAAAACAGGTCCAGCCCCACGTTCAGCACACTGGTAATGACAAGAAAGATCAGCGGGGTGCGGCTGTCGCCCAGTGCCCGCATGATGCTTGCCACCATGTTGTACAAAAACACAAAGGGGATGCCGGCAAAGATCCATCCGATGTAGGTGACTGCATCGCCGATGATGTCCGCCGGCGTCTGCATCAGCTGCAGGATCGGCCGCGTCAGCAGAACCGTGGCGGCGGTCAGCACCACCGCACCCGCCAGGCACAGCCAGGCCGAGTTTGCAACGTACCGACGCATATCGCCGTGGTCTTTCGCGCCGAAAAACTGTGCAATGGGAATGGCAAACCCGTTGCACACGCCGATCACAAAGCCCAGGATCATATAATTGATCGAGCTGGTGGACCCCACCGCCGCCAGCGCATCCACGCCGACAAAACGGCCGACAATGATGGTGTCGGCCAAACTGTAAAACTGCTGGAACAGGTTACCCAGTACCAGCGGAAAGGCAAACCACAAAATCACCTTGAGCGGATGCCCTTCGGTCAGATCCTTTGTCATAAATACACTTCCCCTATCCTTTCCCCTATGCCGCAGCCGGGCCGGATGCCGCTGCGGAACGCACTCTAATATAGCGCAACCGGGGAGAGAAAATCAAGGGCTTTTGCAGAAATATCGCCCGCCAAATCTGCATCTGCCGCGCCGCGCAAAAACAGCAGCCCGTCCATGGGACAGGTGCTCATAAGAAAGTGATTTGAAAGAATTACGATTATGGCATCTGTCAGGCAGGATTGGGCAACGAAGAAATACGCCGTATTCAGCAGATTTTGCTGGATACGGCGTATTTTCTTGCCTATTTACGCTTTCTTTT
>DWVD01000116.1 GCA_019120395.1 Candidatus Gemmiger faecigallinarum
ATCGACTGGGCCCTGCGGGAAAAGGAACTGCGGGAACTCTGCGATGAATACCGCAAAAACGACGGCAGCTACGACTGCCTGGTGCCCGGTTCCGGCGGCAAGGACAGCTTCTACGCCGCCCACCTGCTCAAATACAAGTACGGGATGCACCCCCTCACCGTCACCTGGGCGCCCCACATCTATACCCCCTGGGGGTGGGAGAACATGCAGGCATGGATCCACGCCGGGTTCGACAACTACCTGTGTACCCCCAACGGCATGACCCACCGGCTGCTCACCCGCCTGGCCACCGAAAACCTCTTCCATCCCTTCCAGCCCTTCATCCTGGGCCAGAAGCAGCTGGCGCCCAAGATGGCCGCCAAGTTCGGCATCCCGCTGGTGTTCTACGGCGAGAACGAGGCCGAATTCGGCAACCCCATCGCCGACAACAACTCGGCGCTGCGGGACGAGCATTTCTTTGCGGTCAACGACTACGACCACATCTATCTGGGCGGCGTCAGCCTGCGCCAGCTGGAGGAGGATTACAAGATCGACAAGGCCGACCTGGCCATCTACCTGCCCGGCGAGACCTCCAACCTGGAGAAAAACCACGTCCAGGTGCGCTACCTGGGCTACTACGAGAAATGGCACCCCCAGGGCGCCTACTACTACGCGGTGGAGCACGGCGGCTTCCGACCCGCGCCGGAGCGCACCCAGGGCACCTACTCCAAGTACAATTCCATCGACGACAAGATCGACGATTTCTTCTATTACACCACCTACATCAAGTACGGCATCGGCCGCGCCACCTACGACGCCGCCCAGGAGATCCGCAACGGCGAGATCACGCTGGACGAGGGCAGGGCGCTGTGCAAAAAGTTCGACGGCGAGTATCCCGACCGCTTTGAGAAGGAAATCTTCAAGTACCTGTCCATCGACAAGCAGCACTTCCCCTGGGCCAGCCAGCTGTTCGAGCAGCCCCGGATGGACCGGGACTACTTTATGCACCTGGCTGACCGGTTCCGCAGCCCGCACCTGTGGAAGTGGGAGGACAACATGTGGAAGCTGCGCCACACCCCCTACGCGGGCGACAGCGAGGTGCTGTGGGGCGACCCCAAGGGCACCCACCACGAGATGTAAAGCGGCGGGGATATAACCAAACGGCGCGGGCATTCCCGCCTTGCTTCACAGGTATCCAGCAAAGCCCGGCAGAGCCTTGCCCCGCATCCGTAGGGGACGATGCTCGCATCGTCCCGGAAGCCCTGTGATGCCGCAGACCCCCAAGCGGCGGGCGAGATCGACCGCCGGGGGAGGTTTGCCGCGACCCGGAAGGATATTGGCGGGCCAAGGTGCGGCACCCCTCAGTCGGCTGACGCCGACAGCTCCCCTTGCAGGGGAGCCTTTCTATAAAGCCTCCCCAGCAAGGGGAGGTGGAAGCGCCGCAAGGCGCAGACGGCGGGGTGCATTGCCGCCTTGCCCCACAGGTATCCTGAAAACCCTGGCAGGGCCTTGCCCCGCATCCGTAGGGGACGATGCTTGCATCGTCCCGGAAGCCCTGCGATGCCGCAGACCCCCAAGCGGCGGGCGAGATCGACCGCCCTACAAGGCCCCCGCAAGCGGGCGGTAACACAAAAAGCGGCAGCCCTTTGCCAGGCCCGACGACGGGCCGATGAGATCATCGGCCCCTACGCAGAGGGGGTGACGCTTCACGACTGTCATCCGCCCGCCATGCCTGCCGTCCCCGGTTATGCCGCCTGTTGTAGGGCGGGCGTTCACGCCCGCCGGGGGCCTTGCCCCACAGGTATCCTGCCAACCTTGGCAGGGCCTTGCCCCGCATCCGTAGGGGACGATGCTTGCATCGTCCCGACACCCCTGCGATGCCGCCGCCCGGACAGCGTCTGTTTTGGCCGCCCGCCATCGGCCGCACCCACAAATTGTAACACTGCAATGGAGAACACGATATGAAACGCAAGATCCGCCTGATCGCCCGGCTGGACGTCAAGGACGAAAACCTGGTCAAGGGCATCCAGCTGGAGGGGCTGCGCAAGCTGGGCGACCCCAACGCCTTTGCGCGGCAGTATTACGAGCAGGGCATCGACGAGCTGCTCTACATCGACATCGTCGCCAGCCTGTACAACCGCAACAACCTTTCGGACATCGTGCGCCGCACGGTGGACGATGTGTTCATCCCCGTCTGCGTGGGCGGCGGCCTGCGCAGCGTCGAGGATGTGCGCCATATCCTGTCCATGGGCGCCGACAAGGCCGCCATCAACACCGCGGCCATCAAGCGGCCGGAGCTGATCACCGAGGTGGCCAACGCCTTCGGCAGCCAGTGCATGGTGCTGTCCATCCAGGCCAAGCGCAGCCGCAGCTGGGCCGGCTGGGAGGCTTACTACGACAATGGCCGCGCCCATTCCGGCTATGACGTGGTGGAGTGGGCCAAGCGCGGCGTCGAGCTGGGCGCGGGCGAGATTTTGCTGACCAGCGTGGACTGCGAGGGCCTGCAGCGGGGCATGGACCTGGAACTGATCGAGGCGGTGACCAAAGCGGTGGATGTGCCGGTCATCTGCGTGGGCGGCGTGGGCTGCGCCGACGACATTGTGGACGCGGTGGACGCCGGCGCCGACGCGGTGGCCTGTGCGTCGGTGCTGCATTACGGCAAAACGACGGTACCCGAGCTGAAAGCCGAGCTGCGGGATGCCGGGGTGGAGGTACGCGCATGAAAGTGACGGTGATCGACTACGGCCTGTCCAACCTGCTCAGCGTCCGGCATGCGCTGGAGCATTTCGGCGCGGAAGCGGAACTGACCGCCGACCCTGCCGCTGTGCTGGCGGCCAAAGCGCTGGTGCTGCCCGGCGTGGGCGCGTTCCGCGACGGCATGCAGGGGCTGGAGCGCCTGGGCCTGATCGGCCCCATCCGGCAGAAAGCCGCGGCGGGCACGCCGCTTTTGGGCATCTGCCTTGGCATGCAGATGCTGTTTGACCAGTCGGAGGAGTTCGGCTGCTGGCAGGGCCTGGGACTGATCCCCGGCCGGGTGGTGCGCATCCCGGCGGAAGCCGCCGACGGCGCCCGCCAGAAGGTGCCCCGCATTGGCTGGGAGCCGCTGATCCCCGCCGGGGGCCGGGCCGATTTTGCGGGCACCGTGCTTTCGGGCGTGCGCCCCGGCGGCGAGTGCTACTTCATCCATTCTTACGAGGCCAAACCCGCCGACGAGGCCGACCGCCTGGCCGACGCCCTGTACGGCGGCCGCAGGGTCTGCGCCGCGGTACAGCGGGGCAATGTGGTGGGCACCCAGTTCCACCCGGAAAAGTCCGGCCCGGTGGGGCTGACCATCTTGGAAGGGTACCTGGCGATGTGCGGGCGGGGCTGAGATTTTTTTGTTTCGTTACGGCATTGTTCTGCCGGGGCTGCGATGTGCGCGCAGTCCCGGCTTTTTTTGCGCATGACCTGCCGGGGACCGGGCTGCGTTTCAACAAAACTGAACCAATTGTATAATGACAACCGCCCGCCCGCTGCTGCATAATATCAGTGTGCGGGCTTTTTGCCTGCAATGCGCCTTTGCGGGCATTTTACCGGGGGCTGACGGGCGGCAGATTGCTTTTTACAGTTGTACCAAGTATAATAGATACCATGAGACAGTGCGCGCCTGTGCGGCCGCTCCAGGCGGCTGGGCCGGCGCAGCGAAACATACAGAAAGGGGAACGCCCCATGCCCATCCAGGATCTTCTTGTCGGCTCCACCGGTTTTGTGGGCGGCAACCTGCTGGCAAAGCACGCCTTTGCCGACGCCCGCCATTCCAGCGACATTGCAGAGAGCTACGGCACATCGCCGGACCTGTGCGTTTACGCCGGGGTGCCGGCGGCCATGTTTCTGGCAAACGCCGACCCGGAGGCCGACCTGGCCGTGATGCGCGCCGCGCGGGAGAACCTGCGCAAAATCGCGCCGAAGCAGGTGGTGCTGGTGTCCAGCATTGCCGTCTACCCGGACAGCCGCGGCAAGACCGAGGCCGACGCCCCCGACCCGACTGACCCCGCCCTGCCCGCCTACGGCCGCAACCGCCGCATGCTGGAGCTGTGGGTGCGGGAGGATTTCCCCGGCGCGCTGATCGTCCGGCTGCCGGCGCTGTACGGGCTGGGGCTGAAAAAGAACTTCCTGTTTGATCTGCATACTATCACCCCCGCCATGCTGCGCCCGGACAAATACGCCGAACTGGCGGCAAAAAGCATGCTGGTGCGCGGCGGCTACACCCTGGCGGAAAACGGCTTTTACAAGCAAAACGGCCGGGCCGACCCGGCGGCGCTGCGGGCGTTTTTTGCCGGCAATGACTTCAACGCCCTGGCCTTTACCGACAGCCGCAGCCGCTACCAGTTCTACGACCTGGGCCGTCTGTGGCGGGACATCGAGACCGCGCTGGCGCAGGGGCTGACCTGCCTGAACCTGACTCCGCCGCCGGTTTCGGCCGCGGCGGTCTACGCTGCCGTCACCGGCAGAACCGATTGGGTCAACGAGCTGGCAAAGCCGCCCTTCGACTACGACTTGCGCAGCCTGCACGCCGGGCTGCTGGGCGGTGCGGACGGCTATCTCTGCACGGCGGAGCAGGAGCTTGACGACATCTGCCGCTTTCTGCGGGAATGGAGGGACTGACATGGCGGATACTGCGAATCCCATCCGGCTGAGCATCAGTAACATCGCCTGGGACAAAGCCGACGACGAGGTCGTCTACGCCGAGATGCAGACCCACGGCTTTGCGGGGCTGGAGCTGGCCCCCACCCGCGTTTTCCCGCAGGACCCCTACGACCAGCTTTCTTCCGCCGCGCTGTTCGGCGGTTACCTGAAAAACAAATGGGGCTTTGCGGTGCCCAGCATCCAAAGCATCTGGTACGGGCAGCAGGGCAGCATCTTTAACGCCGGCGAGGCCGAGCGGCTGCTGGACTACACCGCCGGGGCGTATCAGTTCGCCCACGCGCTCAACTGCCCCAGCCTGGTGTTCGGCTGCCCCAAAAACCGCACTCTGGCCGAGGGCGACGACCCCGCCGCCGGGGACCGGTTCTTCCGGCAGGCGGGCACTTTGGCCGCCCGCTACGGCGTGGTGCTGGCCGTCGAGGCCAACCCGCCGGTCTACACCAACTACCTGACCCGCACCGCCGACGCCTTCGCGCTGGTGCGCCGGTTGGGCAGCCCCGGCCTGGCGGTCAACCTGGACCTGTCCACCGTTTTGGCCAACGGCGAGCGGCTGCGGGATTTTATCGCCGACCTGGACCTGGTCAGCCATGTGCACATCAGCGAGCCGGGCCTGGCGCCGGTCCGCCGCCGCCCTGAGCACGCCGAGCTGGCCGCCATGCTGAAAGCCGTGGGCTACCGGGGCTTTGTTTCCATCGAGATGGGCCGCACCAGCCTGGACAATGTGCGCCGCGCCATCGACGAGATCGCGGAGGTGTTTGCATGACGACCGCTTCTGTCAAAAACGTGTCCGGCGTGCCGGACTATGAAATCTGTGAGCTGGCGTCCCGCCGCTCCCACTACTGCCTGCTGATCCCCGTCATCAACGAGGGCGCCCGCATCATCACCGAGCTGGGCCGCGCCCAGCGGGCGGGCATCGACAGGGTGTGCGACGTCATCCTGTGCGACGGCGGCTCCACCGACGGCAGCATGAAGCCGGAAACGCTGGAGCTGTACGGCGTCAACACGCTGCTGACCAAGACCGGCCCCGGCAGGCAGGGCGCGCAGCTGCGCATGGGCATCCACTTTGCGCTGCAGCGCGGCTACCAGGGCGTGCTGACGGTGGACGGCAACAACAAGGACTCCATCGAGGACGTGCCCAAGTTCATCGCCAAGCTGAAGGAAGGCTACGACTTGGTGCAGGGCAGCCGCTTTGTCAAGGGCGGCCACGCCATCAACACGCCCAGATCCCGCTACCTGGCGGTGCGGCTGATCCACGCGCCCATCATCAGCCTGGCGGCCAGGCAGTGGTTCACCGACACCACCAACGCCTACCGCGCTTACAGCCGCGAGTACCTGACCCATCCGGCGGTCAAGCCGCTGCGGGATGTGTTCATGGGGTACGAGCTGCTGGCCTACCTGAGCGTCCGCGCCACCCAGCTGGGGCTGAAAGCCTGCGAGGTGCCCGTCACCCGCGCCTACCCGGCCACCGGCGCCACCCCCACCAAGATCAGCGGCTTCAAGGGCAACAGCGAGCTGATGAAAGTGCTGCTTGCCACGCTGGCGGGGAAGTATAATCCGTAATTTGTCACAAAAGCGAGGGGATCCCCATGACGGTGGACAAGATCATCATCGGCGCCGGGCTGTACGGCCTGTACGCGGCGCTGCAGTGCGGCCGGCGGGGCCAGCGGGTGCTGGTGTTCGAGCGGGACGCCGCGCCTTTTATGCGGGCCACCTACATCAACCAGGCCCGCGTCCACATGGGCTACCATTACCCCCGCAGCTACTCCACCGCAATCAAGAGCGCCCGCTATTTCGAGCGGTTCTGCAAGGATTACGGTTTCTGCCTGCGCACCGACTTTGACCAGATCTACGCCACCAGCGCCCACTTTTCCTGGACCAACGCCGCCGAGTTCCGGCGCTTCTGCCGGGCGGCGGGCATCCGCTGCGACGACGTGCCGCCAGAGAAGTATTTTAACCCCGGCCTGTGCGACGGCGCGTTTTTGACCACCGAGTACACCTACGACGCCCACGTGCTGCGGGACTGGTTTTTGAAGGAGTTGGCAAACTGCCCCACCGTGGAGATCCGCTGCGGCCGCACGGTGGAAAAGATCGAACGAGGCCCCGACACCTGGCGCGTCACCGCCGGGGGCGACGCGGCCGAGGCGCCCTTTGTGCTCAACGCCACCTACGCCGGCATCAACGACATCCACGCCCTGGCCGGGTTCGAGCCGTTCAAGATCAAGTACGAGCTGTGCGAGATCATCCTGTGCGAGGTGGACAAGCGGCTGTACAACACCGGCATCACCGTGATGGACGGCCCCTTTTTCAGCCTGATGCCCTTTGGCCAGACCGGGCTGCACAGCCTGACCAGCGTCACTTTTACCCCGCACGAGACCAGCTACGACACGGTGGCCACCTTCCCCTGCCAGGAAAAAAGCGGCGGCCGCTGCCGCCCCGGCAGCCTGTACAACTGCGACGAGTGCCCGGCCCGGCCCAAAAGCGCTTGGCCCTACATGGGCCAGCTGGCCCGCAAGTATCTGCGGGAAGAGTACGGCTTTGCCTACAAGGGCAGCCTTTTCAGCATGAAGCCGATTTTGAAAGCCAGCGAGATCGACGACTCGCGCCCCACCGTGGTGCGGAAGATGGCCGCCGGCCCCGATTTCGTCAGCGTGCTTTCCGGCAAGATCAATACCGTATACGATTTGGACGAGGTGCTGGCCCAATGACGACCAATAGCAACAAAGAAAAGAATTTTATCTCGGCGGTGGTCTACCTGCACAACGATGGGGTCCGCGCCGTCAAGTTCTTCCGGCTGTTGAAAGAGCAGCTGGACGCCCATTTTGAGCAGTACGAGCTGGTGGCGGTGGACGACGCCTGCACCGACGACACGGTGGACCAGCTGCGCGCCTGGGCCAAAGACCTGGACAAGCCGCTGACTTTTTTGCACATGAGCCTGTTCCAGAAGCTGGAACCCTGCATGAACGCCGGGCTGGACGCGGCCATCGGCGATTATGTCTACGAGTTCGACACCACCGACGCGCCTTACCCGCCGGAGCTGATCTTTTCGGCGTACCAGACGGCGCTGGCAGGCAACGACATCGTGTCGGTCTGCCCGGACATGACCAGCGGCAGCAGCCGGCTGTTCTACCGCGTGTTTAACGCCAATTCCCACTCGGCCTACGCCCTGCGCACCGACGCTTTCCGCCTGGTGACCCGGCGGGCCGTCAACCGGGTGCATGCCTCCAGCGAGCACCTGCCCTACCGCAAGGCGGCCTACGCCGCGTCGGGGCTGAAAATGGCCGACCTGACCTTTTCCGGACGCATCGTGGACAAAGCGGCCGGGCGGTTCAGCCTGGCGGCTGACAGTCTGGCGCTGTACACCGACGCGGGCTTCAAGGCCAGCGTGGGCATCGCGCTGGTGATGATGGCCCTGGCGCTGGTGGAGCTGGTCTACACGCTGGTGGTGTTCTGCACCGGCCACCCGGTGGCGGGCTGGACCACCACGATGTTTGTGCTGACCGTCGGGTTTGCCGGCGTGTTCGCGGTGCTGGCCATCGTGGTCAAGTACCTGTCGCTTTTGGTGGACCTGATCTTCAAAAAGCAGAAGTACCTGATTGAGAGCGTGGAAAAGATACAGAAGTGAGGGCGGGCCGGCGCTGTCTGCATCGGCCCGGAAACGCCGCCCTGCAAAGCAAGAGCGGGCGGCTGCCAGGCCCGCAGACCCGATTGCTGCGGTCCACGTCGATTTCCAGGCACCCATTTCCGGCACATTGTAGGGCGGGCGTTCTCGCATGTTGCCGAGGCTTTGCCCGGGCTGGCTGCCCATGTGCCGGCTGTACCGAAAAGCGCCCGCGGCCCCGCTAACGGCCGCACCAAAATTCCTTAGAATTCCAGAAAGGAGGTCCCCGCCATGCCAACCGCAAAAAAAAGCATCCCGGCGCTGTCCGCGCGCGGGTTCTGGCTGTGCGTGGCGGGCCTTGCGGCCGTCAAGCTGGCGCTGACCTCCTTCCAGACGGCCTACATCTGGGTGGGCGGCGCGCCGCTGGACGACGAGCTGATGTTCCGCGCCGCCAACGCCATCTCCGCCGGGGACTGGCTGGGCGCTTACGACTACCTGACCCTGTCCAAAAGCATGTTTTTTGCGGTGTGGCTGGCGCTGCTCAACGCGCTGCACCTGCCCTATCTGGTCACCGGGCAGGCGCTGTGGTGCGCGGCGGCGCTGCTGGCGTCCCAGGCGTTTTGGCCCTGGCTGCAAAAGGCCGGGCGGGGCAACTGGGCAAGGCTTACCGTGTTTGCGGCGCTGGCCTTCAACCCGGCGGTCAGCGCGGCGTACTCGCTGCGGGTCTACCGGGACAATATTTTCCCGGCGCTGTGCCTGGTCTGCTTTGCGGGGTTCTGCGGCGCGGTGGTGCGGGCGGTGTTCGCCCCGGATGCCCGCCGCTGGCCCTGGCTGCTGGCCGCCGGCGCGGGCCTGGCCGCCGGCTATCTGAACCGGGAGGACGCGGGGCTGTTCCTGCTGCCCTTTGCCGTTTTGGCCACGGCGGTGCTTGCCTGGCTGACGCTGCGGCAGCGCCGCCCCGCCCGGCTGGGCGCGCTTGCCTGGCCCTTTGCGCTGCTGGCGGCGGGGGTGCTGGTTTTCTGCGGGCTGAACTGGCAGCACTACGGCGTGTTTGCGCTGTCGGATTTCTCCAGCGGCAGCTTTGCCGACGCCATGGGGGCCATGTACCGGGTGGCCGCGCCGGAGGGCTACACCCCGCTGGTGGGGGTGACCAAGGAAACCCGGCAGCTGCTGTACGACAACGTCCCCGAACTGGAACCGCTGGAATACTGGCTGGAGGAGGACGCCCAGCTGCAAAACGATTTCCGCGACCCCGAGCTGGACGACTACCGGGTGGGCAGCTTTTACTGGGCCATCCGCCGCGCCGCCCAGTATGCGGGCGTCTACGACACCGCCGCCGGGGCGGAAAGCTATTGGCAGGCAGTGGCCGACCGCATCAACGCCCTGTGCGACGACGGCACCCTGCCCAGCTGGACCGGGCGGCGCAGCAGCACCACCCCGCCCATCCGGGCCGAGCACGTGCTGCCGGTGCTGGCCGAGAGCGCCAAGGGCGCTTTGTGGGCGCTGACCTTCCAGGACTGCGCCCCCTGCGAAACGCTGCGTTCCATCGGCACCGAGGAGGACTTTGCCGCCTGGACCGCCTACCTGCACTGCCAGGTCAACGGCGCGGCCGAGGCCGGCAAGGACACCCCCTATTACAGCCCGTACCAGAAACTGGCCTTCGGCATTTTGCAGGGCGTGCGCTACCTGTACGCCGCGCTGCTGCCGCTGACGTTTGTGTACGCACTGTATTTGAACTTGAAAAATATCCCCGCTGTATTCAAGAGTCGCCGGGCGGAAGCGATCCTGCTCTGGGCGATGCTGTGGGCGCTGCTGTTTATGGCGACGCTGCGCTGCGCGATGATCGCCTTTGTGGAGGTGTCCAGCTTTGGCATCGGCACCTCGACGATGTACCTGGCCACCGTCCACCCGCTGCTGATCCTGTTCGCGGCGGTGGGCATCCTGACCGGAAGGAGGCCCCGCCATGCCAATGCCTGACCTGCTGATCGTCGGCGCGGGCGCGGCCGGCCTGATGGCCGCCGGCGCGGCCTGCGAGAAAGGCGCCCGCGTGGCGCTTTTGGAGCACAACCCCAAGGGGCCGGGACAGAAGATCCTGATCACCGGCAAGGGGCGCTGCAACCTGACCAACCACTGCGATGTGCCGACCTTTTTGACGATGGTGCGGCACAACCCGCGGTTTTTGTACTCGGCGCTGTACGCTTTCCCGCCCGATGCGGCGATGGAACTGTTCGAGCGCCTGGGCGTGCCGCTGAAAACCGAGCGGGGCCGCCGGGTGTTCCCGCAAAGCGACCGCGCCGCCGACGTGCTGGAGGCGCTGCGCCGCTACGCCGCCGGCGCACAGCTGCTGCAAGGCTCCGCCAAACGGCTGCTGATCGAGGACGGCCGCTGTGCGGGCGTGCGCACCGCCGACGGCCGGGAGCTGCGGGCGGGGGCGGTGCTGGTGGCCACCGGCGGCGTCAGCTACCCTGGCACCGGCAGCGACGGCAGCGGCTACAAGCTGGCCCGGCAGGCGGGGCACACAGTCACGCCGCCCCAGCCCAGTTTGTGCAGCCTGGTCTCGCCCGACCCGGCCTGCCGCGAGATGATGGGGCTTTCGCTGCGCAACGTGGCGCTGACGCTTTTGGAGGACGGCCGCCCGGTGTTCCGGGAGCAGGGCGAGGCGCTGTTCACCCACTTTGGCCTGTCGGGGCCGCTGGTGCTGTCCGCCTCCACCTGGATCGGGGACTTTGCCCGGCACGAATATGTCTGCGAGTTCGACCTGAAACCCGCGCTGGACGAGAAAACGCTCTACGACCGGCTGACCCGTGATTTCGCCCTGCTGGGCGGCCACAGCGCCCAGGGCGCGCTGGACAAGCTGCTGCCCCGCTCGATGCGGCCGGTGGCGGTGAAAAAGTGGGGCGTCGACCCCGCCGCCCGCGCGGCGCAGATCACCAAAGCCCAAAAGCAGGCGCTGGTGACGCTTTGCAAGCACTGGCAGGTGCCGGTCAGCGGGCTGGGGGACCTGCAGCACGCGGTCATCACGGCGGGCGGCGTGGCCTGCGGCCAGGTGGACCCCAAAACCATGGAGAGCAAACTCTGCCCCGGCCTTTACTTTGCCGGCGAGGTGCTGGACGTGGACGCCCGCACCGGCGGCTACAACCTGCAGATCGCCTGGGCCACCGCGCAGGCGGCCGCCCGGGCGGCGGGGTGAATGGGGCGGTTTTAGCCGATAAGGGCGCCGGGAAAACGCTTGCCGGGTGCTTCCGGTCGATTTGTAGGGCGGGCGATTTCGCCCGCCGCGAACCTGCCGCAAACCTTCCCGGCGGGCGTGAACGCCCGCCCTACAATCTGCGGACAGGTGCGGGCGGCAAGGCTGGAAACGTGACTCGGCGGCGAGCGGCGGCTGAGAGAGCGCGCCGGCCCGAAAGGATACTTGCAGGGCGGGGCGCCGCACCCCTCCGTCTGTGCCTTGCGGCGCATCCACCGTCCGGTTTGCGGTGCCCGCATCATGCTGCGCACGCTGAAGCGTGCTTGCATTCTGCGACCATCAAACCTGCTTCGTCTCGCTGCATCCGCCGCAGGCGGCGCTCGACTCCGCAGCCCCTTACAGGGGAGGCTTTTGGGCGGCTGCCGCTTGGAAGGCTCCCCTGCAAGGGGAGCTGTCTGCGACAGCAGACTGAGGGGTGCATTGCCGCCTTGCCCTGTCTGTATCCTGCCAGGTCGCAATGCCTCCCTGCGCAAGACACGCACCTGAAAACTCGCAGGACCCGCAATGTCCGGGCGGCGGGCGCGAACGCCTGCCCTGCATGGCAAGGCGGACAGGCGGCACCCCAAAAGCGGCATCCAGCTGCCAGGTGTCCGGGCCGATGAGATTCATCGGCCCCTGCGCAAGGGCGCTGCCTTCTGGTCGCCAGCGCCAACACAAACCGCCTCCACCAAATTCCTGATTTCTAAATTCCAATTGTCAGCAAAGGAGCATACCATGATCTCTGTTGCCATCGACGGGCCCTCCGGGGCCGGGAAATCCAGCATGGCGCGGCGTCTGGCCGCCGAGCTGGGCTATACCTATGTGGACACCGGCGCCATGTACCGGGCTGTCGGCCTGTATGCGCTGCGCGCCGGCAAAGACCCGGCGGACAACGCCGCCGTTACGGCGCTGCTGCCGCAGGTGCATCTGGACATCCTGCTGCAGGACGGCGCGCAGCACGTGCTGCTCAACGGCGAGGATGTCTCGGACGCCATCCGGCAAGAGCAGGTGGGCATGGCGGCCTCGGCCGTGGGGGCCAACCCGGCGGTGCGGGCCTTCCTGCTGGACACCCAGCGGCAGCTGGCCAAAAGCCGCAGCGTGCTGATGGACGGCCGGGACATCGGCACCGTGGTGCTGCCCGACGCCACCGTCAAGATCTTTTTGACCGCCAGCCCCGAAGCCCGCGCCGACCGCCGTTACGCCGAGCTGGTCGCCAAGGGCCAGCCTGCCGACTACGACACCGTGCTGGCCGACATCCGCCGCCGGGACGACCAGGACACCCACCGCGCCGCCGCCCCGCTGCGCCGGGCCGAGGACGCCGTCCTGGTGGACACCAGCGACCTGGACATCGAGCAGAGCTTTGCCGCGCTGAAACAGGTCATCCTGGACCGGGCCGCCGGCAAACAGGGCTGAGCACCGGGCAAACTGCAGGACCTGGTCTTTCCCGCCGGCCCGGCCGGCGATAAAGAAACACGGCCCGGCTGCCGTGGGGCCGTGAAAAGCGGAATATGCCAACAACCGGAAGAATAGAAGTGAAAAAAGCGAGGAAACGACTATGGTGCTGTATTGGATTGTATTGCCGATCGCCTGGGTGGTCTGGCACCTTTTGTGGCGCATCGAGGTGACCGGGCGGGAATACCTGATCGGGGACAAGGCCGGCCGCGGCTATGTGGTGGCGGCCAACCATATCTCGGATATTGACCCGGTGTTCATCGCCATCAGCGTGTTCAGCTGGAAGCGCATGTGCATCATCGCCAAGGAGGAACTGTTCAAAAACCCGGTCATCGGCTGGGCGCTGGGCTGCCTGGGCGCGGTGCCCATCGCCCGCGGCAAGGCCGACACCGACGCGCTGAAAAAGGTGACCGACCAGGTGGAGAAGGGCCATGGCCTGCTGATCTTTGCCGAGGGCACCCGCAGCAAGGACGGCCGCATCGGCAAGATCAAGAGCGGCGCCTTTGTGGTGGCCAGTGCCGCCGGCGTGGATATGATCCCCTGCCGCATCATCTACAACACCAAAAGCGGCCGCATGCGGCTGTTCTGCCGGGTGCGGGTCTGCTTTGGCCCGGCTATCCCTGCCGCCGACCTGCACATCGACGACCCCCGCCGTTCCATCGGCAAGATCCGCGTGCTGAAACGGCGGCTGAACGACTGCTGGGATCAGCTGTACAACGAAAACCGTTTCCCCGGCTCGCCCACGGCGGAGGAGCTGAGCGCCCGCCCCGCCGCCAAGGCCGCGCCTGCCGCGGCAAAGCCGGAAACGTCCGCCAAGGCAGCCGCCCGGCCGGAAGAGCAGGACCCGCCGCTGGAACTGCCCAAGGTGGAACTGCCCAAAGTGGAGCTGAACTCCGCCGAGCCGGAGAAGGGCGCGTAAGGGACGCCCCGTCTTTTGCCCGGCCGCCGCGCCGGGCCATCCGCGCAGGGAGGCGCGTATTTTATGGAGATCCATCTTGCCAAGACCGCGGGCTTCTGCTTTGGTGTGGACCGGGCGGTCAAGCTGACCTATGACTTGCTTGCCCAGGGGCGCAGGGTCGCCACGCTGGGGCCGCTGATCCACAACCCCCAGGTGGTGGCCGACCTGCAAAGCCGCGGCGCGCTGACCTGCGACGCCGTCGAGGATGTGCCCGACGGATGCGAGGTCGTCATCCGCAGCCACGGGGTGCCTGAGACCGTGTACGAAAAAATCAGCACACGCGGCCTGGCGTTTCACGATGCGACCTGCCCGTTTGTAGCAAAAATCCATAAGATCGCCGCCGAGGCAGGCAAAAACGGCGCGGTCCTGCTGGTGGCGGGCGACCGCGCCCATCCCGAAGTTGAGGGCATTGTAGGCCATGCGACGGGTCCGGTGGTGGTTTTTTCCGGCCTGGACGAGCTGAAAGCCTGGGCGGCGCAGGAAAAGCCACAAAAGTCCATCTATGTGGTGGCTCAGACCACCTTCCGGGTGGAAAGTTGGGAAGAGTGCAAGGCTTTTCTGAAAAAATGGTGTACAAATCCCAAAATATTTGATACAATATGTAATGCAACGTGGGCGAGGCAACAGGAAGCGGAAGACCTCAGCCA
>DWVD01000014.1 GCA_019120395.1 Candidatus Gemmiger faecigallinarum
CGAGCGCCGCCTGCGGCGGAGAAAGCGAGACGGAGCAGGTGCAGCGGTCGCAGAGCATAAGCGTGATTCAGCGCGCGCCGTGCGATGCGGGCACCGCAAACCGGACGGTGGCTGCGCCGCAAGGCGCAGACGAAGGGGTGCATTGCCGCTTTGCGGCGGAGGTGTCCTGCAAAACCCGGCAGGACCTTGCCCCCGCATCCGTAGGTGACGATGCTTGCATCGTCCCGGAAGCCCTGTGATGCAGCAGACCCCAAGCGGCGGGCGTTCACGCCCGCCGGGGAGGTCTGCGGCGACCCGGAAGGGTATTGGTAAGGCTATGTGCCGCACCCCTCAGTCGGCTGACGCCGACAGCTCCCCTTGCAGGGGAGCCTTTCAAACGGCAGACTCTCTATAAAGCATCCCCCGCAAGGGGCTGCGGAGTCGAGCGCCGCCTGCGGCGGAGAAAGCTGTTCCTCGTGTGGCAAACGGCCGTCACTCCTTTTATTATCGCCTGTTCGGCGATAGAAAGCATAGGATCGCCCCCTATCTCCGGCCTAAGAGCCGGGCCTGCGGCCCGGTTGGCCTCCGAAACAGCGCCTGCGGGCGCTAGTCGCTCACCGCTCCGGCCTTTACCGCTTCGCGGTAATGCAGCGGTCGCAGAGCACAAGCGTGCTTCAGCGCGCGCCGTGCGATGCGGGCGCCGCAAACCGGACGGTGGCTGCGCCGCAAGGCGCAGACGGAGGGGTGCATTGCCGGTTGGCGGCGGAAATATCCTGCAAAGCCTGGCAGGGCCTTGCCCCCGCATCCGTAGGGGACGATGCTTGCATCGTCCCGGAAAGCCCTGCGACACCGCCAGGCTCCGCGGCGGGCGAAAACGCCCGCCCTACATTGCAGCCGGAAGCGGGCGGTTGTGCACAAACGGCGGCCGACCGCCAGGCCCGCCGGCGGGCCGATGCAAGCATCGGCCCCTACGGAGGCTGTGCCTTGCGGTAAGAAAATGCTACAAGGTAGCCGCCAGCCCTCCGGTAAGCTCATTACCACCCTGCGGGAACAGGTCGGAGCCCGACCGGGGGACCGGGTGGCCTGTTTCAAGAGAGAAACGGGGAACGCCCCGGCGCAAAAACCACAGCCCGCCGCAATATCAAAAATGGGAGGTACCCAGCCATGAACAATGAACGCCTTTTGATCTCGGTCTGCGGCCGCGCAGGCAGCAAGGGATTCGCCAACAAAAACCTCAAGACCTTCTGCGGGCATCCGCTGGTCTACTACACCCTCAGCGCCGCTGAGCTGTTCGCCAAAGCCCACCCCGAAATGACGGTGGACATTGCCCTGAATACCGACAGCCAGCCGCTGGCCGACCTGGTGGCGGCCAAATACCCGGAGGTCATTTACCTGCCCCGCGGCGAGGAACTGGGCGGCGACCGGGTGCCCAAAATGGCGGTGTTCCAGGACACGCTGCGCCGCATGGAACAGCGCGCCGGCATGCCCTATGCCTGGCACATGGACCTGGACATCACCAGCCCGCTGCGTACCGCCGCCGACGTGGAAAACGCCGTGGCCGCCAAGCGCGCCCGCCCCGACCTGGACCTGGTGTTCAGCGTGACCGAGGCCCGGCGCAACCCCTGGTTCAACATGGTCAAGGAGGCGGGCGACCACGTGGAGCAGGTCATCCGCAGCCCCTTCACCGCCCGGCAGCAGGCGCCCGCCGTCTACGATGTGAACGCCTCGATCTATGTGTTCGAGCGGGACTTTCTGGCCAGCAACACCGACGGCATGCTGTGGAGCGGCAAGATCGGCGTGTCGGTGATGATGGACACCGGCATCATCGACATCGACTCGGAGGCGGACTTCAAGCTGATGGAGGCCATCGGCGCCCACCTGTACGCCGAGCTGCCCGCCTTTGCCGCCGTGCGGGACAACATCCGCCTGTGACCGGGGCCAGGCAGGCTTTGCCGCCGCAGGCCCGCCGCGCCCGGCAGACGCTGGCGCTGGCCTTTGCCCTCAGCCTGGGGGCGGTGCTGGCCCTGTACCTGGCCGGCGGCTGGCGGCCCTATGTCAACGCGCCGGCGGGCTTCCACTACGGCGTCAACAGCCCTTTCGAGGCGCTGACGCTGCTGCTTCCGCCCGGCTGGTGGGTGCTGGCGCAGCAGGCGCTGCTGATCCTGCGCGCCGCGCTGGCCGGGTGCGCCATGGGGTATTATCTGATCCGCCATTTCCGCTCATCCTGCCGGATGTTTGCACCGCTGTGCGCCGGGTACGCCGCGGCGGTGTACACCGGCTGCATCATCAACCTGGTGTGGGTGGACGCGGCGCTGCTGCTGCCGCTGCTGCTTTCCGCCGCCGACCGGGTGCTGCGGGGCGGCGGGGGGCATCCGCTGGCAGTGCTGTGCTTTTTGTGCGTGGCGTCCAACTGCTACACGGCCTGGCCGCTGTGCGTCTATTGCCTGCTGTACGGGCTGTGGCAGCTGCTGGCCCGCCCGGGCAGGCTGGACGGCCGCACCTTTGGCCGTGCGGTGTGGGATCTGGCCCGCGCCATGCTGCCCGGCATGCTGCTGGCCGTCATCCTGGTGCTGCCGGTCATCGTGATGCAGTACCACAGCGACGCTTTCCAGTTTGTGGCCGACCCGGACGCGTTCGGTTTTGAGCCGATGGAACTGGCTTACTGCCTGTTTTTCGGGCGGTATTCCGCCGCCTGCGCCGCCGAAGGCATGCCGTATCTGTATATCGGCAGCGCGGCGCTGCTGCTGGCGCTGTGCTATTTTCTCGGCGAGGACTCCACCCGCGCCAAGTTCGCCACCGGCGCGCTGGCGGCCGGCGTAGCGGTCAGCTACCTGCTGGAACTGCCCGGCGTCAGCTGGCAGAACGGCGACGACCTGGCGGTGTTTCCGTTCCGGTACGGCTTTCTGCTCAGCGCCATGCTGGTGATTTTGGCGGCGGACACGCTGGTGCACGCCCCGCCGCCCACGCCGGCGCTTGGCGCGGCGCTGTTTCTGGCCGCCATCTATCTGCTGGGCTACCAGGGCACGGTGGGCGGCGCGGCCCGCACCTGGCGGCTGGCCGCCGCGGCGGCGCTTTACCTGGGCTGCTGCGTGCTGCTGCGGCTGCGGGCAAAGCCCGGCTGGCAGCGGCGCGCCGCCGTTTTGCTGGCGCTGTTGCTGCTGGCCGACGTGGTGGCCAGCAGCTGTATCACATTGTATGGGGGATTTTTATGGCTGTGAGCGAAAGCGAAGCAAAGCCCGCGGCGGGCGGCCCGCCCGCGGACGCGCAGCATCACCGGGCGCTTTTGCTGGTGATCGACGCGGGGCGCACGCTGCTGGAAAACGGCGGCGAGGTGTTCCGCGTTCAGCAGACGATGCAGATCATGGCCAAAAGCCTGGGCATCGGCGAGTTCAACGTCTATGTGCTGGCAAACGGCATCTTTGTCTCGTCCCGCGGCCGCAGCGAGATCCGCCACGTGCCTGCCACCGCCATCCATCTGGGCCGGGTGGAGGCGGTGAACGAGCTTTCGCGTGAGCTGGCCGCCGGCAAACTGGATCTGGAAGGCGCCGAGGCCCGCCTGGCGGACATCCGCGCGTTGCCCACCCGCCGCGTGCTGACGCTGGCGGCGGCCTCGGCGGCGGGCAGCGCCTGCTTTGCCTGGCTGTTCGGCGGCTTTTTTGCCGAGGCCGCGGTGGCGCTGCTGGCCGGCACCGCCGAGAGCCTGCTGTCCCAGCTGTGCCGCCGGCGGGGGCTCAGCCGCATTTTTACCGACATCCTGGCCGCCGCGGCGGGCACCGCGGTGGCGCTGTTCTGCCGCACCATGTTCCTGCCCGCGCTGGACGCCGATACCGCAATCATCGGCGCGCTGATGGTGCTGACCCCCGGCGTCGCGCTGACCATGGGCGTGCGGGACATCATCAACGGGGATTATCTTTCGGGCGCCATCCGCCTGCTGGACGCGCTGCTGGTGGCAGGCTGCCTGGCCTGCGGCGTCGGCCTGGCCTATACGCTGGCGCGCACGGTGTGGGGGGTGACGCTGTGATAGAGTATCTGGTACAGTTTCTTGTGGCGGCGGTATCGGTGGCCTGCTTTGGCGTCACCTTCCAGGTGCCGCGCCGCCACATGGCCGCCTGCGGCATCGGCGGCGGCGTCGGCTGGCTGTGTTATGTGCTTTGCCTGGCGGCGGGCTGTTCGGCGGCCATGGCGACGTTTTTCGCCGCGCTGCCGCTGACGCTGGCCTGCCGGCTGTTTGCCATCCGGTTCCGCGCGCCGGTCACGCTGTTTCTGCTGTGCGGCATCTTCCCCCTGGTGCCCGGCGCAGGCATCTATTACACCGCCTACTATTTTCTGCAGGGCGATGGCGAGCGGATGGCCGACCGCGGATTCGAGACCGTCAAGATCGCGCTGGCGCTGGCGCTGGGCATCGCGCTGGTGTCGGCGCTGCCGCTGCCCCGGCGCAGGCAGCCGGCAAAGCCGGACGGCAGGCCGGCCCCGCCCGCCTGACCCGCCCGTTTCCATCCCGGGCGTCGCCCTCCCCTTTTTTGCAAAAAATCCCGCCCTGCGGGCCGGTCGATCCGGCGGCAGGGCGGGCGTTTTTTGTGATTGCCGGGCGGTCACATACCGCCGTTTTTCAGGCTGCGCAGGTCGGCGCTCTCGCGGAAATCCTCGTAGTCCAGCGAGAGGTTGGGATTATAAAAGGGGTCGCGCAGGATGGTCTCACGGCCGTGGCGGGCGTACAGGCGGGCGCGCTCGGCGTCGAACCGCGCCTTTTTGACCGGGTCCTGTTCGTCGCTGCCGCGGCTTTTGCTCTCATAGTGGTACAGCTCGGCGTAGGGCGTCCAGACAATGCGCCAGCCCGCCTGCCGGATGCGCAGGCAGAAATCCACATCGTTGAAGGCCACGGTAAATTCCTCGTCCAGCCCGCCCAGCGCGTCGTACACCTGGCTGCGCACCAGCAGGCAGGCGGCGGTGACGGCGGAATAATCCTGCAAGGTAGCCAGGCGGAACATATAGCCGCTGCTGCCCCGGCGATGGTACTTGTGGCTGTGCCCCGCATAGCCGCCCAGCCCGGTGATGACCCCCGCGTGCTGGATGGTGTCGTCGGGGTAGTACAGCATTGCGCCGCAGGCCGCTACGCCGGGCTGGCTGGCCTCGGCGACCAGTTCGCCCAGCCAGTCGTGGCTGAGCACCTCCACATCGTTGTTCAAGAGCAGCAGGTACTGTCCCTTTGCCGCTTTTCGGCCAAAATTGTTGATGGCCGAAAAGTTGAACCCGCCCCGGTAAGTGACCACCCGGCAGCCCTCGTACCGCTGGGGCAGCGTTTTGTAGTATTCAAAAGTTGCCGGGTCGGCGGAGTTGTTCTCGATGACGATGACCTCGTAGTTGTCGTAGTTGGTGCGGGCGTAGATGCTGTGCAGGCAGGTCTCTAAATCGTCGGTATGATCCTTGTTGGGGATCAGGATGCTGACCAGCGGCGGCGGGTCCGGCAGTTCCCACCGCACATGGCACAGCCCGGGGAATCTGCCCTCCTCCACCACGCCCTTGCGGCCGGTGGCGGCCAGGTGATCGGCCACCGCCCGCTGCGCCGCGGACACCACATAGGGCTTGGCGCCGGTGCCGCCGCTGGTGGAGCCGGCATGCACCCGCCAGTAATACAGCACCTGGGGGATATGCGCCGGCGCCGCGGCGGCGTTCCCGCGCTGCATCCGGTCGATCATGCGCAAAAACAGGTCGTGGTCCTGCGCGCCGTTGCACTCGGTGCGCTCGCCTCCCACCGCGTCGAACAGCGCCTTGGAAAACACCGCCAGGTGGCAGATGTAGTTGCAGGCCATCAGGTATTCGGGGGCATAGTCAGGTTTGAAATGGGCCACGCGGGCGTCTTTGGGCGTGCGGTGGAACAGCGCCTCGTCGCTGTACAGAAATTGCGGTTTTTCGCCGTTTTTTGCGCCGTCCAGGATCGCCTTGCCCATGGTGTAGACGGCGTGCGGCGCCAGCTCGTCGTCGTGGTCGGCCAGGGCAAGGTACTCGCCTTCGGCCAGTTCGGCGGCAAGGTTGGTGTTGGCGGCAATACCGCCGTTTTCGATCTTGACATAGCGGATGCGCAGGTCGTTCTCCGCGCGGCGGCGCACCGCCTGCCCCACATAGGCGTGGGCCTCGTCGGAAGCGTCGGCCAAACAAAGCTGCCACCGTCCGCAGGTCTGCCGCTGTACGCTGTCCAGGTACCGGTCCAGGTAATTCTGCGGCGTGTTGTACAGCGGCGTCAGGATGCTGATGACGGGGAACTCGGACGTATCCTGTGCCCGCTGGGCCTCCAGCGCTTTTTTGGCGGGCAGGTACCGCCCCCGCCGGGGCAGCAGCCGCCGTCCGGCAAAGCCCGCCGCCCGGCCCAGCATGGCGCCCAGCCCTTGCTCCCGGGTCAGGGTGCGGGCGTAGCCCAGCAGTTCCCGCAGGCGTTTCAATTGCAGATTCATGGCGATGTTTCCCCTGTCAGCCCGGCTTATTTCAGCCCGAAATTCTCGTACAGATTGTTGAAGTGCGGATTATAATACGGATCGTAATTGTCGATCCACTGGCGGTATTTGGCGTAGAAGGCCGCCTTCTCCCGCTCATACCGGCGGGCGTTCTCGCCGGTGGTGTCCAGACCTCGGCTCTTGCTCTCGTAGTGGTAAGCCTCGGCGCGGGGGGTGTAGACGTTGAGATACCCCTTCTGCCACAGTTTCAGGCAGTAGTCCACGTCGTTGTAGGCCACGGCGAACTCCTGCTCGTCCAGGCCGCCCATCTCGCGGTAAAGGCTGGCGCGGGTCATCAGGCAGGCGCCGGTGACGGCCATGTAGTTCTGGGTCGTCACCAGCCGGTACATATCGCCCACGGCGGTGCGGGGGTAGCTTTTGTGGCTGTGGCCTGCGCTGCCGTTGATGCCCATCAGCACGCCGGCGTGCTGGATGGTGTCGTCCGGGTAGTAGAGCTTGGCCCCCACCGCGCCCACGTCAGGCCGCTGGGCGTAGCTGAGCAGCTCCCGCAAAAAGTCGCCGCTCAGCACCTCGATGTCGTTGTTGAGCAGCAGCAAATACTCGCCCCTGGCCGCCCTGGCGCCGAAATTGTTGATGGCCGAAAAGTTGAACCCGCCTTTGTAGGTCAGCACCCGGCAGTTGGGCTTTGCCGGGTCGGCGGCCAGCTCTTGATAATAGTCGAAGGTGGCGGGGTCGGCGGAGTTATTCTCGATGACCAGCACCTCGAAGTTGTCATACCCCGCATTTTTGTACAGGCTTTGCAGGCAGCGGTCCAGGTCGTCGATGTGGTCCTTGTTGGGGATCAGCACGCTGATGAGGGGACGGCCGGTCAGCTCGTACCGCACCTGGAAAGCCCCCGGCGCGCCGGGCACCTGCATGGCCTTGCCGGGCAGGCCCAGCCGTTTCAGCTGGGCGTCGACGGCGCGGACGCCGGCCTCCAGCGCGTAGGGCTTGGCCTCGATGCCGGCGGCGGTGGAGCCGGCGTGCCCCCGCCAGACATACAACACCTGCTTGATGTGAACGATCTTTTTCGCTTTCTCGGTCAGGCGCAGAAACAGCTCGTGATCCTGCGCGCCGTCAAATTCCGGGTATTCGGCGGCGCCGGCGGCGTCCAGCAGCGGCCGGGCAAACACCGCCAAATGGGTGATATAGTTGCACCCCCGCAGGTAGTCGGGGGCAAAATCCGGCTTAAAGTGGTAGCCGCCCAGCTGCTTCAGGTCGGCCGAGAGCACGATCTCGTCGGAGTAGACAAAGTCCGCCCCGGCGTTCAGCGCCTTTGCGCACTCGTACAGGGCGTTGGGGTAGAGCAGGTCGTCGTGGTCCAGCAGCGCGATGGCGTCGCCTGTGGCCGCCGCAAAGCCCGCGGTGGTGTTGCCGGCAATGCCCCGGTTTTCGATCTTTTGGTAAAGGATGCGGCGGTCTTTGGCCGCCAGCTTTCGGGCGTAAGCGCCGGGCTGGGGGTGGGCGGCGTCGGAGGCGTCCATCAAAACCAGCTGCCAGTGGCGGTAGGTCTGGCGGCGGACGCTGTCCACCATCTGGCGGAAAAACTTCATGGGGGTGTTGTACACCGGCACCACCACCGAGATGGTCGGCCCGGCCAGGTCCTCGGCCCGCTGGGCTTTCAGCGTGCGGCGCAGCGGGATGTCCGCCCGGTGCCGCCAGCCGTCGTGGTGGAAGGCAAGCCCCACCCGGAAGGTCACGTCCCGCCACAGCTGCTCGACGCCCTGCTCTTTCAGCGTGGCGGCGCTGCGGGCGGCCAGGTCCCGCAGATGGGCGGGGTCCATCAGACGCCGCGCCATGCCGGATACGCTGTCCGGCGCCGCCACGTCCGCCGGGCGGTTCTGGTCCTCAGGGACTGGTTTCATAAGCGGGGAAGCCTCCTTATTTTGTTTCCGCGCCGGTTTTCTCTGCCGGGATGCTGTCCTGCTTTTTGAACTGGCGGTACTCGGCGGCGATCTCGGCGGTGGGGCCGTTGCGGCGCAGGTGGCCGTGGTCCAGCCAGGCCACCTTGTTGCACATGCGCTCGATCTGCTCGATGGAATGGCTGACCAAAATCACCGTGGTGCCGCCGCTCATCAGCTCGGCCATGCGCTTCTCGCACTTTTGCTGGAACAAAAAGTCGCCCACCGACAAGATCTCGTCGGCGATCAGGATGTCCGGCTTGGTCATGGTGGCGATGGCAAAGGCCAGCCGGGCCACCATACCGCTGGAATAGTTTTTCAGCGGTACATCCAAAAAGTCCTTCAGCTCGCTGAACTCGACGATCTCGTCGAATTTGGAGTCAAGGTATTTGGGGGTATAGCCCAGCACGGTGCCGTTCAGGTAGATATTCTCCCGCGCGGTCAGGTCCATGTCGAAGCCGGCGCCCAGCTCAATCAGCGGCGCGATGCTGCCCCGCACCGTCACCCTGCCGGAGGAAGGCTTGTACACGCCGGAGATGATCTTGAGCAGCGTGGACTTACCGCTGCCGTTTAAGCCGATCAGGCCGTAAAAATCGCCGGGCATGATGTCGAAGGTGACGTCCTTCAGCGCAAAGAACTCGTCAAAGCGGATGCCGCCGTGGGTCAGGGCGATGAAGTACTCCTTCAGGCTCTCGTGCTTTTCCTTGGCCAGGTTGAACCGCATCGAGACGTGGTCGATGGAGATGATGGGGGTATTTTTGTCCATGCCGCGCCTCCTTTTACATGTACAGGACAAACTTGTCCTGATTTTTCTTGAACACCCACAGCCCCAGCCCCATGCTGACCGCCGCGCACAGGAAGTCGATCAGCAGCATGTTGGCGGTCAGGCCCTGCCCCCACATGACGCAGCTGCGGAACGAGGTGATGTACCAGTAGATGGGGTTCAGGTTGATGACCGTCTGCACCCAGCCGGTCATCTGGCGGGGGTCATAGAAGATGGCGCTGCCGTAGACCAGCAGCGTGCAGAACACTTCCCAAATGTGCATGATGTCCCGCACAAACACATACAAAGCCGACAGCAGCAGCCCGATGCCCAGGCTGAAAAAGAACAGCATGACCAGCGGGTAAAGCGCCAGCAGCGCAGTCCCAAAACTGATGGGCGCCCGGGTGACCACCACCACGATCAAAAACGCCACAAAGCTGAACAGGCAGTTGACCAGCGCAAAGCAGGTCTTTTCCAGCGGGAATACATATTTGGGGATATAGACCTTGCGCAGCAGCGGCGCATTTTTCAGCACGCTTTCCATCGCCATGGTGGTGGACTCGCGGAAAAAGGCAAACAGCAGCTGGCCGATGATCAAAAACACCGGGAAATTTTCGATCCCCTGCCCCCGGCTGTTGAACAGAGAGCCGAACACCGCCCACATGACCAGGCATGTCAACAGCGGGTTGAGCACGCTCCAGGCCACGCCCAGCACGCTGCGGCGGTATTTCAGCTTGAAATCGCGGGTGATCAGGTTCTGCAACAGGTACCGGTATTTCCAAAAACCGGCAAAATAATTCTTGATGGTCTGCAAACGGGGTTCCGCCTTTCGATGTGATAACGGCGCACAATGCCAGAAGAAATACAAGGGACGAACGGGCTTGCGGCAGCCCGCATGCCGGGGCCGGTCCCCTTGCGCGGGGGCTGCCCTTTACAGGGCCAGATCCTCAGTATTTTTCAAACCACTCGAACTTCTGTTCGGCAAAGGGGGTGTGCTGCTTGTCCTTGGCGCTGGTCTTGTGCTCGCAGCCGCAGTCCGGCCAGACCACGCCCACGGTGGGGTCGTCGTAGGGGATGCCGCCCTCCGAGGAGGGGTCGTAGACGTCGGTGCATTTGTAGGTGAATTCCGCCACGTCGGACAATACCAGGAAGCCGTGGGCAAAGCCTTCCGGAATATAGAACATCTTCTTGTTCTCGGCCGAGAGCGTCACCCCCACCCACTTGCCGAAAGTGGCGCTGTTGGGGCGGCAGTCCACCGCCACGTCGTACACCTCGCCCAGCGTCACCCGCACCAGCTTGCCCTGGGTGTGGTTTTTCTGGAAATGCAGGCCCCGCAGTACGCCTTTGGTGCTGCGGCTCTGGTTGTCCTGCACAAAGGGACGGTCGATGCCGGCGGCGGCAAACTCGTCCGCCTGGTAGGTCTCCATAAAATAGCCGCGGTCGTCGCCGTAAACGGTGGGTTCGATCACGACGACGCCGGGGATCTCGGTGGGAACAAAATGAAACTTACCCATGGTCTTATGCTCCTCTTATTTTGTGATATTCCTTATTTTCCAAAACGCGCCCGGACTGTTCCGGGCCGCCGCGCCGGCGGCAGGCCCTGTCCCGGGTCCCGCACAGCGGCTGATAAGCCCGGCATCCGCCGGGCATACTGTGACCAGTATACCGTTATTGTACTCTGTTTTGGCCGCCTGCGCAAGCAAAAGCGGAAAAACCGCCGCCCCGCTTGTAACATTTTACAGGTTTTTCCGTCATCACCATCGGAAGGCCGATCAAACGGTCCCTCCCGGCCTTGTGCGGGTCCGCCCGGTATGCTACAATAGTCGCCGGTAAATTCCGCATGGTCCCCCGGGAGGTCGCTGATATGGCACAGGCATTTTTGCAGGACAAACGCGCCGCCCGCGCCGAGGCACGGGCCCGGCTGCGCGCTCTGGGTCCCGACGCCCTGCGCGCCGCCGGCCAGGCCATCGCCGTCCGCCTGTTTGCCCGCCCCGAGTGGCGGCAGGCCGGCGCGGTGTTCTGCTTTGTGTCGCTGCCGTCGGAACCGGACACCACGCCGATCCTGCGCCGCGCGCTGGCCGAAGGCAAACGGCTGTACGTCCCGCGCATGCTGGGCGGCGGGCGGATGGAGCTGGTGGAGATCTGCAGCCTGGACAGCCTGCGTCCCAACGCTTTCGGCATCCGGGAACCGGCCGCCGGCCCTGTTCTGGAGCCGGACGCGCCGGGGCCGGACATGCTGGCGATCGTCCCCTGCCTGGCGGCATCGAAAGACGGCGTCCGGCTGGGGCGGGGCGGCGGGTATTACGACCGCTTCCTGGCCGGGTTCCCCGGCAGAGCGCTGCTGGCCTGCCCCGGCAGGCTGGTATTCGACGCGCTGCCGGCCGACAGCTGGGACGTCCGCTTTGCCACCGGCGACATATTGACCGATTGAACGACCATCCGGATCTTTGCAAAAAAAGGAAGGAGACCCCCATGAAAAAAGTTCTTGCACTGCTGTGCGCGGCCGCCCTGGCCGCCAGCCTGGCCGCCTGCGGCGGCGAGGCATCCTCCCCCGCCGCGACCGCCACGCCGGAGCCCACGCCCACGCCGGACGTCAGCGCCGACGAGCCTGCCGTGCCCGAGGAGGGCGGCTCCGGCGACGCCACCGGCGAGACTGGCACATCGGACCCTGCCGCGGCGGAACCGGACGCCGAGCTTTCGGCCCTGGTGGACAGCATTTATACCGAGTTCGAGCCTGGCATCATGGCCTTTACCAACGCCATCGACCTGAGCGACGCCAGCTGGGTCAAATACTACACCGGCCTGGACGACGCCAGCCAGCTGGAGGCCGCCGTCGCCTCCGAGGCCGCCATCGGCAGCCAGGCTTACAGTCTGGTCCTGGTCCGGGTCGCCGAAGGCGCAGACGCAGCCGCCGTCGCCGACCAGATGGCAGCCGGCATCAATCCCGCCAAATGGATCTGCGTGCAGGCGGACGACATCCAGGTGGGCGCCGCCGGCAACGTGGCCATGCTGGTCATGGTGGACAGCGCCTTGGCAGAGTCGGTAACGGCCGCCAATATTGCCGACGCCTTTGTCGCCGCAGCCGGCGAGGGCGCTTCCTGCTGGGTGCCGGAGACGGTCGGCAGCGCCGGCGGCGACGCCTCCGTCAATGACGGCGGCGCTGCGGACGACGTGACCCCCGCAGAGTAAAAAGCGGCCGTTCCTTATAAACAATTATGATCAAAAGCGGCAGCCGGTTTGCCCCGGCTGCCGCTTTTTCCGTGATTTTCCATGCCAAAAGCCCCCGGGGCCGACTGCTCGGTCCGGGGGCGATGCTGTGTAATGGTCTGGCTGTTTTTGCCCGAATTACTGGGCGGCCTTGATGGCGCGGATCTGCTTGATCAGCTCCGGCACGACCTTGAACAGGTCGCCCACAACGCCGTAGGTAGCGGCCTCGAAGATGGGGGCGCTCTCGTTCTTGTTCACGGCGATGATGGTCTCGGAGTCCTGCATGCCGGCCAGGTGCTGGATGGCGCCGGAGATGCCCAGGGCCACGTAGATGCGGGGATGGACGGTCTTGCCGGTCTGGCCCACCTGATGGTCGGCGGACAGCCAGCCTGCGTCGGTGACAGCGCGGGAAGCGCCCACAACGCCGCCCAGAACGCCGGCCAGCTCCTCGGCCAGGGCGATGCCCTTCTCGGGGTCGGCGCTGATGCCGCGGCCCACGGCCACGACCACGTCGGCGCCGATCAGGTCGACCAGCTTCTTGGCGCTCTTCTTGATGTCCAGGATCTCCACATGGATGTCCTCGGCGGTCAGTTCGGGGGTGATGGTCTCCACCACGACCTTGGCGGCGCCGGCCTCGTCAAAGGGCTGGGTCTGCATGACGCCGGGGCGGACGGTGGACATCTGCGGGCGGAAGCGCGGGCAGATGATGGTGGCCATCAGGTGGCCGCCGAAAGCCGGACGGGTCATCTTCAGGTTGGTGTTTTCCTCGAACTTGGTGTTGTCCACGTCGATGTTGGAGGTGGTGCGCAGGAAGTCCTTGTACTTCTCCACGTCCACATCCAGGTGGGTGCAGTCGGCGGTCAGGCCGGTGTGCAGGCGGGCGGCGCAGCGGGGGCCCAGATCGCGGCCCAGGTTGGTGGCGCCGATCAGCACGATCTCCGGCTTTTTGTCCATGATGATGTCGCACAGCGCCTTGGCGTAGCCATCGGTGGTGTAGTCCTTCAGCAGCGGGCTGTCGATGTTGTAGACGCGGTCGGCGCCGTAGCCGCCCAGAGCCTTGATGTAGTCGGGGTTGACATTGCTGCCCATGACCACGCCGCACAGCTCGACGCCCAGGTCGTTGGCCAGCTTGCGGCCCTCGCTCAGCAGCTGATAGCTGATGGTCTGGATCTGGCCCTCGCGCTGCTCGCAGAAGACCCAAACGCCCTTGAAGGCGGCGGTGTCCATAGCATTGTATTCAGCCATTTGTACTTCTCTCCTCTCTCAAACCAGGTGCTTGTCGTTCAGGATACCGACGAGCTGGTCGACGCTCTCGACCATCATGCCGGCGCCCTTGACCGGGGGAGCGAAAGACTTGTAGACGTTGGTAGGCGAGCCTTTCAGGCCGATGGTGTCGGTCTCGATCAGCGGGTCGTCCTTGAGGGCGTTGTAGTCAAAGACCTCGATGGGCTTGTCAAAGCACTCGAAAATGCCGGACACGCTCATGTAGCGGGGCTGGTTCAGCTCCTTGATGCAGGTCAGCAGGCAGGGGGTGTGGACCTTCAGCTCCATGTAGCCGTCCTCCAGCTGGCGCTTGACCACCAGGTCGTTGCCGTCCTTCTGGATGTCGGTGACGTAGGTGACCTGGGGCAGATGCAGCTTCTCGGCGATCTGGGGGCCGACCTGGGCGGTGTCGCCGTCAATGGCCTGACGGCCGCAGAAGACGATATCGTCGGGGCCGACGCCGATCTTGTTGACGGCGGCAGCCAGGATCTGGCTGGTGGCGAAGGTGTCGGAACCGCCGAACTCGCGGCCGGACACCAGCACGCCGCGGTCGGCGCCGCGGGCGATCAGCTCGCGCAGCATGCCCTCGGCCGGGGGCGGGCCCATGGTGACGACGACGACCTCGCAGCCGGTCTCTTCTTTCAGCTGCAGGGCGGCCTCGACGGCGTTCAGGTCATCGGGGTTGGTGATGGTGGCCATGGCGGCGCGGTCCATCGTGCCGTCCGGCTTGACGGCCACTTTGCCCTGGGTATCAGGGACCTGTTTGACACAAACGATAGCTTTCATTGTACGTTTTGCCTCCTTACTTCAGCATCGCGCCGGAAATGACCATCATCTGGACTTCGCTGGTGCCCTCGTAGATCTCGGTGATCTTGGCATCGCGCATCATCCGCTCGATGGGGTAGTCACGGGTGTAGCCGTAACCGCCGAACAGCTGCAGGCAGCGGCGGGTGACGTCGCTGGCGGTGCGGGACGCGATCAGCTTGGCCTCGGCAGCCTCGACGCTGTAACGGACCTTGGCGCCGTCCATGGCGGCCTGCTTCTTCTGGGCCGCGGCGTAGACCAGGTACTTGGCGGCGTCGACGCGGGCCTTCATCTCGGCCAGCTCGAACTGGGTGTTCTGGAAAGCGGAGATGGAGCGGCCGAACTGCTTGCGCTCCTTGACGTAGGCGACGGTCTCGTCGATGGCGCCCTCGGCGATGCCCAGGGCCTGGGCGGCGATGCCGATACGGCCGCCGTCCAGCGTGGCCATGGCGAGCTGGAAGCCCTTGCCCTTGACGCCCAGCAGGCGGTCCTTGGGGATGATGCAGTCTTCCATGATCAGCTCGCAGGTGGAGGAGCCGCGGATGCCCATCTTCTCCTCCGGCTTGCCGACCTTGAAGCCGGGGTCGGTGCGCTCAACGATGAAGGCGGAGATCTCCTTCTGCTTGCGGCCGCGCTTGTCCAGCACGGTGCCGGTGACGGCGATGATGATGAACACGTTGGCGTAGCCCGCGTTGGTGATAAAGATCTTGGAGCCGTTCAGCTTCCAGTGGTCGCCCTCGTCCACGGCGTAGGTCTGCTGGCCCTGGGCGTCGGTGCCGGCGCCGGGCTCGGTCAGACCGAAAGCGCCGATCCACTCGCCGCTGCACAGCTTGGGCAGGTACTTGGCCTTCTGCTCCGGGGTGCCGTTCTCGTAGATGGGGGCGGCGCACAGCGAAGTGTGGGCCGAGATGATAACGCCCGTGGTGCCGCAGACCTTGCTCATCTCCTCAACGGCCATGACGTAGCTCAGCACGTCGCCGCCGGCGCCGCCGACGGATTTGGGGAAATAAATGCCCATCATGCCCAGCTTGGCCATCTTTTTGACGGTCTCGACGGGGAAATACTCCTCGGCGTCCACCTGCTTGGCCAGGGGCTTGACTTCGTTCTCAGCAAACTCCTTGTACATTTTCTGTACCATCTGCTGCTGCTTGGACAGAGTAAAATCCATAATGCAACCTCCTATGTGATCGAAGCGGCGGGGGCCGCGGCCCGGCCGGCGCTTCTCAAACAAAGTCCTCCCGCCGCCGGCAGCCATGCCGGCAGCAGGAGAAACTTATATCCGTGTGTTACAGCTGGTCCACCGGGGTCTTGGTGCGGTCAGCGTTGTAGACGTAGAAGCCGCGGCCGGACTTGCAGCCCAGATGGCCGGCGCGGACCATCTTGCGCAGCAGCGGGCAGGCGCGGTACTTGCCGTCGCCGGTCTCTTTGTACAGCACGTCCATGATGGCCAGGCAGATGTCCAGGCCGACGTAGTCGCCCAGCTCCAGGGGGCCCATAGGATGGTTGGCGCCCAGCTTCATGGCGGTGTCGATGCCCTCGATGTCAGAAACGCCCTCCATCTTGATGAAGGCGGCCTCGTTGATCATGGGGATCAGGATGCGGTTGACGACAAAGCCGGCGGCCTCGTTGACCTGCACCGGGGTCTTGCCGATGTCGGCAGAGATCTTCTTGATGGCGTCGACGGTCTCGACGGGGGTGGAGCCGCCGGCGATGACCTCGATCAGCTTCATGCGGTCAGCGGGGTTGAAGAAGTGCATGCCGATCATGGGACGGGACAGGCCCTTGCCGATCTCGGTGATGGACAGGCTGGAGGTGTTGGAAGCGAAGATGCACTCCGGCTTGCAGACCTTGTCCAGCTCGCCGAAGGTGGTCTGCTTGACCTTCATGTCCTCAAAAGCGGCCTCGACGATCAGGTCGCAGTCGGCGCACAGATCCTCTTTCAGGCCGGGGGTGATGGCGGCCAGGATGGCGTCCACCTTCTCCTGGGTCAGCTTGCCCTTGGCGACCAGGCGCTCGTAGCCCTTGGCGATCTTCGCCTTGCCGTTCTCGGCCCACTCCTGCTTGATGTCGCACAGGGCAACGGTGTAACCCTCGCACTGTGCAAATGCCTTCGCGATGCCCTGGCCCATGGTGCCAGCGCCAATAACGCCAACTTTCATAGTTGTAACCTCCTGGTTGTATTGATAATTTATGCTGTGGATAAGCGGTTGGAAAACGGGATCATGCGCGGCGGCCAGCGGCATCCGGCAGGGTACCTCCCGCCTTTTGACCGGCCAAGCGGGAAGGGGTGCCGCCCCGGAAGAATACCGGTAAGGCAATGTGCCACACCCCTCCGTCTGCGCCTGGCGGCGCATCCACCTCCCCTTGCAGGGGAGGCTTCCAGGCGGCTGCCACCCAAACGCCTCCCCTGCAAGGGGAGGTGTCACCGCAGGTGACAGAAGGGTGCATTGCCGCCTTGCCGGTGTCCTGACAGGTGACAGGGCGTCCCCTGCCCAACGGTTCAAAAGCCGCTGCCGTCAGCCTTAAGCGCGCTCAGTTGTTGGTGAAAACCGCCTTGGGCTTCGGCTTCTCTTTGGAGAGGAAGCAGGCCATGCCCTCCTGCTGGTCGTGGGTCTCGAAGCAGTCGCCAAACAGCTTCTCCTCCACCTCGACGGCCTTGTCGATGGGCAGGCTGATGCCCTCGTTCATGGCCTTCTTGCAGTTGCGCACGGCGATGGGGGCGTTTTTGGCGATCTTGTTCGCCAGCTTGAGGGCGTTGTCCATCAGCTCGGCCTGCGGATAGACCGCGTTGACCAGGCCGATGCGCAGGGCCTCGTCGGCCTTGATGTTCAAAGCCGAGTAGACCAGCTGCTTGGCCATGCCCATGCCCACCAGACGGGCCAGGCGCTGGGTGCCGCCGAAACCGGGGGTGATGCCCAGGCCCACTTCCGGCTGGCCGAACACGGCGTTGTCGGAGCAGAGACGGATGTCGCAGCTCATGGCCAGCTCGTTGCCGCCGCCCAGCGCAAAGCCGTTGACAGCCGCGATGACGGGCAGCGGGAAGCTCTCGATCATCAGGAAGACGTCGTTGCCCATCTTGCCGAAGGCTTCGCCCTCGGCCTTGGTCATGGTGGACATGGAGCCGATGTCCGCACCGGCGACAAAGCTCTTGTCGCCCGCGCCGGTCAGCACGACGCAGCGGACGGTGTTCTGGTCGATGCCCTCAAAGGCGGCCTTCAGGTCGGCCAGGACCTCAGGGTTCAGCGCGTTGAGCGCCTTGGGACGGTCGATGGTGACGACGGCCACCGCGCCCTGTACTTCAGTAGTCACAAAAGACATTGGATGTTTCCTCCAAATTCATAAATCCATCATTCCCGGCAAACATGCGCCGCCGGGGATGACACCGGTCTGAACGCGCAGCTGCGCTGCGCGTTTAGTCCATCTCCACGATGGTGGCGCAGCCCATGCCGCCGCCGATGCACAGGGTGGCCAGGCCCTTCTTGGCGCCGCGGTGCTTCATGGCGTACAGCAGGGTGACCAGGATGCGGGCGCCGGAAGCGCCGACCGGGTGGCCCAGGGCGATGGCGCCGCCGTTGACGTTGACCTTGCTCATGTCGAACTCCAGGTCATGGGCGACCGCCAGGCTCTGGGAAGCGAA
>DWVD01000117.1 GCA_019120395.1 Candidatus Gemmiger faecigallinarum
CTGTGGGATGTCCGGTTTGAAAAGGAAGGCCCCGACTGGTTCCTGCGCGTGCTGATCGACCGGGACGTCCCGCTGGACACCGATACCTGCGAGGCGGTCTCCCGCGCCATCGACCCCATTTTGGACGAGGCCGATCCCATCCAGCAAAGCTATTATCTGGAGGTGGGCAGCCCCGGCCTGGGCCGCCGCCTGACCCGCCCCGAGCATTACGAGGCGCTGAAAGGCCAGAAGTGCCTGGCCCACCTTTACCGCCCGGACGACAAGGGCAGGCGGGAAATTTCCGGCCTGCTGCGGGGGCTGGAAAACGGCGCCGTCACGCTGGACACCGCGGAAGGCCCCGTCGCCTTCCCGCTGGAAGCCGCCAGCTACGTCAAGCTCTGCGACGACGAGGACCTGTTCTGACGGCGCACCGAAAGCAGACCCGCCGCCTGGCCGTTCGCCGCGGCCCCGCCGGCGCATACAATAATTCAAAGAGGAGCTTGGGTCTGAAAAACGACAGACCGCTTCTGGAAGAAACCATCAGGGCAGACCTGAACATTCATTTTGGGAGGAAACCGGAAAAATGGCTACTGCATCCACAAACAACGAGTTTTTCGAGGCGCTTGCCGCGCTGGAAAAAGAACGCGGCCTGCCTGCGGATTATCTGATCGAGAAGATCAAGGCCGCCATCGTCATTGCCGTCAAGAAGGACTACAATGTCGAGGACGAAAACGTGATCGTTGACATCGACCCGTCCATCGGCGCGTTCCGCGCCACGCTGGCTCAGGATATTGTCGAGGAGGTCGAAAACCCTTACACCCAGGTCAGCCTGGAGGACGCCCAGCGGGTGCGCAAGAGTTACCAGGTGGGGCAGAAGTTCTTTACCCCGCTCAAGACCAAGGAGTTCGGCCGCATCGCCGCGCAGACGGCCAAGCACGTCATCCGCCAGGGCATCCGCGAGGCGGAGCGCAGCGCCCAGTACACCGAGATGCAGTCCCGCGCCCACGAGATCATTTCCGCCACCGTCGTCTCCATCGACCCGGAGCGCGGCAACATCACGCTGGACCTGGGCAAAGGCGGCAGCGCTGTGCTGCCCCGCAACGAGCAGGTGCCCGGCGAGACCTACACCGAAGGCCAGATCCTTCAGGTCTATGTGGTGGACGTCATCTCCACCGAGCGCGGTCCCCGCATCACCATCAGCCGCACCCATCCGGGCCTGGTCAAGCGCATGTTTGAGCTGGAGGTGCCCGAGATCTACGACGGCACCGTCGAGATCAAGGCCATCGCCCGCGAGGCCGGCGCCCGCACCAAGATGGCCGTGTACAGCCACGACCCCAACGTGGACGCTCAGGGCGCCTGCATCGGCGCCCACGGCTCCCGCGTGGAAAAAATCGTCGAGGAGCTGGGCGGCGAGAAGATCGACATCATCCCCTGGAGCGAGGACGTCGCCACCTTCATCGGCGCGGCGCTGTCCCCCGCCAAGGTGGTCAAGGTCGAACTTCTGCCCGGCGAGACCAAGAGCTGCCGTGTCACGGTGCCCGACCACCAGCTCAGTCTGGCCATCGGCAACAAGGGCCAGAACGCCCGCCTGTGCGCCCGCCTGACCGGCTATAATATTGACATCCGCCCCGAGTCCGGCTATTACGGCGAGGAATAACACAGTGGGCGAAAGAAGATAAAGCGCGGGGCAGATTCCCCCGCCCGGAGTTTTCCGGCCCCGGCCGGAAGCGCCGAACGCAGTTTTGAAAAGAGGTCAGCTATTTGCAGCAGAGAAAGATCCCGGTCCGCCGGTGTGTGGGCTGCAACGCCCAAAAGCCCAAAAAAGAGCTGGTACGTGTGGTCCGCAGCCCGGACGGTACCGTCAGCGTCGACCTGACCGGCAAAAAGGCCGGCCGCGGCGCCTATCTGTGCCCGTCGGCCGCCTGCCTGGCCAAGGCCCGCAAGGCCAAGCGCCTGCAGAACGCCTTTGGCGTGCCGGTGCCGGACGACGTATTCGAACGCCTTACGGCCGAGATCACCGCGGCCGAACAGGCGGCAAAGGAGGCGGCGCCCCATGAATGATTCGGATCTGCTGCTGGGGGCGCTTGGCATCTGCCGCAAGGCGGGCGGGCTTTTGCATGGCTACGACCGCGTCTGCGACGCAGTGGCAGGCGGCAAGGCGTGCCTGGTCCTGCTGGCTTCGGACGCCAGCGACCGCACCGCATCCCACATCCGGGCTTTCTGCCGGGATCTGGTCGAATGTCGGGCCATGCCCCTGACGACAGCGCAGTTGACTGGATTGACGCCGCGGCCTGCAGCCGTGTTTGCTGTAACGGACGAAAACCTGGCCCGGCTGTGCGCCAAACACCTGACCCAAGACTAAGGAGGAATCCGCCCATGGAGTTTAAGTATAAGATCACCGACGTCGCCAAGGATTTTGGCGTGCCCAATAAAAAGATCATCGACACCCTTGCGGCCGTTACCGGCGAAACCAAAAAGACCGGCGGCACCGTTGACGAGCAGGAGCTGAACTACCTGCTGGAGCAGCTGACCCGCGAGACGGCGGAACCCTCGCTGGACGCTTATTTTGCCAGCCAGAACGAGCAGCCCGCCGAGAAAAAGCCCGCCAAGGCAGAAAAGCCCGCGCAGGCCCGGCCCGCCGCCGGCAAGAAGCCGGAGCCGAAAGCTGCCGAGGCCGCGCCGGCGCAGCAGCCCAAGCCCGCCGCCGATGCCGCGCCCGCCGTCCGCGAGGAAAAGCAGCAGCCCAAGGCGCATCAGGCAGAGCACAAGCGCCCCGCCGAGAAGCGCAAGGAAAAGAGCGTGACCATGCAGGCCCTGGCCGCCGACACCGGCGTCAAGCAGCCTGTGGCCACCGAGAAGGTGGAGGTCCAGCGCGCCCATGTGCAGGTGGACACCCGCACTGTGGACGTGAACGTGGATAAGTTCAGCGCCCGCTACGACGACCTGGCCGACAGCCGCAACATGCCCGCCAAGCGCAAGAACCAACCGGTGGGCAACAAGCAGAAGTTCAACAACAAAAACCGCGGCCGCAACCAGTACCAGCGCCGCCGCGAGACCGAGGCCGAGCGCCTGCAGCGCATCCAGCTGGAGAAGGCCCGCAACGCCCAGCTCAAGATCTCCATCCCTGACGAGATCACCGTCAGCGAGCTGGCTTCCCGCCTGAAGCAGAACGTCGCCAAGGTCGTGGCCAAATTCATGCAGATGGGCGAGATGCACGCCGCTTCCGACGTGGTGGACTTTGACACCGCTGCCCTGGTGGCCGAGGAGTTCCACGCCAAGGTGGAGCACGAGGTCCATGTCTCCATCGAGGAGCGCCTGTTCGTGCAGGAGGAGGACAACGAGGCCGATCTGGTCACCCGTCCGCCGGTCGTTGTGGTCATGGGCCACGTCGACCACGGCAAGACCTCCATTCTGGACGCCATCCGCAAGACCAACGTCACCGCGGGCGAGGCCGGCGGCATCACCCAGGCCATCGGCGCGTACCAGGTCAAGAGCGGCGACAGCGTCATCACCTTCCTGGACACCCCCGGCCACGAGGCGTTCACCGCCATGCGCGCCCGCGGCGCCAACATGACCGACATCGCGGTGCTGGTGGTGGCTGCCGACGACGGCATCATGCCCCAGACCATCGAGTCCATCAACCATGCCAAGGCGGCCAACGTCAAGCTGATCGTGGCCATCAACAAGATGGATAAGCCCACCGCCAACCCGGAGCGCGTCAAAGAGCAGCTGACCCAGTACGAGATCGTTCCCGAGGACTGGGGCGGCGACGTGGCCTGCATCCCGGTCTCGGCCATGACCGGCATGGGCATCAGCGACCTTTTGGAGCGCATCGCCCTGGAAGCCGAGGTCATGGAGCTGAAGGCCAACCCCAACCGCCGCGCCAAGGGCGCCGTGGTGGAGGCCCGCCTGGACAAGGGCCAGGGCCCTGTGGCCACGCTGCTGGTCCAGAACGGCACGCTGCATAAGGGCGACTGCGTCATTGCCGGCACCGCCGTGGGCCGCGTGCGCACCATGCGCAACGACAAGGGCCAGGATCTGACCGAGGCCGGCCCCTCGATGCCGGTGGAGATCACCGGCCTGACCGAGGTGCCCGACGCCGGCGATATTTTCGAGGCGGTCGAGGACGAGCGCCTGGCCCGCGAGCTGGCCGACAAGCGCACCACCGAGGCCAAGGAGCGCCAGTTTGCCGCCTACACCAAAGTCACGCTGGATAACCTGTTCGACCAGATGGCCCAGAATGACATGAAGGAGCTGCCCATCGTCGTCAAGGCCGACGTGCAGGGCTCCGCCGAGGCCGTCAAGCAGAGTCTGGAGAAGCTGACCAACGACGAGGTCCGCGTCCGGGTCATCCATGCGGGCGTGGGCGCCATCAGCAAGTCCGACGTCTCGCTGGCCGACGCTTCCAACGCCATCATCATCGGCTTCAACGTCCGCCCTGACGCCGTGGCCAAGGCCGAGGCCGAGCAGGCCAAGGTGGAAATGCGCATGTACCGCGTCATCTACGACGCCATCAACGACGTGTCCGACGCCATGAAGGGCATGCTGGCGCCCAAGATCCGCGAGGTCGCCCTGGGCGAGGCGCAGGTCCGCCAGGTGTACAAGATCTCCTCTGTCGGCACCGTCGCCGGCTGCCGCGTCACCTCCGGCAAGGTCACCCGCGACGCCCAGATCCGCGTGGTCCGCGACGGCATCGTCATCTGCGAGGATTCCATCGCTTCGCTCAAGCGGTTCAAGGACGACGCCAAAGAGGTTGCCGAGGGCTTTGAGTGCGGCATTACCCTGAACAAGTTTGCCGACATCAAGGAAGGCGACGTGTTCGAGTGCTTCAAGCTGGAGGAATACCGCGATTGATCCCTGCCTTTTTGCCGGGCGCGCCGCGCCGCGGCGGGCAGACAGCATATCAGCAGACCAAAGGAGGCCCATGCAATGCCTACCAAAAATCAGGGCCGCATGGCCCAGGACATGAAGCGTGAGCTGATCGACATCATCAGCCACATGAAGGACCCCCGCGTCACCGGCGGTCTTTTGACCGTGACCCGGCTGGACGTTACCCCCGATCTGGACGTGGCCAAGGTCCACGTCAGCGTCATGGGGCGCGAGGGCGGCGAGGAGGAGGTCATCAAGGGCCTCAACCGTGCCGCCGGCCACGTCCGCACTGAGGTCAGCCGCCGCATGCACATCCGCAAGGCGCCGCGCTTTGTCTTTGTCGCGGACGACGGCGCCGCCTATGCGGCGCACATCAATGCGTTGCTCAAACAGCTGGACGGCGCGGCGCCCGCCGACGGGGCCGCGGCCCCGGAAGAGGGCGCCGCCGGGCCGGACTGATTTTCCCACGCCCGGCAGCCCAAAGCTGAGGCCGGCAGGGCGGAGACGCCTTTGCCCGCGCCGGCGGCCGGCCCCGCGCACGCAGAAAAGAGGAACACACTATGACCGAATCTGTGGATCGTCAGACCGCTGCCACACGGCTGCGTGCCGCCGATGATATCCTGATCCTCAGCCACAAAAACCCGGACGGGGACACCATCGGCAGCGCCACCGGACTTTGCCTTGCGCTTCAGGCGCTGGGCAAGACCGCCGCGGTGCTTTGCAGCGACCCCATCCCCAAGATGTACAATTACCTGGACATCACCTGGTACGACGGCAGCTTTGAGCCTGCCTTTGTGGTGGCGGTGGACGTTGCCAGCATCCAGCTGTTCGGCGAGAACAACAACGTTCAGGATTATGTCCGGCGGGCCAATTTGTGCATCGACCACCACGGCTCCAATGCGGGCTACGCCTACGCCACCCTGGTGGAGCCTCAGGCTGCCGCCGTCTGCGAGATCTTGACCGAGCTGATCCCGGACAATCTGGGCGTGCCGCTGACCCCGCAGATCGCCGCCTGCCTGTACACCGGCCTGGCCACCGACACCGGCTGCTTCCGCTTTACCAGCACCACGGCGCAGACCCACCGCATGGCGGCGCGGCTGATCGAGGCGGGGGCCGACATCGGCCGCCTGAACGAGATTTTGTTCGAGTGCCGCAGCCGCAGCCGTATCGAGGCCGAGCGCGAGGCGCTGGAAAGCCTGGAATACTATTGCGGCGGCCGCTGCGCCATGATCTGCCTGACCCGCGACCAGATCCTGCAGACCGGCGTGGCCAACGCCGAGCTGGAGGACCTGACCAGCCTGCCCCGCTCCATCGAGGGGGTGGACGTGGGCCTGACGCTGCGCCAGCAGCCGGACGGCAGCTTCAAGATCAGTGTGCGCACCTCCCGCAGCTACGACGCCTGCGCCATCGCGCGACGGCTGGGCGGCGGCGGCCATGCCCGCGCCGCCGGCTGTGAGATCAGCGGCAACCTGGACAACGCCAAGCGCGCCATTTTGCAGGAAGTCGAAAAGGAGCTGGCCCGCCAGGATGCGGAAGCCGAGCCCCGGCACTGACCAATACAAACGGGAGCCGGGTTTGCCCGGGGCGGAACACAGCCCCGGCAGACCGGCTTTCCCACATTCGGGAATTGAAAATGAAAAACGGTATTTTGCTTGTCGACAAGCCCGCCGGCTGGACCAGCTTCGATGTGCTGGCCAAGCTGCGCGGCGCTTTGGGCACGCGGAAACTGGGACATTCGGGCACGCTGGACCCTATGGCCACCGGCGTGCTCGCTGTGTTTATCGGCAGAGCCACCGCCGCTGTCGACCGCCAGCCCGACCACGATAAAACCTACGAGGCAACCATCCGCCTGGGCCTTGCCACCGACACCGGCGACATCACCGGCACGGTGCTGGAAACCGCCCCCGTCACGGCGGGGGAAAGCGAGCTGCTTGCGGTGCTGCCGCAGTTTACCGGCACGCTGTCCCAGCTGCCGCCCATGTACTCGGCGGTGAAGGTGAACGGCCAGCCGCTGTACAAGGCGGCCCGCGCCGGCAAAACGGTGGAGCGCGCCCCGCGCGCCATCACGGTGTACGCCATTGACTATCTGGGCAGTCCCGCAAAGGACGAGTACCGCCTGCGGGTATCCTGCTCCAAGGGCACCTACATCCGCACCCTGGCCGAGGACATCGGCAAAGCGATGGGCCTGCCCGCCACCTTAAGCGCACTGCGCCGCACCCGCGCCGGGGCTTTTGCCATCGGGCAGGCCCACACGCTGCCGGAGATCTTGCAGGCCGCAGCGGAGGGCAGGGCGGAGGACTGGGTGCTGGATGTGGACGCGGCCTTCCCGTCGCTGCCGGCCCTCACCGTCAGCGACGGCGTCCGGCGGCATCTGTTCAACGGCTGCCCCACCAGCCGCTACCCGGCCGCCGACGGCCGCTACCGCGTCTATGACGAGGCCGGCCGCTTCCTTGGCCTGGCCGTGGTGGCGGGCGGCGTGCTGAACGTCGAAAAACTGTTCTGCGAGAGGGAAGGGGATTGACCGCATGCACATCTTGACCACGCTTGCCCCCATCGACGCGCCCCATGGCAGCGCGGTGGCGCTGGGCTTTTTTGACGGCGTCCACCTGGGCCACCGGGCGGTGCTGGGGGCGGCGGTGGACTATGCCGCCGCCCACGGGCTGACCGCGGCGGCGTTCACCTTCTCGCTGCCGGCGGACCACCCCCTCAAGGGCGGGCGCATCTTCCCCGACCGGGAGAAGCACCGCCGGGTGGCGGAGCTGGGCATCACCGAATACCAGGAGGCCCCCTTTGCCGATTTCTGCGCCCTCTCGCCGGAGGATTTCGTCCGGAAGGTGCTGGTGGGCTGCTTTTCGGCCAGAGCGGTGTTCTGCGGGGACAACTTTACCTTCGGCGCAAAGGCCGCCGGCAACGTGGCGCTGCTGCAGGCGCTGTGCGCCGCCCATGGCATCGAGACCCGCGTGGTCGAGATGGCGCAGTACCAGGGGCAGGTCGTTTCCTCCACCCGCATCCGCGCCGCGCTGGAGGACTGCCGCATCCAGGACGCCAACGCCATGCTGGGCCAGCCCTACGCCATCGACTGGCCGGTGGGCCACGGCAAGCATGTGGGTACCTCCCGGCTGGGCACCCCCACCATCAACCAGAATTACCCCGCCGGCGCGCTGGAGCCGGGCTGCGGCGTCTATCTCACCCGCATCTGGCTGGACGGCCGCTGGTATCCTTCGGCCACCGGCATCGGCCGCCGCCCCACCGTGGACGCGGCCGGCGCGCCCATCACCTGCGAGACCTACGTGCCGGATTTCTCCGGCGACGTCTACGGCCGGCGCCCCCGGCTGGAGTTCCACCGGTATCTCTGCCCCATCCGCAAGTTTGACTCGATGCAGGCGCTCAGCGACCTGATTCGGGACGCCGCCCGCCAAAGCCAGGCGTATTTTGCGGCGCGCACCGAACAGTAAGCCGGGGCGGCGGGGGAGAGGAACGCCGATTGTTGCATCTGCCAAAAATATGGGGCAAAAATTGCGCAAATTACCGCTTGTAAAACCGGCGGCCCTGTGCTATAATCAGAAACGCTACCGCGGCCCGGCTTCGGGTGTACGCCCTGCGGCAGACCCTGCCGCGAAAGGGAACCTTGCTGCCCCCTGCTGCGCCGACGGCAAATTTCTTCAAAAGAGAGGTATGTATCATGCAAGACAAGAAGGCTATCATCGAAAAAGCCGCGATCCACGAAGGCGACACCGGTTCCCCGGAGGTCCAGGTCGCACTGCTGACCGCCCGGATCAACCACCTGACGGAGCATCTCAAGACCAACAAGCACGACAACCACAGCCGCCGCGGTCTGTTCAAGATGGTCGGCCGCCGCCGTAACCTGCTGGCCTATCTGCAGAAGAAGGACATCAATCGTTACCGCGCCCTGATCGCTGAGCTGGGTCTGCGCAAGTAATCTTGCAAAACGCTGGGCAGAGCGCACGATATGCGCTCTGCCCGCTTTTTATTTTGCACAGGCGTTCAAGGGCGGCAGCGGTTTTGCCGCCGCAGTCCGCCTGCGATGTTCCCCTTCTGTTTTCTTTCGGATACCGGAGCGGCAGCCCCGATGTTTTGCGCAGTAAATCGAATGTCTGACCCCCCTCGGCCGGGTCGGCCACTGGATTTATTGCTCAAGACCGAGATGCGGCTCCATGGCATACAGCGCCGCAGCTGACCCTGCGGCAAGACATCCAAATTTTCAAGGAGGAACCCCGAATGGCACTGGAATTTGCATCCCGCAAGGAAACCTTCCCCAACTACCGCAAGTTTGAGACCACCTTTGCGGGCCGCCCGTTTGTGGTCGAGACCGGCAAGATGTGCGGTCTGTCCAACGGCAGCGCGATGATCCGCTACGGCGAGACCTGCGTGCTGTGCAACGTCACCATGAGCGAGAAGCCCCGCGAGGGCATCGACTTCTTCCCCCTGAGCGTCGAGTTTGAGGAGAAGCTCTACGCCGCAGGCCGCATCCCCGGCAGCTTTATGCGCCGCGAGGGCCGCCCCGGCGAGCATGCCATCCTCAACTCCCGCGTGGTGGACCGCCCCATCCGCCCGCTGTTCCCCAAGGAGATGCGCAACGACGTCTGCGTCACCATGACGGTGATGAGCCTGGACCCGGACAATTCCCCCGAGATCGCCGGCATGAACGGCGCGTCGCTGGTCATCGCCATGTCGGACATCCCCTGGCGCGGCCCCATCGGCGGCGTGCAGGTGGGCCTGGTGGACGGTGAGATCGTGCTGAACCCCACTGCCGAGCAGCGGGAAAAGAGCGACCTGGCCCTGACCCTGGCCGCCTCTGAGGAAAAGATCGTCATGATCGAGGCCGGCGCCAACGAGGTGGACGAGGACACCATGATGGCCGCCATCAAGGCCGGCCATGCCGAGATCAAGAAGATGCTGGCCTTCATCAACTCCATCGTCGCCGAGATCGGCAAGCCCAAGGTGGACTTCCAGTCCGCCGATTTGGACATGGAGCTGCTGGCCGACGTCAAGGCAAAGCACCTGGACGAGTTCAAGGCCGCCATGGACACCGACGACAAGAACGTCCGCGACGCCGCCCTGCTGCCCATCATGGACAAGATCGCCGAGGAGCACCCGGAGCTGGACGCCGCTACCCTGGATTATATCAGCTACAAGATGCAGAAGCAGGTGGTCCGCCGCTGGCTGCTGGATGAGGGCAAGCGCGTGGACGGCCGCGGCATCAACGAGATCCGCCCGCTGGCCGCCGAGGTCGGCATCCTGCCCCGCGTGCACGGCTCCGGCATGTTCACCCGCGGCCAGACCCAGGTGCTGACCATCTGCACCCTGGGC